>JBOGIW010000038.1:0-2424 GCA_050748045.1 Vicinamibacterales bacterium | reverse complement strand
GCGGATTGCGGATCGCGGATTGCGGAATCGCGGATCGCGGAGAGCGGATTGCGGATCGCGGATTGCGATATGCTGAGCCCGGCATGCGGTCGCCCTGCAAGGACGGTCATCGGCCGAAGGAGGCAGCACGACTGGTGCGTCGATGCGGAGTCGCCCTCCTGGTGGTGCTCGGCGCCGGCGTCGTGTCCATGCGCGGCGCGGACGCCGGACTTTTCGCAGCGCTCGGGAGGATCGGCCCCGGCGGACCGGCGTTGCGCACGCTCTCGGAGCAGGAGCTCACCGACATGATGGTCGGGGCCGCGATTCTCTGCACGCGCGGCGTCAACACGCAGTCGATGATCCAGCGCGTCCGCGACGCCGTACGTGAGGGGCACACCTTTCGGATGGTCTCCGTCGAGGAGCTCCCCGACGACTGGCTCGTGTTCTCGTCATTCGTCGTCGGCGGCGGCGGCGCATGGCCCCACGTCACCGAACGTCTGAAACGGCAGGGGATCAAGCCGGATCCGCGCGCACCCTCCGCCGGGGACGTCCTGAGCGGACATCTCGGCTCGCGGTTCAACGCCATCTTCGAGGCTGAAGCGGGGAACGCCACCGTTCATGCGCTCCTCATCGCCGCTCGCATGGGCATCCCGATCGTCGACGGATGCCCGTCCGGCCGCTGCCTGCCCGAGGTGCAGATGAACCCGTTTTTCATGAACGGCATCACCCGGGCCCCTCTCGCGGCTGTCACGCCGTACGGCGACACGATCCTGATGCCAGCCGTGCGTGACGACTTCCGCGTCGAGGACCTCACACGGGCGCTGGCCGTGGCCAGCGGCGGCCGCGTGACGGTGGCGGCCAATGCCGTGCGCGGCGACGTGCTCAAGCGCAACGTGATCCCCGGTTTCCTGAGCACGTGCATGCGCCTCGGGCGTGCCGCCCGGGAGGCCGTCGCGGAGGGACGCGATCCGATCGCGGCCGTTGCCGCGGCGGGCGAGGGCTTCGTCCTGTTTCGAGGTACAGTGCGCCGCTCGGACTCGCGCGCCGAGGGCGGGTTTGGCTGGACGAATGCCTACCTGGACGGCGTCGGCGACTTTGCCGGGAGCACGTACAGGATTTACAACAAGAACGAGAACCTGATCGCCTGGCGGGATGGCAAGCTGGATGCCGCGGCGCCGGATCTCGTCGCCGCGCTCGATCCCAGGACCGGCTGGGCCATGCGGGGAGGCACCGTCATCGGCAGCTTTGTCGTCGGCGAGGACTTGGCGATCGTCGGGTTTCCCAGTCATCCGCTGTGGCGGACCTCGAGCGCGATCGGCATGCTCGCGCCACGCTACTTCGGCTTCGACGAGGTCTACGTGCCGATCGAGGTGCTGCACGGAGGCCGGCGCCCGTGATCTCCGCATCGAGCTCACTTCCAGATGTTTGACGCCCGCTTCGTCCTCGCCAAGCCCAACGCCCTCCGGCGGGCGCACACGGCTCCAGCCTCCGACGCACTCGAGCCGCGCGCGGTGGCACCGGCCTTCGAGACGCTTTACGCGGCGGCCTTCCCGAAAGTGTACGCGTTCCTCCGCTGCCAGGTGGCGACCACCGAGACGGCGCAGGAACTGGTCAGTCGTGCCTTCCTCAAGGCGTATCGGCACCGCGAGAAGGCCCCGCCGGGCGACGCCGCCATGCAGTGGATGTTCCGGATCGCGCACAACACGCTCATCGACTATTGGCGGGTCGAGAGGCGCCACGAGCGCGCCAGTCTCCCGATTCAGGAGATGACCGAGCTTCCGGCCGCGTCGCGGAACCCGGAGGCGGCGTACGAACGGAAGCAGCAGCTCAGCGACCTGCTGCAGGTGATCGGCGACCTCGCCGACGAGGATCGCGCCCTGTTGGCGCTGAAGTTCGTCGCGCATCGGACGAATCGGGAGATAGCCGGCATTCTCCGCCTGTCGGAGGCCGCCGTCAGCATGCGCCTGCTCCGGTCGCTGAGGCGGCTCCGGGAGCGTCTGCAGAAGATGGGTTGGGCATGAAGCGCACGGAACGCGAGCAGGCGCGCCGGATGACGGCCTACGTCGACGAACTGGTCCTCCATCGCCGGATGGAGGGGAGCGCCTCGGACCCGCTGCCAAGCCGGGACCAGGAGTTCGAGCGGCTGCGCGACCTCGTGCAGTGCCTGAGCGAAGTGGAGGTCGCCGTGCCCGGCGGCTTTCAGGAATCGCTCGCGTCGCGGCTGCAGGCGTCGGCCGAGCCGCCCGCGCCGCCGGCGCGCCGGCCCGCCGGTCGTGCGTTGGTTGCGCACCTCACGCGCATGGCCCGCGCAGCGAACGTCCCGCGTCACGTACTGCGCCCGGCGTTGCTGGCCCTGGCGGTGCTCGCGGGCGTTCTCGTGCTGAGTCAATCGATGATCGACGTGCCGGTGGTCTCCGCGCAGGCCGTGCTGACCCGCTCGGACGA
>JBOGIW010000037.1:0-9033 GCA_050748045.1 Vicinamibacterales bacterium | reverse complement strand
CCCGCCGTCCCCGGCGGAGCGGACCACGATCACGGCGAGGCGGCCTGGCGGCTGCGGCACCTGAAGCGCAGCGTGTTGAAGGACGCCGAGCCCGGCGTCCTCACGGCCGAAGACGATGATTCGTTCTGGGAGGACTCGTTCGAGACGATCGGCCGGGCGATGGGGCACTCGGCGCGGATTGCCTCGTCCCTGTTCACGGAACTGCCGCTTTCGGGCGAAGTGAATTTCCTCACGACGACCTCGTTCGATCAGCCGCAGGAGCTCCTCTCGATGCACGTCGCTCCCCGGAGCGTCGCCTTCGTGTCGCTCAACGCGCCGATGGGCGCCGGCGACTGGAACGTGCGCGGCGCCATGACGCAAGGGGACCTGGCCTCCTGGGTGATCGCAGGCTCGTACGTGCGCCGCTCCCCGGCCTCTCATCAGTACGAGGCCGGTTTGATGTACAGCATGCAGAGCTACCGCGGCGGCAACCCCGCGGCTCTTGCCGCCGTCGCGGACGGCAGCCGGAACGCGGCGGCCATGTACGCGTACGATCTCTGGACCCTCAGGCCCGGAGTGACGTTCCACTACGGCGCGCGCTATGCGAAGTACGACTACCTCGAGGACGGCGGCCTCTTCAGCCCGCGCCTCGGCGTCACGTTTGCGCCGACCAACGTCCTGCGCGTGCGGTTCGCGGCCTCGCGACGCGAGATGGCGCCGGGCGCCGAGGAGTTCATCCCGCAGGCGGCGCTCAACGTGTGGCTCCCTCCCGAACGCACGTTCTCGCCGGTCTCCACGCGTCGCGGCTTCCAGGCCGAGCGCGTCCAGCACTACGAGGTCGCGGCGGAGCACGACATGGGTGGCGGCGTGATCATGGGACTGCGCGCGTTCCGCCAGCGGGTCAACGACCAGATGGTCACGTTGTTCGGCGTGTCGCTGCCGGCAGGGGCGTCCGCCGACATCGGGCACTATTACGTGGCGTCCGGCGGCCATCTCGAGGCCCGGGGCTGGGGCGTCGGCGTCAGCCGCACGTTGACAGGCCGCGTTCGCGGATCGCTCGACTACACCCGCACCGACGCCGACTGGATCCGGCGGGGGCCCGACTGGCGCGTACTCTCCCTGGTGGCTCCGTCCGCCAACCGGGCTGAGTCCGAGACGGTTCACGACCTCACGACGTCTCTGCAGACGCAGATTCCCATGACCGCGACGCGCGTCTACGTGCTCTACAAGCTGAATAGCGGCTTTACCACGACGGAAGCCATCGATCGGAGCGGCCGGCTCGGCGCGCGGTTCGACGTCCAGATCAACCAGGCGCTGCCGTTCCTGAACTTCACGGCCGCGCAGTGGGAAATGCTGCTGACGGTTCGGAACCTGTTCCGCGAGGATCTGCTCGACGCGTCGATGTACGACGAGCTGCTGGTCCTGAAGCCGCCCAAGCGCATCGTCGGCGGCGTCACGGTGCGCTTCTAGTCTTTCGACTTCGGCGTTTGGGTCACGGGAGGCTCGCCTCCCTTTTTTTGTCGGCATTTTCTTCATCCAGTGACTTGGATGAAGCGTCCTGAGATTTGGATCGCCCAGTTCGCGAGCCGTGACTTTCGGCGACAAATGGCGATTTATCTGTTGGTTACAAGGATCTGACGGGTCGGCGCCATGGTATATCCTTTGCTCCGTTCGCGGCGACCGCGGATTCCATTTCGCCTTCTTTTCCGCAACCCATGAACGGAGTGCCCGAACCCGCGCTTCCTGCTTCCGGCCATTTTGGAGCGTGGTGGTGGGGACCAGCATTGCCGCTGGTCGTCGTCACGGCCCTTTTGTGCCTGGGCGTCGCCAACATCGCCACCCTCGCCACGTTCCGGGAAGTCGAAGACGGTGTGCTGTGGGTGCTCGGCGACAATGGCGTATCGGCCCAGGAGATAGCCCCCGCCAGCCCTGCCGCCGCCGTTGGCGTCATGCCGGGTGACGTCCTGCTCGCGATTGACGACCGCCCCGTTCAACGGGTGTCCGAGGTCGTGCAGGCGCTGCACGCCGCCGACACGAAGACGACGCTGCGCTACACGATGCTGCGCCTCGGCACGCGCGAGGTCGTGGACGTGCGCCTTGCGCTCATCCCGAACAACCGGGGCGCCTTGTACTTCCTGCTGGCGGCCGTCGGCATCTTCTCGCTGCTGGTCGGCGGCGCCGTGCGGATGCGGCGCCCGCGCGACGAAGCCACGCTGCACTTCTTCTGGCTGTCGGTCGCCTTCTTCGGCGTCTTCACCTTCTCGTTCAGCGGGCGGCTGGACAAGCTCGACTGGGTGTTCTACTGGGGCGACGCCCTCTCCATCCTGATGCTGCCGCCGCTCTTCCTCCACTTCTCGCTGGTGTTTCCCGAGCGTCCCGCGCGGTTTATCCGGGGGACGGCCGGCCGCACGCTGGTGCCGCTCCTCTACGGGCCGGCGATCGTGCTCGGGGCGGTGCGGGTGATTGCGGTCGCCGGGTCGGAGACGGACCCGACGCTCATCACCGGGGTCGTTGCCGCGCTGGATCGGCTCGAGCTGCTGTATCTGGGGGTCTGCTTCATCGGCGGGCTCGCCGTGCTGACGCGGGCGCTCGGCGAGGTGCAGTCGATCACGGCGCGCCGGCAGCTCCGCTGGATTGCGTGGGGGACGGGGCTCGGCGCGGCGCCCTTTGCCGCGGGCTATGCGCTGCCCTACGCGTTCGGGATCGAGCCGTCGATGCCGATGGGGCTTTCGGCGATTCCGCTCAGCCTGATTCCGCTGGCCTACGCGTCGGCCATCGTGCGCTACCGCCTGATGGACATCGAGGTCATCGTCAAGCGTGGCCTCGTGTATGCGGCGGCGCTGTCGGCGATCGTGGCGATCTACGCGGTGCTGCTGCAGGCGGTCGAGCGCGTGTTCCTCCGGGGCGAGGACGAGCACAACTGGGTCATCGCGTTCCTGGCCACGCTGGTCGCGGTGCTGCTCGCGCCGCCGGTGAAGGAGGCGGTGCAGAACGTCCTCGACCGCGCCTTCTACCGGGACCGCTACGACTACCGCCGGGCGCTCGTGGGGTTCGCGCGCGATCTCAACAGCGACCTCGATCTGCACCGGCTCGCCGAGCGGCTCGTGTCGCGCGTCGTCGAAACGCTGCTTGTCGACCGGATGTCGCTCATGCTCGCCGACGAAGACGTGCCGCAGTTTGCCTCGATTCGCCACTCCGGGTTCGGCGACGGCGAGCCGCCCGCGATCCTGCAGCGCTCCGGTCTGGGCCTCAAGCTCGCCGGCGGCCACATCGTGGCGCTGGACGATCCGATGGCCGTCAGCCGCTTCGCGGCGGAAGAGATCGAGTTCTGGCGCGACGCGGGCCTCTACTACTTCGTGCCGTGCGTCGCGAAGGAGGGCACGATCGCGGTGCTGGCGCTCGGACGGAAGGACACGGGCGAGCCGCTGAACAGCGAGGATACGGCGCTCCTGGCGGCCGTGGCCGGGCAGATCGCCACCGCGCTCGAGAACGCGCGCCTCTACCGCCAGCTTCACCTGAAGGCGCTCGAGCTCGATCGCCTCCGCGCGTTCAACGAGAACATTCTCGAATCGCTCGACGACGGCCTGCTGGTCGTCGATCTGAACGACCGCGTGGTGCGGTGGAACTCGGCGCTCGAGCAGCTCTACGGCGTGGCGCGGGCGGAAGCCACCGGCCGCCGTCTGGACACGCTGTTCGACGCGCCGTTTGTCGAGGCCATCCGCGCAGCGCGCCGGGACGCGCCGTACGGCACGACGCTCTCCCGCATTCCGCTCGTCGGCCGCGACGCCGCCCAAGGCAGCCGGCTGCTCGTCAACGCCGCCGTGGTGCCGTTGCGCGCCGCCGACGGCGCGTCCACCGTGACGGTCGGCACCATCGTCATCGTCGAGGACATCACCAGCCGGGTCCACCTCGAGGAACAGCTCCAGATTTCCGAGAAGATGGCGTCGATCGGCCTCCTCGCGGCCGGCGTGGCCCACGAAGTGAACACGCCGCTCACGGGCATCTCGAGCTTCACGCAGATGCTGCTCGATGGCGCCGACCCGAACGACCACCGCACGCGGCTGCTCGAGAAGATCGAGCGGCAGACGTTCCGCGCCGCGAAGATCGTCAACTCGCTGCTGAACCTCTCGCGGCCCGTCCCGGCAGGCGCCACGGAGCGATCGGCCGTCGACCTGAACGCGGTGATCACGGACGTGCTGTCGCTGCTCGAGCACCAGTTCGAGATCGTCAAGATCAAGGTGCGCCGCGAGCTTGCCGCCGCGCCGCCGGTGGTGCTCGGCGTCGAGCACAAGCTGCAGCAGGTGTTCCTCAACCTGTTCCTGAACGCGCGCGACGCCATGCCGAAGGGCGGCTGGCTCTCGATTGCCACGCGCGTCGAGGAGGGGCGCGTCGTCGCCGAGGTGTCCGACACCGGCTCGGGCATCCCGAGCGAGCACCTCGCGCGCATCTACGACCCGTTCTTCACGACGAAGGTCATCGGGCAGGGAACCGGGCTGGGCCTCTCCATCACCTACGGCATCGTCCGGGAACATGACGGCTCGATCAACTGCGAGAGCGGCCTCGGTCTCGGCACGCGGTTCGTCCTCGGATTCCCCCAGGCGCCCGCGGCCGGACGCGCGGCGCGCGGCGCGGCCGGCGGGCACGGCTAGAAGGAGCCTCGTCTATGCGTCGCAACGGTTCCATCCTGGTCGTCGACGACGAAGAGATCATGCGGGAGATCCTCGAGACGCTCCTGACCCGCGAGGGGTACGAGGTCAGGCTCGCGTCCACGGCGGCCGAGGGTCTCGAGTTGGCCAAGGCGCTGCCCTTCGACGCGGCCATCGTGGACGTGATGATGCCGGGCATGGACGGCGTGCAGGCCCTCGACGAGCTCAGGAAGATCGACGAGGATCTGCCCGTCCTGATGATCACCGCGTTCGCGTCGGTCGAGAACGCGATAGCCGCGATGAAGCGGGGCGCCTTCGACTACATCACCAAGCCGTTCAAGAACGACGAGGTGCTCGTCGTCCTCAGGAACGCCGTCGAGCGCCGCCGGCTCGTCGCCGAGAACACGGCGCTCCGGCAGAACCTCCAGGCCCAGTACCACAAGTTCTCGGGCATCATCGGCCGCAGCCCCAGGATGAAGCAGGTGTTCGACCTGATCATCCAGGCGGCGCCGAGCCGATCGACGATCCTGATCACGGGCGAGAGCGGCACGGGCAAGGAGCTCGTCGCACGCGCCATCCACACGAACTCGGCGCGCGCCGACCGGGCGTTCGTGACGGTGAATTCCGGCAACCTGCCGCCGGACCTCCTCGAATCGACGCTCTTCGGCCACGTCAAGGGGGCCTTCACGGGAGCGGTCTACCCCAAGAAGGGCCTGTGCGACATGGCCGACAAGGGGAGCATCTTCTTCGACGAGATCGGCAACATTCCCCTCGAGACGCAGGCCAAGCTCCTGCGCGTGATGCAGGAGCGCGAGTTCATGCGCCTCGGCGGCATGGAGACCATCCGGGTCGACGTCCGCATCATCGCCGCCACGAACTGCGACCTGCGGCAGATGATGGAGGAGGGCCGCTTCCGCGAGGACCTCTACTACCGCCTTCACGTGATCAGCATCTACCTCCCGCCGCTCCGCGAGCGCAAGGAGGACATCCCGCCGCTCGCGCAACACTTCCTCGAGAAGTACGGCGTCGAGAACAACAGGCCCAATCTCGAGCTGACCGCCGACGCGCTCGACCTGATGATGGAGTACGACTGGCCGGGCAACGTCCGCGAGCTCGAGAACGTCATCGAGCGCGCGGTCGTGCTGTCGTCGGGTCCGCGCATCGACGGCAGCCTGATCCCGGAGCACGTGCGGAAGGCGCCCACCTTCCAGATCCCGCAGTTCATCGTGCCGCCCGAAGGGATCTCGTTCAAGGACGTCATCACCGACTTCGAGAAGCGGCTGATCGAGTCGACGCTCGAAGCGGCCGGCGGGGTGCAGAAGCGCGCGGCGGAGCTCCTGCACATCAAGCCGACGACGCTGAACGAGATGATCAAGCGCTACGACATCCGGCCGCGGCGCCGGAAGACGGGATCCGGGAATGGCGACGAACCGGCCACGGCCGCCGCCTCCTCGTCCTCCTCGCGGCAGGCGTTCTCGACGACGGAAGCGACACGGGACCACTGAGAGCCTTCGATGCGGCTGATTCCCGCCTTGACGGCGGCAACCAGCCGCTCGAATCGACCGAGCACCGCGTCCCAACGGAAGTACTGCTGAACGTACCGCCGGCCGTTGCGACCCATCGCGTCGCGGAGCCGGTCGTTCGACATGAGCAGCCGCATCGCCTCGGCGAACTCGTCGCGGTTCGCGTAGTAGAGCCCTCCGTTCGATCGCCGGACGTGCTCCACCGCGGCCGCGTTGCGCGCGCTTGCGAGCACGGGCGTGCCGGCGCCGAGCGCCTCGAGCGTGTGCTCGCCGAGGAGGTCGGCGGGGTCCGGGGCGAGCGCGATGTCGGCCGCCTCGAGCGCCGCGACCCGGTCCCGCTCGGGCAGGACGCCCGCAGAATGCAGCCACGGCTCGGCGGGGAGCTTCATCATCTTCACGCCCAGCAGGACGAGCGCCGCCTCGCCGTCACGTGCGGCGTAGCTGTCGAAGTACTCGATCAGCTCTTCGGTGCCGTTATCGGCGTCAACCGGGCCGCCGTAGAGCGCGAAACGGCCATGCAGCCGGTGGCGGCGCCGGAAGAGCACGCCGCGGCCGGCGAGGTGGGACGGGGGTGCCTGGCCGGCGGTCTCGGCCAGGCCGTGTTCGTCGGGCCCGGCCTCGGGGAGCGGCTCCTGCAGCCGCGGGTAGCGCGCCTCGTGCACGGCTGGGATGCCGACGCCGACGATCTCGTCGGCCCGCGGGAGCCGCCGGAGGTGCGCGCGCACGAGGCGCCGCTCCGCCGCGGAGGCGTAGCCGACGGCGGCTGCCGCCGCGATGGTGTCCTGGCACACCCAGAGGCGGAGCGCGGGATCGAGGGTTGCGCTGGGGAAGAGGATGCTGCGTTCGGGCCAGAGGGCCAGCCCGTGCACGGTCGTGCCCGCACAGTACGAGAAGAAGACGAGCGCGTCGTAGTGGCGGTGCTGCCGCTTCAGGTAGTCGACCAGCCCCGCGCTCGAGGATCCGCTGCGCCGTACCCACTCGAGCTCGTCGGCGCGCGAATGCGTTGTCGTGAAGAGGCGCTGCCCGAGCATCTGGAAGCCCTGCGAGTCGCGGCCGCCGCTGGCCGCGAACCGGCGCACCAGCACGCCGCGCACGCGGTCGGTGCCCTCGGGATACACGTTTTTCCACGTGGAGGCGTCGCGTGCGCACGTGGTCAGCACGTCGACGTCGTGCCGTTGCGCCAGTTCCTCCGCGAACCGGCGGCTCGCGTGCTCGGCCCCGTGCGCGATCTCCGCGCCGTAGCGCGGCGTAATCAGGGCGAATCTCACGGCAGGTCCTCACGTCGCCTGGCCCCTCGTCCCGCGTTCGGGCATCCGGCCGGTACGGGCCCGGCGGGCACCGCCTGCACGACGTCGGCGGCCGGCGGCAGGTTCGCCCGCTGCCGCGCCCACCAGCCGGGCAGCGGTGTCATGCGTCGCGGCGCGCCGCCCGCATTCTCCGCGTCCAGCCGCGCGAACATGTCCATGTACTTCCGCTCGACGACCGGCCAGGCATAGTGCCGCTCGTAATACGCGCGTCCGCCGGCGCCGAGCGCGGCGGCCAGCGGCCGGTCGTGCAGGAGCCGGTCGAGGGCCGCCGAGAACTCGATCGAGTCTTCGTAGTACAGGCCGCCATTGCTCCGGAGGCACTGGCCGAGGAGCACGTCGCACCGCGCGTTCGCGAGCACCGGCCGTCCGAGGGCCCACGCCTCGAGCACGACCATCGACAGGCTCTCGTAGTGCGACGGCATCACGAGCGCCACGGCGGCCGCCACGGCGTCGAACTTGTCCTCGTCGCTGACGTACCCGAGGTGTCGAATCCGCGGGTGAGGCGGGATCTCGAGGACCGGCGTGCCGACGAGCACGAGCAGCAGCGATTGTCCGCTGCGTTCGGCGTACCGCGTGAAGTAGTCGAAGAGCTCACGGCATCCCTTGTTCTCGTCGATGCGCCCGACATAGATGACGAACGGCGAGGCGATCCCGTACTTCCTCCTGAAGCGTGCCGGATCCGCGCGGGGAGGCACCTCCGAGCCGACGCCGACGACGACGCCCGGCACCTCGGCGTTCGAGGCCACCCCCTGGATGAGCGCACGCTCCTCGAGCGAGTTGTACATGATCCCGCGCACGCCCCGGAAGAGCGCGCCGAGGATCGACAGGCCGAGCGCCGGATCGCGCTCGGAGGTCGGCACCAGCACGGCACGATCGGCCGCGATTCGCGCGCCCTGAATCGACTGGTAGTACCGGGCGCTGAAGAACAGGATGTAGTCGAGCTCCCGCCGCGCGCGGCGTAGGCCCCTCAGGAGCGCCGGGCTGAACGGCCCGCCGCTCTCGACCCATCGCAGCTCATCGGCGATGGAGTGTCTCGAGCGAAACACGCGGGCCGACCGTGCGCCGAACTCGTGGGGATCGCGCTCGCGCACGACGGGGAAGCGCTCCAACGGAACGCCGTTGACGGTGTCGGGCCCGGGCGGGAGCTCGTTGCGCCAGGTGACATAGTCCCGTGCGCAGGTGGTGAGCACGCGAACGTCGGCCTGCCGCGACAGGTGCTCGGCAATGTAGCGCGCGTGCAGCTCGGCTCCGCCGCTGATGTCGGCGCCGTACCGCTGCACGACGATGGCCAGCTTCAATGTGCGTTAACCGTTCTCTCTCATTGAGGGTCGCGTTCCGGCTCCGGCAGAGACACCGACGGGGCGGGGACGTCGGGGGCCGCCTCCTCGCGCACGGCAGGATCGGGCACGGCAAGCTGCGGCGTCACGCGCTCGGGCGCGGCCGTCGGCTCGCGCTCCGGTGCCGCCGTCTCCGCCGGCTCGATCGCCTCGGCGTCGGCCTCCTCCAGGTCGTCGCCATCGATGGCGTCGACGCTCACAGCGGGCACGGGCGAGCCTGCGGGGAGGGGCTCTCCGGCGC
>JBOGIW010000036.1:0-3323 GCA_050748045.1 Vicinamibacterales bacterium | reverse complement strand
TCTCCAGCCTGACGCACGCGTCGGCAATCGGCGCCGTCGCCCACTCCGGGAACGCCTCGATGACCTCTGGCATGCCCGGCATGGTGTCATGCCGGCACGGCAGACGTGAAGCGCGTTCTGGTCATCGAACGATGAAGGCGTCTCATCGACGCGGCGCGTGGATTAGAAGGCTTTCCCGAGCTGCTCCTGCAGCTTCTCCCGGTACCCGCGGCTGAGCGTGAGCCGCGTCCCGTTGCGCAGGATCACCACGTACTCGCCGTTGAACCAGGGCTGCAGCTCCTTGATCTGCTCGGTGTTGACGATGCGCGAGCGGTGGATGCGGACGAAGCGCCGGGCATCCAGGCGGCCCTCCATGCCGTTCATCGTCTCTCGGAAGAGGTGCGACTCTTCCCCGAGGTGGAGGCGGACGTAGTTGCCGGCCGCTTCGATCCAGTCGATCTCGTCGGTGCGCAGGAAGAAGACGCGTCCGCCGGACTTCACCACGAGGCGATCGAGCCGCTGCGGTTCCGGCTTGAGGTCGTGGACGAGCGCGAGGAGGCGGCGCCCGAGGTCGCCGGCGCGGCGCCGCTCGAGGTGCTCGCGCGCGTGCTTCAGCGTCTCCTCGAAGCGATCCTTGCCGAACGGCTTGAGGAGGTAATCGAGCGCGTGCACCTCGAAGGCCCTGAGCGCGTACTCGTCGTACGCCGTGACGAAGACGACGGTCGGCATGCGGTCGGCGCCGATGCTCTGGATGACGCCGAAGCCGTCGGTGCCCGGCATCTGCACGTCGAGGAACACGAGATCGGGCGACTGCTGCTGAATGGCGCTGACCGCCTGCAGGCCGTCGCTGCACTCGCCGATGACTTCGACATCGGTCTCCTGCTGGAGCAGGGACAGGATCCGCTCGCGCGCGATCGGCTCGTCGTCCACGACGAGGGTTCGAATCTTGGTCACGCCACGCCCTCCATGTTGGGGACGGCCGGCTCGCGCCGATCGTCGGGATCGGCGGCCACCGGCATCTCGATCGTCACGGCCAGGCCGCCGTCGGACGGCTCGTGGAACTCGAAGCGGTGCCCGCCCGGGTAGAGGTGCTCGAGGCGCGACCGCGTGTTCGACACCCCGACGCCCCGGTTGAACGCGTCGAGCTTGGCCGGCGACAGCCCGGAACCGTTGTCGCGGACCATCAGCCACAACCGCTCACCCGTCCGCCGCGCGACGATCTGCAGGCGCCCGCCGCCGACACGCGGCGCGATGCCGTGGCGAATCGCGTTCTCGACGAGCGGCTGCAAAATCAGATTGGGGACGCACACATCCAGCGCCTCCGGCTCGATTTCCATCTGGATGGTGAGACGCTCGCCGAAGCGGGTGCGCTCGATCTCCAGGTACTTCTCCAGGAACTCCAGCTCCTCCTTCAACGGGATCTCCTGCACCCCGAGCCGCTCGAGCGTCAAGCGGAGCAGGTCGCTGAGCCGTGCCAGCATGGCGTCGGCCGCCTCCGTGTCGCGGTGCATCAGGGCGGAAATGGTATGCAACGTGTTGAAGAGAAAGTGCGGGTGGAGCTGCCGCTGCAGCGCCTGGAGCTGCGACTCGGCCAGACGCGTCTGGAGCTGCGCCGCCGTGATTGCCCGCTCCTGGGCCTGCCGGTGGTAGTGGAGCGCGTGACTGAGGCCCACGACCGCCCAGTACGTCATCATCTCCCAGTCGAAGTTGAGGAAGAACAGCTCCTGGAACTGCGTCCACCAGCGTGCGGCCCGCCAGCCGAAGGCGGCGATGAGCGGCTCGCGCACGCTCACCGTGATGACCGCGTGCGCGAAGGTGAACACCACGACGCCCGCGGCGTGGGCCGCCGCGGCCCGCCGCCACGTGTGCCGCTCGAAGCGGTAGCGGCGCGCGAGCCAGAGGATGCCCGGCACGACGAGCGCCCACGCGTACCAGTACGTGAGGTTCAACGCGAGCAGATGCGCCATGCCCGGCTTCCGCTCGGTGAACAGCGTCACGTAGTTGTAGGCCTGGAAGGTGGAAAAGACGCCAAGCACCGTCGCCACGCCTACGACGAGGCGCGCGCTGATGTGCCGGGGGTGCGGATCCATGTCTGCACTATCAGCCGGCTCAGACAACCGGTCAAGGCGGCGTCCCGGACGGGGCCGGACGGTTCCGCCCACCGTCGTCCCAGGATGAGGATTCCCTGTACGCACTGGACCGCACCTCGTCACGCCGCGACGGCACTTCATCCCATGCACAGCGTGCGATCCCATGCACAGCTTGCGCACGGCCGGCGAAATCGTCGAGGAGTTAGACGTCGTGCAGCCGCCGGAGGGCGGCTCCCGGGTGGCGGCGACAGGCTTGAGCTAAGCTCGCCGGGTGGACATCGTGATCGCGGGCGACGAGGATCCCCGCCTCGAGGAGTACCGGAACGTTCCCGATCCCGAGCTGCTCCGCGCCCGTGGCGTCTTCATCGCCGAAGGGCGCCACGTCGTCCGGCGGCTGCTCGTGTCGCGCTTCCGCGCGCGCTCCGTGCTCGTGACGCCCGCCGCCCGCGACGCGCTGCACGACGTCCTCGACGCCGCGGCCGATCTGCCGGTCTTCGTCGTCAGCCAGGCGGCGATGAACGCGCTCGCCGGGTTCAACCTGCATCGAGGCTGCCTCGCGGTCGGCGAGCGGCCGGCGGCGGTGCGATGGGAAGACGTGGTGCGCGGCGCGGCGCGCCTCGTGGTGCTCGATCGCGTCTCGAATGCCGACAACGTCGGCGGCCTCTTCAGGAGCGCGGCGGCGTTCGGCGTGGATGCCGTGCTGCTCGGGCCGTCGTGTGCCGACCCGCTCTATCGCAAAGCGATCCGAACGTCGATGGCCGCGACGCTCGGCGTGCCGTTCGCGCCGCTGCCCGACTGGCCGGCGGATCTCGCGCGCCTTCGAACCGCGGGCTTCAGGCTGCTGGCGCTCACGCCCTCGCCTGACGCCCTGCCGCTGTCGTCGCCAGCGTGCGTGGCCCCACCGCTCGCGACCGCCAAGGTGGCGCTCCTCGTCGGCCACGAGGGTGACGGCCTCTCGGCCGAGGCGCTGGCGTCGGCCGACGTTCGCGTGCGCATCCCGATGGCGGCCGGCGTCGATTCGCTGAACGTGGCGACGGCGGCCGCTATCGGGCTGTACGAGCTGTCACGGCGGTAGCGCAACCGGCGCGGGGCGGCGCGGCGTGTTCCTGGTTCCTGGTTCCCGGTTCCTGGTTCCCGGTTCTGTTCCCGGTTCCCGGTTCCCGGTTCTCTGCCCTGTATACTGACAGCGATGCAGGCGCGCTGGGATGTGGTCGGGATCGGCGAGAGCTCCGTGGATTACGTCTACCGGCTGCC
>JBOGIW010000035.1:0-6018 GCA_050748045.1 Vicinamibacterales bacterium | reverse complement strand
GTCCCGATCAGATGGCCCGTCAGGCTCCCAATCGTGTCGTGCTCGACGAGCAGCGTCGTCTCGAGCATCAGGCCGAGCTGCTGGCTGATGGCCGTTATGAGCTTCACCGCGAGGATCGAGTCGATCCCGTAGTCGGCGAAGCGCTCGTGATGCACTTTGTCGAGGTCGATCTGCAGGGTTTCAGCCAGGCACCCGGTGATCACGGCCTGCACGCGCGCCCGGACGGCCGCCTCCGGCATGGGCTTGGGAATGGGGAGTTGGGAGTTGGAAGTTGGAAGTTGGGGCTTGGGAGTTGGAAGTTGGAAGTTGGGAGTTGAAAGTTGTGGATTGGGAGTTGGAAGTTGGGAGTTGGGAGTTGAAAGTTGGGGCTTGGGAGTTGGGAGTTGGGAGTTGGGAGTTGGAAGTTGGGAGTTGGGAGTTGAAAGTTGGGGTTTGGGAGTTGGAAGTTGGGAGTTGGAAGTTGGGAGTTGGGAGTTGGGAGGCTGGCGGCTGACGCCGTCACTCTCCGCGACAATGATCTGTTGCCCGAGCTCGTGCGCCGTCTGCGCGGGGAAGGAGATGCCTCGAAATCCCTCCGACTCCAGGATGTGCTTCCACCGCTCGGGGGGGACGACGGGACCGCCCGGAGCGCGGATCGGCGCATCCTCGTATCGCCACCAGCCGTCGAGCAGGCCGAAGGTCAGGTGTGAGAAGAGCTGCACCAGCGTCAGCTCGTTGAGGACGAGCGCGCCGCCGCTCTTCAGCGCGCCCTTCGCGTGCCGAAGGGACTGGCGAACGTTCGCCGTGGCGTGCAGCACATTGCTGGCGACGACCACGTCGTAGGACCCGAGCTCGACCTTCGGCGCGAGTGGCTGCTCGACGTTCACGATCGCGTAGCTCAGGAATGGATTCCACGATCCGTACGTCTTTCGCGCGTTGATGAGGAACGCCTGCGACACATCGGTGAAGCAATACTCCGCGATCGAGTCCTGGTAGGGTCTGAGCTTCTCGAGGATGGCCACGGTGGCCGCGCCGGTTCCTGCCCCGATCTCCAGGATGCGAATCTTCGAAAGCGGCGCCTGTTCTGTGTGCGCGAGCAGATAGGCCACCACGCAGTCGGCCAGCGCGTCACTGAAGTACGCGGTGACCGGGTTGTGCTTGTAGAGTCGCTCGACGAGCTGAATGGAGCCGCGCGGAAAGAGCACCTCTGTCGCGGGCCGGAGATCCCGGACCACGTCGTGCAGCGCCGCCATGGCCGGTTCCGCCAGCAGCATCATGGTGCTCTCGAGCGGACGCGACGCCCACGCCTCCTTCTGCCGCGCCCACCCGTCCCAGAGCGTTTCGAGAGGCGGAACGTCGTGCCCCGCCACGCTGTAACGGCCGTCGTCCACCGAGAGGTACTGCTGGCGCGCGAGGATCGCGAGGCTCTCGCGCAGCCAGTTGCGGTAGCGAGCCGCGATGCCGCACCGCTGCTGGACGTCATCGGGCGACAGGCCGCCGGCGTCGAGGCCTATACGACGGAGCTGCGCGAAGAGGAGGTCCGTCAGCAGGCGGTCGAGGATGGATACCCCGCCGACCGACGAGACGAGCTCGCGCGCCGCGCGAGAGCGATCGGCGGCGGCGGACGACATGCGTGCCGCAAACGCCTCCGTGCGCGGCGAGCCGCCCCGCGACGGGTGACACATCACCCGCTCGGAGTACTCGACGCCCGGCAGCGTCCGGAAGGTCTTGACGAAGCACACCTGATCGAGAAACCCCGACAGGAGCGTCTCCAGCGCGTCCATCCCCTCTGGCACGTCAATCGATCCGATCCCGTGACGCGCCATGCGGCGGCGGTAGAAGTCGGAGGCGACGATGCCGACGGTCCCCCAGTAGCCCCAGTTCATGACGCGCGCGCCGATGTTGCGCGTCTGGACGAGGTGACGCGCATACGCGTCCTTGAAGACGCACGCCGCCGCATAGTTGCTCTGCCACGGCCACTTGCTGAAGCTGTTGAGCGATGAGAAGCAGAGGAAGAAGTCCAATGGCTCGGCCTGGAACACCTCCGCCGCGTTCACGCTCGTGTCCACCTTCGCCGCAAGCGTCGCGGCAAACTGCGCCTCGGTCAGGTTCGCCAGCGCCTGGTCCATCAGCACGAGCGCGGAATGCACCACGCCGTGCACCGCGCCGACGCGGCGCTTGATCTCGTCGTACGCCCGCTGCAGCGCGGATCGGTCGGTCGCGTCGGCGGAGATGTAGAGCGGCGCGGGTCCAGGCGCGGCAAGCGCCGCAATCTTCGCCTCGATGGCCGCGTCCAGCGGGCGCCTGCCGATCCAGACGACCTGCGCCTGGTACCGGCGGACGACGTACTCGGTCCAGACCTCGCCGATGCCACCAGCGCCCCCGATGACAACGTAGGTGCCGCCGCGCCTGTAGCGCGACGGCGCGTCTCCCTGCATCGATCCGGCATCGACCGGAATCACGGCCTGTCGGTACCACTGGCGCTCCCGGCAGGCGAGCGCGTCGCCTTTCACGTCGAACGGGAGCGTCGCGATGTCCTCGTCGAACCAGGCGTCGCTCGACGGCAGGTCGAGCAGCCGGACCTTCCAGGCGTCGCACTCCTTCGCCATCGATCCGACGAGCCCGTGCACGCCGGCGTGTGTGGGATCGATCGGATCCCGCGGGTGGATCGACTGGCTCCGGTACGTGACCACCGTGACACCGAGGGGCGACCGGTCCAGCCCAAGGCCAATCAGCGCTTTGACGACTCGGAAGAGTTGCAGCACGCCGGCCTGCTGCCCGGCGACGATCCCGGCGCCGGCCGGTATCCGCCGCCACGTTTCGGGCGCAATCCAGACGAGATGGTCGATTGGCCCCACGCGCGTCAACGCCCCGGCGATGTCGTCGATTGTCTCCGTCGAGCCGACGGTCATCGGCGCGAGCGTGGCGTACCGTCGACGGAGGTGGTCGAGGAGGCGCTCGCCGGCGCCGATGACGACCACACGGTCCGCACTCGAGGGCGACGGCGCGATGCGCTCGACCGTCGTCGCGTCCCACACGGGCACGAGCATCACCGGTTCCGCAGCCCGAGTCGTGTCCTGACGCGCTGTCGGCGCGGGCGTTCGCGGCATCGGGGTGCCTTTCGCCGCAGCGCCGGCGCGGCGGATCGAGAAGCCACGCAGTGTCGCGCTGAGGGTCCCGGACTCATCGCACAGGTCGATGTCGAACCGCTGCACTCCGGCGTCGCGCGAAGCCGGCGAATCGTTGCACGACCGCGTGCAGACGAACATCCGGCTGCTGCACGGCCGGTAGACTCGGAGCTCCTCGAGCGCAAACGGGAGCGCGGGGGTCACCTCGCCGGACTGCATCATCAGACAGAGCACGGTTTGCAGCGCGCCGTCCACGAGGCTCGGGTGCAGCCAGCCTGTCGCGGCGTCGAGCGCCACCTCCGGCGGCAGCGAGAGCTCCGCGAGCGCCTGGCCATCTCCGGCGGATACGGTCTGGACGGCGCGGTGCGCGGGTCCGTACTGGATCCCGAGCTGGCCAAAGCGGGAGTAGAGCTCGTCTTTTCCGACGGTCAACCGGCTGCACGTCGCTCGGAAGGCCGCAATGTCCCGAGCCGCCGGCTGAAGCTCCCCGTCCGTATCCGATCGCGTCAAGACCCTGGCGCGACCCTGGCAGTGCAGGACCTCCTGCGCGTTCCCGCCGTCCGCGTGCGTGAACACGTCGTAGGACGCTCCGTCCCGCTCCTCGGGCGCCGGCCGCAGCCGAACATGCACCTGCGTCGCTTCGCGGCCGACGACAATCGGCCTCGACCAGACGGTGTTCCAGAGCCGCACGCTCGCGGGCTGCCCGGAGCCGAGCGCCTCGGCGGCTGCCGCGCTGGCCATCGCGAGGTAGGCGGCGGCAGGCAGCACGCGGCGGCCGTCCACGACGTGATCCCGGAGAAACGGCTCGTCGCCGGTGAAGGTGGCGACGTAGCACGCGTCGGAGGAGTCCGAGGGAATCCGATGCAGCGCCGGGTGCGCCAGCGGAGCCCCCGCCGCGTGTTTCCGCTCGACGGCGGCCCGTGGCGCGACACCCGCGCCGGCGCCCAGCGACACGGCGCTCGGCGGCACTGACGACTGAACCCAATACGATTCGCGCGTAAACGGGTACGTGGGGAGCGACAGCCTTCTGTACGAGCCGCCGGCGAAGAGCGCCGCGAAGTCCAGCGTGTGGCCCTGGACGTACAGCTCCGCCGCCGCTGCGAGCTTCTCGTGATACTGCGTCTCGTCGGCTCCCTCGGCGCACTCCCGGAGGCAGCGGTTGCCGAAGCGGACGAGCTCCGGCTGCTCCCGCCGGTTCGTGTCGCCCACGTTCGACACGTAGACGTGGCTCGCGGCCCCGTGCACGAGCCACTTCGTCAGGACCGCGACGAGCTCGCGCTCGTCGCGCACGACGCACGCCAGCCGGTGGCCGAGATGCCGCCGGCCCAGGAGCACGGTGTAGCTGATGTCCGCACAGTCGAGCCGCGTGCCGGCGTCCGACGCGCGAGCCACGCAGTCGCGGAGCCGCTCGGCCTGCCGTCGCAACTCATCGGCGGTCCGCGCCGCCAGCGCGACGAGCCAGGCCGGCGATCGGCGGCGGATCCGCTCCGGCGCGGCCGGCGGCTCCTCGATGACGAGGTGCGCGTTCGTCCCGCTGAAGCCGAAGGAGCTGACCGCCGCGCACCGCCGCTGGCCCGGCGCGACGTCCCACGCTCTCGACCGCGTGTTGAGGAAGAACGGACTGTCGCCGATGTCGAAGCGGCGATTCGCCGTCTCGCAGTGGAGCGACGCAGGTATCGTGCGGTGCTGGATCGACAGCAACGCCTTGATGACACCGGTGACCCCCGAAGCCGTCGCCGTGTGGCCAAGGTTCGCCTTGATCGATCCGAGCGCGCAGTAGCCGCGCCTCGTCGTGAAGCGGCGGAACGCGCGCGTGAGCGCCTCGAGCTCGATCGGATCGCCCAGCTTCGTCCCCGTGCCGTGCGCCTCCACCATCTGGATGGCGTCCGGGTCGATGCCGTGCCGCTCGTAGACCGTGCACAGGAGCCGTTCCTGGGCGTGGCTGCTCGGCGCCGTGATGCCGTGGGTCGCGCCGTCCTGATTCATCCCCGAGCCCCGAATCACGCCGTAGACGTGATCGCCGTCGGCGAGGGCGTCGGCCAGCCGCTTCAACACGACGACACCGACGCCCTCGCCCGGCACGAAGCCGTCGGCCTCGTCGCCGAACGTACGACAGCGCCCGGTCGGAGAGAGCATCCCGCCGCGACTCGAGAGCACGTAGAACCGCGGCGTGGACTGGACGTGCACGCCGCCGGCGAGCGCCATGTCGATCTCGCGCCGCCAGAGCGACTGCGAGGCCAGGTGGATCGCGACGAGCGAGCTCGAGCACGCGGTGTCCACCGCCACGGCCGGCCCGTGCAGGTTGAGGAAGTACGCAATGCGCGCCGGGATGACCGATCCGGCGTTCCCCCAGAACGCCTGCGGCGGCGGCTCGTCCACGAAGAGCCGTTCGTAGTCGCCGAGGGTGCAGCCCACGAACACCCCACACCGCTCGTGGTACGGCGAGTCGCCGGCATACCCCGCTTCCTCGAGCGCCGTCCACGCCTCTTCGAGGAACAGCCGTTGCTGCGGGTCCATATAGCGGGCCTCGAGCGCCGAGATCCGGAAGAAGTCGGCGTCGAAGCGGTCGATCCCGTCGATGAAGCTTCCCTGCAGGCAGCCGCGATCGGCCGAGCCGAGCGTCTGCGCGTAATGCCGCGCCAGGTCCCACCGCGTGACGTCTCCGACGAGATCGTGTCCCTCGACCAGGTGATGCCAGAGCTCGTCGAGCGTCGCCGAGCCCGCGTAGCGGCCGCTGAATCCGACGACAGCGACCGGCTCGCCTGGCGAATCGACCTGCGCTCGTGGCGCGACGGCGTGCCGCGGGGCGCTGCCCGTCGCGGCCTCGCGCGCGCCGTGGCCGAGAGACGCGATCGGGTCTCGCTGTCCCGTCACGCCCCGTTCGTCGTCGTCGCGCCGACCCTGCTCGTGG
>JBOGIW010000034.1:0-12425 GCA_050748045.1 Vicinamibacterales bacterium | reverse complement strand
GCGCTGGAACTGGGCGAGGTGCGCGGGAAACGCCGACGGCCAGCGTGGACCGATCCCCTACTGGAGGCGCTCTTCGCCCGTGGCCTTGAGCACGAGCGCAACTATCTGTCACGACTCGACGCGGCAGGCAAACGAATTGCGCACTTGAGCGAGATCAAGGTGCGCGAGGATGCTCTCGCGGCCACGCTCGATGCAATGCGCACGGGAGTCGAAGTGATCGCCCAAGGTGCGCTTGGCGACGGACACTGGTACGGCCGTCCGGACATCTTGTTGCGCGTCGATTCACCGAGCACGCTCGGAACGTGGAGTTACGAGGTCGCGGACACAAAGCTCGCGATCGAGACTCGGGCCGGAACAATCCTTCAGCTCGGCCTGTACTGTGATCTCCTCACGGCCGTCCAGTCAGCACGCCCGGAATTCTTCTACGTGGTGACTCCGGATGCCGACGAACCGGTCCACACGTATCGCGTCAAGAGCTACGCCGCATACTTCCGGCTGCTGCGCCGGCGGTTGGACGCCTTTGTCGAGGGTGATGACGATGCGCTCGCGGCCGCGAACTATCCGGAGCCGGTCGATCATTGTGACGTGTGTGCCTGGTGGCGGGTGTGCAGCACCAGGCGCCGGCAGGATGACCACTTGTCGCTCGTCGCGGGCATCACGCGTACTCAACGGACCGAGCTTCAGGCGCAGGGCATCACCACGGCCGCGGCACTCGCGAACGTGCCGCTGCCGCTCGCGTTCAAGCCGCGACGAGGCTCGCGGCTGTCCTACGTCCGCATTCGAGAACAAGCTCGCGTTCAGGTGGAGGCGCGCTCGAGGCAGGAGCCGGTGTTCGAGTTGCTTCGGCCGATCGAGGCGGACAAAGGGCTTTGCCGGCTGCCAGAACCGGCGCCGGGGGATCTCTTCCTGGACTTGGAAGGCGATCCCTTTGCGGGCGAGGCCGGCCGTGAATACCTGTTCGGCCTCGTGTCACTGAACGATGAGCAGCCGGTGTACCACGCCCGCTGGGCGCTGACCTCGGGAGAGGAGGCTGCAGCCTTCGACGATGTCGTCGCGACGATCATGGACACGTGGGTGGCTCATCCCGGCATGCACGTGTACCACTATGCGCCGTATGAACCGACGGCGCTCAAGCGCTTGATGGGACGGTTCGTCAGGCGCGAGAAGGACATCGACGCGCTCCTTCGCGCCGGGCGCTTCGTCGATCTCTATGCGGTCGTGCGGCAAGGCCTGCGCGCAGGAGTCGAACGCTATTCGATCAAGTCGCTCGAGCCACTGTATGCGTTTACCCGTGCCGTGCCGTTGCTCGAGGCGAACCGAAGCCTCCGGGCGATGGAGCAGGCACTCGAGCTCGACCTTCCCGCTCTCATCACCGGCGAGGTCCGAAACACGATCCAGGGCTACAACCAGGACGACTGCCTGTCCGCGCTTCGCCTGCGAGACTGGCTCGAGTCGCTGCGCGCGGGCCTCGAAGCCAAGGGACAGCTCGTGCCTCGTCCTGGACCCAAGGAGAGCGAAGCGTCCGAGAACGTGACCGCGCGCGAGCAGCGAGTCAATATTCTCCGGAGGCAGCTTCTTGAAGGCGTCAGCCTGGAGCGACGCGCACGGGACGCGCATCAGCAGGCGCGGTGGGTCCTCGCCTATCTGCTGGACTGGCATCGCCGCGAAGACAAGGCTGGCTGGTGGGAATACTACCGGCTCCTGGAGCTGCCTGACGACGAGCTCTTCGATGAGCCTCAAGCGATTGCCGGACTCGAATTCGTCGAGCGCGCCGAGGTGATCCTGAGCACGAAAGGCAGAGCGACCGGATCAGTGGTCGATCGGTATCGCTATCCCAGGCAGGAGATGGAGATCAGGCGCCGCGACGAGCTCAAGCTGAAGACCGGGGACAAGCTGGGAAAGGTCGTCCGCGTCAACCGCGTCGAGCGCACGATCGACGTCCGCAAGGGTCCCACGATGGCGGATGTGCATCCAACCTCCGTGTTCGAGCACAAGTACATCAACGCCGAGGTGATTGAAGACGCCATCTACGCCATCGGGGAGCGCGTCGTCCGCGGCGATGCAGACCGGCTCGCCGTTCGGCTTCTCGAGGCAGAGGCTCCATCGACGCTCTCGGGGACTTTCGACAGCCCGCCGGGCGAGACGGCCGTCGACTTCGCGGTTCGATGCGGCGGCGACCTGGCGGAGACGATCCTGCCCATCCAGGGGCCTCCAGGCACCGGGAAGACGTTCACCGGCGCGCAGATGATCTGTGCGCTCGTGGCCGAAGGCAAGCGCATTGGCGTCATCGCAACGGGGCACAGTGTGATCCGGAACCTCCTCGATGCCGTATCCAGGGCTGCGGCTACACTCGGGCGCACCGATATCAGGCTCGGGCACAAGGTCGAGGATGCGGAAGACGACGGCGGCGGCGTCGAGGAGTTCGAGAACAACCAGGCCGCGCTCGTGGCGCTTCAGTCGGGCAGGGTCAGGGTTCTCGGCGGCACGGCGTGGCTCTGGAGCAGGCCTGAGTTTGCCAAGGCCGTGGACGTTCTATTCGTCGATGAAGCCGGACAGATGTCGCTGGCCAACGTGCTGGCGGTCACTCGAGCGGCCCTTAACGTCGTGCTCCTTGGCGATCCTCAGCAGCTCGAGCAGCCCAAGAAGGGCACGCATCCCGATGGCGTTGGCGTGTCGGCGCTTCAGCACATGCTTGGCGACCATACGACGATTCCCACGGGCCGCGGCATCTTCCTCCCCGTGACGTGGCGGCTCTCGCCCGCCATCGCGGCATTCACATCGGAGATGTTCTATGAGGGCCGCCTTCGGTCGAAGCCGGGTCTCGAACGGCAGCGACTCGCCGGAAACGCGTTCGCCGGCCGAGCCTTGTGGGCCGTCGACGTGAGCCACGACGGCAATCGGAACGCCTCGGACGAAGAGGTGGACGCTGTTGAGCGGCTTGTGAACACGCTCCTTGCGCCCGGGTCGGAGTGGGTTGACGAATCGGGCACGAGCACTCAGGTCACCGGCGGTGACATTCTGGTCGTGGCGCCCTTCAACGCGCACGTCGGGCGCCTGGCGGAAAGGCTCGAACCGCGAGGAGTGGCCGTTGGAACGGTCGACAAGTTCCAGGGGCAGGAGGCACCGGTGGTCATCTATTCCATGGCGACCTCTTCCCCTGGAGAAGCCCCGCGTGGCCTGGAGTTCTTGTACAGCCTCCACCGGTTGAACGTGGCGACCTCGCGCGCGCGTGGTGCCGTGTTCGTGATCGCGAACCCCAGCCTGTATGAGCCGGATTGCAGGACGCCCCGTCAGATCGAACTGGCCAACGCGCTCTGCAGGTATCGAGAACTGGCCACAGTCGTGACGCTCCAGGCGGATGGCGCGACCGGTTGCATCCGTCAGCCTGTGATATGATTCGTCATCGGATCTTGCCGCGCGCTCTACCGTATGGCGTAACGGGCCTTTCCTGACTGGCTCCTCCTTCACGTCCTGCTTAGCTCCGACACCGAATCCGCCCGGGAGTCCACGCTGGACGCAGGATCATCATCGGCCTGCAGCCCTTTTGCGAGATGCTCCAGGCAAATTCAGGAGCACTCGCCAGTGCCGTTCACGACGACCGGACTTTCAGACATGCTCGCCGGCTCCACGCGGCCGACGCCCGTCCAGTCACACTCGATCCCGGTCGTGCGCAGCGGCAGCGATCGGCCGGCGCGCGCGCAGACCGGGACCGGCACGACGGCCGCCTTCGGTGGATCGGCTGCTCGCTGCACCACACGGAGACCGGCAATCTCACAGCTCGCCTGCCTGGAGGGGTGAACCATGACCGACTCTCGCCGCGCCGTACCAGAAGATCCTTACGCGGTGATCGTTGCGCTGCGTGAGCTGATCGAGGCCCTCGATCGACGCATTCCAGACGTGGAGCGCGTCGGCGAGCGTCACATTCGCGAACAGGCAGCGGAGCTCAGGACGCAAGCCACCATGAGAATTCAGGCGCTCGCGGAAGCCGATTCAGACGCGAGGACGCTCCAGGCCGCGCAGTCGGATGCCGTGATGACCGACGACGGCGGCCCGGTTCCGGCGGGCGGCACGCGAAAACAGGAGACCATCGATGGATCCAGGTGAAGCACAGGCCAAGGCGACGATTGCCGCCGCGCTGATTGTGAGGGGAGCGGTCGAAGTGCCTTCCATTCCCGCGAACGGCGAGCCGCTGAGCGATACGGCCGGCGTACGGCTGCGCGACCTGACGGATTACGTGTATCGGATCATCACCATGGGAGAGCGGCGCGATCCAAGCTGGCCTGGCATCGATCGCTGATTGCCGGTGAATCTCACCGCCGCACCTGTGCAATGCGGCACAGACAGTGAGGACCGATCCTGTCAGGATCGCGGTGCGGGCGAACAGGCAGGAGTCCTCAATGAACAGTGTGCGTACGCTCGTCGTTGTGACTCATCCTCAGCGGGCCCCTGGCATCCGCTCAGGACATGTCCCGCTATCGTGTCTACGTCCTCGGAAGCAGCCTCGACTCGGTGATCACAGCCAGCGGGGTGCGCGCGGCCAGTGCGAAGACGCTCCACGAGCGCCCGGCGGTCATTCAGGAACTGGAGTGGCGCGCGCCGGCATTCCGACCCTAGCAATCGAGGGCCGACCGGGCCAATCGATGACGAATTGTACAGGACCGAGGGTGACTCATGGCTTCCAGTCCTTCATTACCGCACGCGGCAACGGCGCTGCTGGAGGTCGAACCTGAGGTCCCGCGACGTGCCATGTGCCCGTTGTGTCACACAACACATCCGGTCCTGACCGATGATGCGCGCCAGTCAGGCAGCGACTGGCGGTGCGTCAGGTGCGGCCAGCGGTGGGATGCCGCCCGCCTGGCGACGGTCGCGGCCTATGCCGCGTGGGCGCTCGAGCACAATACCGTGCGTCGCACGCCCGGGGCGATCGGCGGCTGAGAAGCGCAAGGCCGTCCGCCCGATCGAGTCCTCGCCGGATGTCGAGGCGCCCCGCGCCCGCGCTTCCGTGTGGTTCCAAACGTTCGGTTGTGGGATGATCGAGGGCAGATGCCCCCCAAGCCGTCCCCGGCCAGCACGACACTGCCTGCGTTCGATGTGCAGGCGTTCCTCACGTCGGCCGGCGTGTCGCCCCGCGTCGTCCGCTTCGCGAGCGGCACGGTCGTGTTCGCCCAGGGAGTAAAGGCGAACAGCGTGTTCTACATGCAGGACGGCGGCGTGAAGCTTTCGGTCCTGTCCTCGGCAGGAAAGGAGGCGGTCGTCGCCATGCTCGGTCCCGGCGATTTTTTCGGGGAAGGTTGCCTGGCCGGGCAGCCGCTGCGCATGGGAACCGCCACGGCCGTCGTGCCGACGACTGTTCTCCGCATCCACAAACGCGACATGCTGCGGATGCTGCACGAACATTCGGAGTTCTCGGATCGCTTCATCGCATACATGCTGGTGCGCAACATTCGAATCGAGGAGAACCTCGTCGATCAGCTCTTCAATTCGAGCGAGAAGCGGCTCGCCCGCACGCTGCTGCTCCTCGCACAGTACGGGAAGGAAGGCACGACCCAGCGGCAACTGCCAAAGCTGTCGCAGGAGACGCTCGCCGAAATGGTCGGAACAACGCGGTCGCGCGTCAACTTCTTCATGAACAAGTTCCGCAAGCTCGGCTTCATCGAGTACAACGGCGGGCTCAAAGTCAACAGCTCTCTGCTGAGCATCGTCCTCCACGACTGACCGGGACCGACTGCTGGACAGGGTCAGAACGGGGTCAGAGTACTTACATGACTCGACTCAAGGGATTGAGTCGATCCGCATCGTTACTCTGACCCCACCCACGATCCGCTACCAGGTGACCCCCAACACGAGCTGCACGACGCGCGAGGTCGTTTCGCCGGAGAGCGCGGTGACCCGGAAGCCGTCCTGCGTCGTAAACGGCGTCGCGCTGTTGTCCGGGCGCGCCACCGGGACGAACCACGGACGGTTGAACGCGTTGAGCATCTCGGCCCGGAACTCCGCCTTGACGCGGCCCGCGATCGGCACGCGCTTGGCCACGCTCAGGTCGAAGCGGATCTGCGGCGGCCCGGTCACCACGATTTCACGGGCGCCGCATTCGCCGAAGCTGGTGGCGGGATTCTGGTTGGTATTCCCCGCAACGGCCGCCGTGATCTGCGTGAGCTCGATGCAGTCGGGACCGTTTGGCGGCGCCATGTACCTGCCGGTCGGCGGACCGTTCGCGCCGTATCCCGTCGGCGACGTGGCGCTCACCGAAAACGCTCTCACGGTGTTGTCGATGATGTCCTGCGGCAGCACGTACACCGCGCGGCCGGCGCTGTCGAACCGGAGCTGGAACGCCTCGCGCAGCTCCTTCAGCGACATGCCGACGAGGCGCACGTTGCCAAAGTCCACCAGGCGGCCGCTCTGGATCCGCGCGATGCCGTAGAAGCTCCAGCCGCCCACCAGCCGATCCAGCAGGGGACCCGCGCCCCCCGCAAACTTCCGGCCAAGGCCGAAGGGGAGATCGTAGACCCAGTTGGCCTTGAAGGCATGCGTGACGCCGCCCTCGGCGCCGGTGTCGTACGTGTACTCGAACGGCTGGCGGAGCGAATAGAAGTTCTCGAGGAGTGCCTTGCCGTACACGTAGCTGCCGCCGAACTGCAGGCCGCCCGAGAGCCGCTTGCGGAAGTCGAGCTGCAGCGAGTGATACTTCGTGCCGCCGCCGTTGCCGGTCACTTCGGCGCCGCCCAGCAGGTCGGGGTTGGTGACGAGGAAGTTGGCCGGCAGGCCGGCGCGCTGCGCGTTGGCCCGCCGCGTGGCATCGGCGTCGAGCGCGTCGGCCGAGGAAATCGGCTGCGGGTAGAACCGCGCCAGCGGATTCACGAACGTGCTGTTGGCGAAGAGGGTCGACGTGTACAGCGCCGGGTTGCCCGCTTGCGCCGCCGGCGCGCCGCTGAAGTACGCGAGGAAGATCGGCAGCGGCGACGTGCCGGTGCCGGCGCCGAAGTAGCGGAACGTGGCGCCGCGCCCGGCGGCGATGTTGGCCTGCAGGTTCTGCTGCGCGAGCCGGAACTCGTCGAGGAATCCGTTGTCGCTGATGTTGATCTCGTTGTAGTCGTAGGTCTGCCACTGGTCGCCGGCGCGCGTGCCGACGTACCGGACCTCGACGGCGGTGTCCTGCGTGAGCTTGCGCTGCCAGCCGGCCGTCCACGTCCGGGCCCAGGGCACCTGCAGGTTCGGATCGAAGATATGAATGTCCTCGGTCACGTTGTCCGTCATCGGATAGTCGCGCGTCAATGGGAACGGCGGCGGTCCCATCTGGCTCCGGTTGCGCAGGAAGATCGACCCGGGCGCGCCCAGGTTGCCGAGGGCGAGGCTGCGGTTCGCCGAGAGCTGAAGGCCCGGGTTGTCGTCGATGCCGCCGGTGAAGTCCGACATGCCCGGGCGGCTGTAGCCGACCGAGAAGCCGGCGCGCAGCACGCTGTCGCCCTCGGCGCCGAGGACGCGGCGGAAGAGGCCGTCCTGCGGCGACGGCAGCCACGCGACGCCGACGTTCGGCGCGAAGTTGTTCCAGTCGGTGTGGTACGTCTTCTGGCCCTTCTCGAAGAGGGTGAACTGCGGCGGCCGGCCGGTCAGGACGCCGGGCCTGAACGCGTTGCCCACACCCGAGACGCCGAAGACGTCCTCGAGGGTGGCGGTGGAGTAGCTGTTGTTCAGCGGATAGAACGGCGTCTGCAGCACGTAGCGCAGCCCGGCGGTGACCGTGAGGGTCGGCGTCCACCGCCAGGTGTCGGCGATGTAGAACCCGTAGTCGTTCAGCCGCGCGCGCTGCATGCTCGGACCGAGATACATGTATTCGTCCGTGGTCTCGTCCAGCCGCACCTCGCCGTTGATGCCGCTGACGCGGCCGGTCAGGAGCGCATAGAGCCCGCGGGCGGTGTTGAGGTTCGTCGTGGACGCGCCCGGAAAGTTGATCGTGTTGAACATGGCGTCGGCGGGGTCGCCAGCCTGGACGCCGAAGTTCACGACCGGGACGTGCATGTCGTTGATGATCCAGACGTCGCCGCGGACGTAGTTCAGGCCCATCTGCAGGTTGTGCGAGCCCTTGATCCAGTTGAGCGTGTTCTCCACGACCTTGGTGGAGGCCTCGCGCGCTTGGTAGTTCGGGTTCGTCCCGCCCGGCCGGGCGTTGGTGAGCACGATCCCGGTGCCGCAGCACGCGCCGCCCAGATTGAGATGGAACCCGTCGAGCTCGTCCCACGCCGACGACGTCCGGTTCGGCGAGAACTTCGTGGCGCCGCCGGTGCCGCCGACGCGGAACTCGTTCACGAGGTTGTCGGTCAGCGTGGAGCGCAGCGAAACTTGCGTCGCGTACCGGAAGGAGTCCTGGAAGCCGGTGCCCGGGAAGCCCGGGAACGTCGGCTCGCTGTTGTTCAGCGTGTCGGGGTTGGACAGCAGGTCCGTGACGTTCACCGAGCCGAACAGCCGGTGCTTGTTGGTGAGGTTCACGTCGACGCGCCCGGTCGGGTAGCGCGTGAGACCCTTGGTGGTCACCTGATACGTGTAGCGCTGGACGTTCGGGTCGGTCTGATCCACGACCGTGCCGGTCGTGCCGGTGGCAGCGCGGATGTCGCCGAGCAGCCGCGAGACGTTCGGATCGGCCGTGGACACGTGGCCGTTGGCGGCCGCAAGGGAGAGGAGGTTGACCTGCCGCGTCTGCCCGCCGACCACGTACCGAAACACGCCCGACTGCGCCACCGGGTGGAGGATGTTGCGATTGCGCGACAGTTGCCCCGGCGTCCGCTGCTCCTCGTAGTTGACGAAGAAGAACGCACGGTTGCGGCCGTCGAAGAGGCCGGGAATCACGATCGGCCCGCCGACGCGCGTGCCCGGCTGGTACGTGATGTTCTCCGCCTTCGGCAGGCCGTCGCGGTTGTTGAACCACGTGTTCGCGTTCAGGCCGTAATGGCGCAGGCTGTAGTAGCTGCGTCCGGCAAACGCATTCGTGCCCGAGCGCGTGATGAAACGAATCTGCACGGCGCCCGTGGCCGTCGCTTCAGCCCCCTGGGCCGCCGTGCTGACGGTGACCTCTTCCACCGCATCGAGGCGCGGGCTCACGCGCGCGAAGAAGCCGTCGGTCGTCTTGAGCTGATTGTCCTGCACGCTCATGCCGTCGATGGTGATGTTGATAGACCCCTGTGGAAGGCCATTCACCCTCGAATCGCGGCTTCCCCCCGGTGTGTTGACGCCCGGCAGGTTGATGACGAAGTCGAGCGCGCTGCGGCTCGTCAACGGCAGGTTCGAGATCTGGTTGACGCTGAGCACCGAGGTGATCGCGGGCGACTGGGTCTGGACGATCGCGCTGCTCTCACCCTGCACGACGATCGTCTCGGCGAGCTGCCCCACCTCGAGCGCCACCCTCACCGTCGCCGGCGTGGCCGACGTCACCGTGACCGCGCTCAGGACCGCGGTCTTGAATCCCATCAGCGACACCGTGACCGAGTACGTGCCGTTGACGAGGGCGGGAATGGTGAAGGCGCCGTCGGCGTTGCTGACCGTGTTGTAGGTCTCGCCGGTGGCGTTGTTCGTGACGGCGACATCGGCGCCTGGAAGCACGGCGCCCGACGTGTCTACGATGACCCCGGAGAGCGGGGAGGTCGCACCTCCTTGCGCGAACGCCGGCGGGGCGGCCACTGCGGTCGCCACCGTGAGTACTGTTGCGGCCAGCCATCCTCGAGAAATGTCAGTCATGTCAAGGCTCCCCCAAAGCTGTGCAAGGTTCATGAGGTTGCCGAGCCCCGTCACAGGGCCCAAGTTGGGGACAGATGATAGCTGAACAGGTACGAATCGCATGAAAATAGTGATGAACCGATTCACGAAAACGAGAGGCCGGGCTTGATGGAACCACTCGCCGGCGACCCGCGCGGGTCCGGGGAGGAGGCCGAGGGCGCCGGGGGCGGCGCTCGTCCTAGGGCTCGAGCGTGCCGAAGCGGCCGGTGTAGTAGTCCTCGATGGCTTGCAGGATCTCTTCCTCGGTCCGCATGACGAAGGTGCCGCGCTGCACGAAGGGCTCGTCGCCGCGAGTGCCGACGGGCACGCAGGAGAGCCACAGCACGTCGAAGGTCTCCCCGGCGCGCGTCCGGATCCGCACCTCGTCGTCATTGGGCTGCGCCGACGGCGCGGCCGGCGGCGTCAGGACCGCCGCCTCGCCCGCTCTCACGAGCCGTTCCTCCGGCCCGCCATCGGGCCGCGGGCCTACGACCGCCTGCCCGGCCAGTCCGTACAACACCACCGTCGGCGACTGAAGCCCTGGCTCGATCGAGTCGACGGCGTGCACGAAGGTCGAGTTGGCGGGAAGCTGCAGGCGGGCCACCGTCGCGCGCGTGCGCGGCTGGATCGGCGCGCGCGCGCCCAGGAGACGACCCGCAAGGAGCTCGACCCGCACGTCGCCGGAGTACACCGCCCGCGCGCGTCTTTGGCCGCGCAACCGCCGCGGCCAGGCTGCGCGCCACCGATTCGAGCGTTGGCGCCGCTCTGACACGCCGGCGCGCAGGACGCTCCTGCGAGGGTCGTTTCATCGACTCGGCCACCGAAGAACGAGGTCGGGTCGGCAGCGCACCGCTGCCCTCGTCGAGCCCTCGATCCAGACGGTGGAGGAAGGCCGCAATTCTTATGGTCGTTGAAACACCCTTGTCGAGACTCTGCGATCGATTGCGGTCGCCAACCTGCCGGAGGAGACCATCGAGCGGAGTCGCGACATCTTTCTCGAAGAACTGAACGTGAAAGAGATCCGCACCCTCGACGCGCTCGAGGGGTATGTGATACCGGTCGTGAAGCTGAACTACCCCCGCGTCGGCAAGCGCCTCCGCGGCGAAGTGAGCGGCAGGTTCGAACCGCTCGCCTCGCCCGAGGCCCGCAGGACGATCACGGTGGACGAGGACTATCCCGCCGAGATCATGCTCGAGAGAGCCAGGCGGCACGATATCGAAAAACCTCCGATACCACCTATACGTGGTTGTCCTGACCATTGACTCGGCGTATAGTCACGACGCTCTAAATCACCTGCTCCCCGCCAAGCGCGTGCGTGCGCCCCGTAACATCGCGCCGCACGAGATCGAGCCGTCAGGATCCGCGCAGGATCCCATCCACGGCTCGATCGAGGCTCCTTCCTCTTTCACCGAGAGCGCGCGTTTCTGATTTTCAACGACGGAGGTTCGCTCGATGACGTCGCGCGTCGTTCGAGGCGGCCCCCCAGCGTGGAGCAAACACGACTGGAGGGCCTGAACCCGTCAACCATCAACCTGGCCGACGGATCTGGAGCCATTGTTCCACAGGCCGCCGACCTGTCGGGCGCGGAGGCGCCCCAGGAGTGCCCATGTCCACGCGTCGTGTTCGGAATCACCTCGTTCCCCCGTTGCCGCCGCTCCTCGTCCGCATCATCCATGCGGCCAACAAGGCCCCTGGCGACTCCACCGACCGCGGTGGCCAGGGCGCGGTTCTCGCCGACCTGGGCCAATGGGCGCTCGTGCAGATTCCGAGCCGCGGCGTGCTGGCCCCTGCCGACGAGCACGCCTACAAGGCGATTCACGACATTGCGATGCGGCACCTGCCGTACCGCGAGGCCCGGCGGGCGTTCCGCACGGCGTTGTCGTCAGTGGAGCCCGTGGAGCGGCGTCACGACATCGAGAGCGCGCAGAACTGGCTGCGATCGGTGAGCGACGACGCGTACTACTATGCGGGACTGGCCTGCGGCATCATCCTCGCCGACTTGAGCGGCGGCCGGTGACGCCCTACCGCGTGTCGGCTTCCACACGCCCCGAGAGGCGGACGCCGTCGTCGAAGACGACCGTCCAGTGGCTCGTCAGGTATTCAGGTGCGGAGTCGAACACGATCAGGCTGAAGCCGTCACGCACCTCGCCGGGCGCGATGTCGAGCGTGTCGTCCGCCTCGCTGGTGAACCATTCGACAAACCAGAGCTGCGCCTCGTCCTCGCGCACGGCCTCGACGGTCCAGCCGTCCGGAGCGAAGGCGCTGCCGATCGGCAGGCCCTTCTCGTCCGTCCAGCCATACGGCGGCTGTCGAAGCTCCGCACGCGAGCGCCGGTCGTCCTCGCCGATCCGGAAGGAGACGATGGAGCGGGTGCCGCTGTTGTTCTCGACGGCATACCGATACGCGACGCGGCCGTAGATGCGGTCTTCAACGGCGCTCACGCGAACGCCGCGGGGCTGCTGGCCTGCTGTCGCGGCGACGGTCGCGAGAATGCCGCACGCGGTGGCCGCGGCGATGGCGTGGCCTCGGATGCTGCGCACGGCTATTACCGCTGGCGAATCCGATGCCAGCCTGTTTGCCGGGATCATCGGCCGCTTTGCCCCGGATCTCGTGGGGCACGCGCTCGAATTGTGATTTCCGCGTCAGTTCCGTAAGGCGTGTTTCTGACGTCTGACTGCCGC
>JBOGIW010000033.1:0-13184 GCA_050748045.1 Vicinamibacterales bacterium | reverse complement strand
GCCATCGCGTTGCCGGGATTCATCGCGATCTCCGCGCGGGTCCACTCGGCGCTCTCATCGAGGCGGCCGCGGAAGAGCGCCACCTGGCCGAGGAGGAATCGCGCCTGGGGCAGCCGCGGATCCGTCTCGAGCGCGCGCCGCAGCTCTCCCGCCGCGGCCTCGTCGAGATTCAGGCGGATGAGCATCTGCGCGGCCAGCAGGTGCGCGCTCGCCGTGTCGCGCGCCACGCCGAAGCTCACCGCCAGCGCGCCGCGCGCCGCATCCAGCTTCCCCGTCTGCAGATAGGCCAGGCCGAGGAAGTAGTGCAGCTCGACGTTGTCGCGCGCCCACGCGCGCGTCGCCTCGAGATACGGCAGCGCGTCCGTCAGGCGTCCCGCGGCATAGAGCGCGAGGCCGAGCACCTGCTCCGCTTCGCGGCGCTCGAGCGTGTCCGGCTGCAGCCTCGCGACAACAGGCACCAGCGTCTCGATGGCGACCTCGTGCTCGTCGGCGTGATACGCGGCGAGACCGCGGAGATAGACGACAAGGGGCGCCGAGCGATCGAAGCCGTCGAGCCGCCGGCGGGCCTGCGAGACCTGCCCGGCGTGGATGAGCTCGCGAATCGCCGTCACCGTCTCGCCATCCGGCACCGGCGCCTGCGCCAGGGCCGAGCCGCCGGCGGCCGCGAGAAACAGGAGCACGACGAGGCTAGGGCTTCGTGGCCTTCGAGACGACATGGCCCTTCCCTTCGACGAGCGTCACGATCTGTCCTGCCGCGAGGTCGCGCCAAACCTCCTCTCCGCCGTTGGGCCACCGCACCTCGATGCGCTCCACCCGCGTCGCCTCCCCGAGCCCCGCGTGCACGCGCAGATCGTTCTGCGAATAGTAGCTACCGCCGCCGATCACCTCGCGCACGTGCGTGGCGCCGCCGGCGACAATCCGCACGCGCGCCCCGATGCTGCTCCGGTTCGAGGCCGTGCCGACGAGCTTGACGACGATCCACGACGTCCGGCCGTGCACGTCGAGACGGTACAGGCTGGGCGCGTCGTGCACGTTGTTCACCGCGACGTCGATGTCGCCGTCGTTGTCAAAGTCGCCGAAGGCCGCTCCGCGCCCGGCGCGCGGCGTCGTCACGTCGGGTCCGCTCCGTTCGGTCACGTCCTCGAACCGGCCGTTGCGCAGGTTGCGATAGACGACCTTCCGCTGCCGGTAGCCGGCCTCGGTCCTGAGCTGTTCGACCTCTGGGTAGACATGGCCGTTGACCAGAAAGAGATCCAGCCAGCCGTCGTGATCGAGATCGAGGAAGCCGACTCCCCAGCCGAGCCATCGCGTGTTGATGCCGATGCCGCTCGCAAACGTGCGGTCCTCGCAGAGGCCGTCGCCCGTGTTTGCATAGAGCGTCGACGTGTCGCCCGCGAAGTTCGTCTTGAAGATGTCGAGCGTCCCGTTGCGGTCGTAGTCGCCCACGGCCACGCCCATCCCGGCCTGCGGCTTGCCATCCTGGCTGTACGCGCATCCGGCGGGCACGGCGATATCCTCGAAGGTCCCGTCGCGCCGGTTGCGGTAGAGCGTGCTCGGATTCGAGTCGTTCGCCACGTAGATGTCCGTCCACCCGTCGTCATCGAAGTCGAGCGTGCTGACGCCCATGCCGTACGTGCCGTCGGCGCGCGTGATGCCGGCCGTGTCGGACACGTCGACGAACCGGCCTCCGCCGGCGTTGCGATAGAGCACGTTCCGGCCGCCGGGCAGGCCCGGAGGGCCGCACGCGACCGGCACGCCTTAGTACCGGCAGAGCCCCGACTCCGGGACAGGCGCCGTCTTCGGATCGAAGTCGATGTAGTTGGCCGCGAAGAGATCGAGCCGGCCGTCACGGTCGACGTCCACGAACGCGCATCCGGCGCCCCATCGGGTCTTCGTGAGGAGACCCGCCGCCGAGGTCACGTCCTCGAACGTGCCGTCACCGCGGTTGCGGAACAACCGGTTCTGCCCCCAGAACGTGACATACAGATCGTCGTCGCCGTCGTTGTCGTAGTCGCCAACGCAGGCCCCCTGTCCCCAGCCGGCGAGGGCGAGCCCGGCCTTCGTGGTGACGTCCTCGAAGGTGCCGTCCCGGCGGTTGCGATACAGGTGGCTCGTCGGCTCCCGTCCCGGCGCGAACCCCTCGAGCGTCGTGCCGTTCACGAAGAACAGATCGAGCCAGCCGTCGTTGTCGTAGTCGAGCATCGCCACGCCGCAGCCGGTCGTCTCGAGAAGATACTTGTTCGTCGCCCGCCCCCCGTACGTGGTGACCGCGACGAGTCCCGCCTCACGGGCAACGTCCGTAAAGGTGAAGCCTGGAGCGCTCGGCACCTGAGCCGATGCGATCGCCACGCCCCCCAGCACCCACGGCAGGACGCGCAGCATCATCGGTGTTTGGGAGGTTTGACGGGTTTAGGAGTTTGGGGTTTAGGAGTTTGGGAGTTGGGAATTGGGCGTTGGGACTTGGGAATTGAGAAGCGGAGGTGCGGCGCGAGCCGGCGCGCTTCGAGCAGATGCTTCCGCGCCGCGTCCTGCCGGTCCATCGCCGCGAACGCCTTGGCCAGCTCGTAGTGCGCCTCGAAGTTGTCGGGAGCCAGCGACACGGCGCGCTGAAACTCCGCGACGGCGCCCGCGACGTCGCCATCCCTGATGCGGCCCCGCCCGACGCCGACGGCGAAGGTGGAGGCCTGGACGGCGGCTTTCAGCGCGTTCAGCCGCCGCGCCTCGTCGAACGCCGCTGACGCGCCCGCACGGTCGCCGCTCTGCTGGAGCATCTGGCCCAGGCTGAGGTGCGCCTCGGCCGAGGAGGGCCGCAGGCGGACGGCCTCGCGAAGCTCGGCCATCGCCGCCTCCCGGTGTCCGAGCTGCCGCAGCACCGTGCCGAGCATGTAGTGCGCCTCGTCCCAACCCGGCCGCCTCGCAATGGTCTCGCGGAATGACGCCGCGGCGTCCACGGGTCGCCCGGTCTGCCAGAACACGACGCCGAGGGTGAACGTGGCATCTGCGAGCGTCGGATCGAGGTCCGCCGCGCGCGCGAGCGCCGCTTCGGCGCCCGCGAAATCGTCCTGCTGCTTGAGGGTCACGCCAAGGTTGTAATGCGCTTCCGCATTCCCGGGATCGCGCGTGATGAGCTCCCGCAGCACCGCCGACGCGCCGTCGAGATCCCCGCGCTGCATCAGCGTGGTGCCGAGGTTCAGGCGCCCCGTGTGAAACGACGGGTGCTCCGCGACGAGCGCGCGAAAGAGGTCGGCAGCGGCGGCGCCGTCGCCGCGCTGCAGCAGCGCCAGGCCGAGCGCGTTGCGCGCCTCGCGCGAGGCGGGATCGCGTGACACGGCCCGCCGCAACTCGGTGACCGCGCCTTCCACGTCGCCGGCCTCGTTCAGCGCGAGGCCGAGCTGCAGGGCTGTCGCACCAATCGAGGCATTCAGGCGGGCCGACGCTTCGAGCTGGTCGATGGCGTCCAGGAGCTTGCCCTGCTTCTTCAACGACAGGCCGAGGTAGTAGCGCGCCTCCGCATGATCGGGCCGGAGGCGCACGGCGATCGCCAGGGCCTCGAGCGCCCGCCCGGTCTCGCCCGTCCACCACAGCGTCGCACCGAGATGGTAGTGCGCGTCGAAGAGGCCTGGATCGACCTCCCGGGCGATCTCGAACTGCGCGACCGCCGCCTCGGTCCGACCCTGCAACCCGTAGACGAAGCCGAGCCGGTCGTGCGCGACCGCGAGCCGCGGCTCGAGCCTGAGGGCTTCCTGGTAGGCGCGTGCCGCCTCGTCGAGCTCGCGCCGCGCCTCGTGCTGCGTGCCGAGCACGTAATGCCGCTGCGCCTCGGGTGACGACGCGCCACGCTGGGCGAGCGCCCCATGGCTCAGGACAACGATGAACACGGCCGCGTGCCGCACCATGGCCGATTCTAACTCCCGCCGAGTGAACGCGCAGACCTTCGCTTCGGGGGTGACATCCTCAACAGCCGGGCTTCGATCGCCGGACTCGAGAATCGGCGGGGACCGCCTATACCCGCGGCGTCGGCGCGGCGGGCATTTCGTCGGGCCGATGGCGCCGCAGCCTGGCGTACGCGGCGGTGAACTCGACGCCGTACATGAGAATCATGGCCGACACGTAGATCCAGAGCAGGAAGACAATCACCGCGGCGATCGAGCCGTGGATTTGGGTGAGCTGCGAGTTGCGGCCGATGTACCACGCAAAGCCGTCGAAGGCCACTCGCCACAAGAGGCCGGTCAGGATGGCCCCGACCCACACGTCGCGAAAGCGGGTCTTCGCGTTCGGAATGAAGTAGAAGACGAGACCGACGCCGACGATGAGCAGGATCGTGGACAAGTACCGAAACGTCAGCGTCTGCAGCGCCGTGAGCCACTGAAAGCGCGACAGGACCTCGCCGAACCACGACGCCTGCGCCACCTGGACCGCGCTGACCGCGACGAGCGCCAGGAGCATGACGCCGCCGGCCGCCACCAGCATGAGGAACGACACCAGGCGGTGCTTGAGGAAGCTGCGCTGTTTCTCGACCCCCCAGGCTTCGTTCACGGCGCTCGTGATCGCGCCGAAGACGCCGAGCGACGCCCAGACGAGCGCGAGGCCGCCGGCGACGCCCACCTGCACGCGCGTCTGCCGGAACGCATCGAGCTGCGAGGTGACGAAGTCGAGCTGCGTGGGAAAGTAGCGGAACACGAACGTGAGCACGGCAATCCGGTCCGCCTCGTCGGCGGTCACCGAGCCGAGCATCGAGATGACCAGGAGGAGGAACGGCAGGAGCGACAGGAGCGCGTAGTACGCAATTGCGGCGGCGTGCGTGAGGTCGTTGCCATTGACCAGCTCGACGAGCCCGCGCCAGGCCGCGTGGCCGGAGAGCCGGAGCTCCGCGCGCACCCGCCGGAAGATCCGCTCCGGGGTCACGCGGGTCATTATTCTTGATTCTGATCCTGCAGTCAGAATCCTCGAACCCACAATCGGTCGTCAGGGGTGGCTCGGCGGGGCGGTCATCGCCCAGGCGCGCCTCGTCTCCTGCCAGAGAAACGCCGGCGCGGCGGTGAAGAGGCCGTACTTCACCGCACGCCAAGCCGTGCGGCGCAGCGACGGGTTCCTGGCCACGAAATAGATCGCGATGGCCGCCACCCCGACCACCGCGAGGTCCTGGATGGCGCCGCGCGTGTCGTCTGTCATGGCTCGAGGCTTCAGGCTTCAGGCTGCAGGCATCGGGCTGCAGCCTGAACCGACGCGTTTACTTGCGGCCGAAATCGGAGCCGCCCGTCGAACCGGTGCTGCCCGGCGTCGTCGTGCCGCTCGTGCTCCCGGCGTAGCCTCGCGCCTCTTCCGCGCCTTTGCTGACCGTCTCGCGCGCGTGGCTCACGATCTCGCGACCGCGCTCCGCCAGGCCCCCCGCCGACTCCGACGCCCGCCGGTACTGCTCGGAGGCCTTGTGGCCGAGGTTGCGCGCCTGCTCGCCGATCTGGCCGCGCAGCTCGGATCCCGACTTCGGCGCCAGCAGCATGCCGAGCCCTGCACCCAGCACCGTACCCGTCAACAGGCCCATCATGAAACCGCCGCCATGCTCGTTCTCGTAACGTTCGAAGCTGTCCGCCATTGTGGTGCTCTCCTCTTCCTCTGTTCGCTGTTCGCTATCCGCTCTCCGCGATCCGCTGTCCGCGGTCCGCGATCCGCGCTCGCTCTGCCTTTTCGCGATCCGCGTCTCCTCGTCCGCTCTTTGCTCCGCCGTCTTGCGCGATCCGCCATCCGCTCCGCCAGTCAACCGTTCACGGATGCGCTTCGCTTCTCCGTGAATGTCCGTTGATCAGCGTGCCGAGCGCCGCTCGCATCCCCTGCACCAGGCCGACCACACGCTGCACGCGGTGCGCGACGGAGGTCTTCACGCGATCCGCCGTCTCGTCGACGCGGTCGATGGTCGTCGTGATCGCGGAGTTCACCCGCTCGGTCTGCTCCCCCACGCGGGACGTGATTTTCCTCACGTCCGCGAGTATTTCGTCGACGCGGGCCATGAGCATATTGACCTTGGCGGTGAGCGGCGCGATCTGCCGCTCCTCGAGCTCCCGCACCGTCCGCATGGCCTGGCCGTACAGCCTCCAGGCCATGATGCCGATCGCGAGGAGCAACAGCGCCTCGAGCACGCTGACTGCCGCCATGATGCCGAGCAGCAGATTCGTCGTGTCCAGATTCCCTTCAATCATGTCCATGCCTCTGACGGATCAATGCGACGTGCGCGTGCCGGACGGGAAGTCGGATTGCCGTGATTGCTGGAACTCGTTGAAAGCCCGGAGGCCGTCGCTGGCCATGTCGCCGACCTTCTCGAGCGTTCCGCGGAACCTCTTGAGGTCGCGCATCACGTCGTCAATTGCCGGCTCCATGCGGTCTCGCAGGCTGCGGCCCTTCTCCGTAAAGAAGAAGTACGTAGATGCGGCTCCCACGACGGCGCCCACCATCGCCCCTGCACAGATTGCCTGTCGTTCCGTCACGCATCCCTCCTTGATCCCATCTGCACAGGTGTTCCAAATCCTGTGCCACGAGCGACGGCTCGGCTGAACGCCCTGCCGCGACCGCCAGCTCATGGCTGCGTGGCCTGTTGCAGAGCTTTGCGGTCGAGGAAGAGCGCAATCGCGATGCCGTCCCACCGCCCGTTCCCCGCGGGACTCCCCTCGGCCACGTCGCCAACGGCGATCGCCCCGGTCGTCTGCGGCTTCAAGCCGTAGCGGCCCAAGAGGTACTCGCGCACAGCTCCGGCCCGTTGCCGCGCCAGCCTGAACCGCTCGTCGATTGTCAGCCCGACGGCGTATCCTTCTACGACGATCGGATTGCCCGGCACGTACTGCAGGTAGGCCGCCATCGCCGAATCGAGGCGCGCCTTGCCGCCGGCGGTCAGCCCCTCGGTGCCGTCAGGGCGCCGCTCGAAGAGCACCAGTGCGGCGAGCCAGATGCGAGCCCCCTTCCGCTTTCCATTTTCCAGCACACCCTTTCGGTACTCGGCCGGCGAGATGGCATCGAGGTCGAAGTAGCCGCGCCGGTTGAAGAAGCCACGGAACAGGAAGTTGTGCTTGAGGGCTTCCATGTTGTCGGCGAGATCGGAGACGGCTTCGCGCGTCTGGCCGAGCGTGACGCGCATGTCGCCCATGATGCCCTGCGCCGGTCCATCCTGCAATCGAAGATCGGCGATCGCACGGCGCGCGTCGCCGGAGGCCTCGCGTACGTTCGCCATCAGGCCCTTCGCCTCGTCGGCGATCTCCTTCACGCGCTCGTACAGCGCATCGTCTGTCATCAGCTTGCCAAGCGTGCCTTCACCCTGGCGGAGGCGCGCGGTGATCTGCTGGATGTCAGCCGCAAGACGGCTGCCGTCCCTGGCGATGGCCGTGACGGCCGGCCGGACGTCCTCGATGATCGCGTGCGCGTCTTCGGCCGTCAGCGCGACCTGCCGCACGGCATGCTCGATGTCCCCTCGAAGCGACTCGACGGTCTGCCTGACCAGGGCAACCGTCTCGCTCGCCTGGGCGAGCAGGTCCGCCATGGAGAAAGGTTCGCGGCTTGGAATCGTGCCCCCCTCGGGCACGGGGGGCGCGTGCTCGCTGCCCGAGCTGACGTGCAGGAAGATCGCCCCGACGAGACCCTCGATGTGCGGGCTGGCCACCGAGTCGGTGCGCACGAGGCCGTGAAGATCTTCGCGAATCTCCATGCGTACGCGGAACTTCTCCGCCGGGGACGCCGGGATCCGGATGCCGGTGACCTCGCCGGCATCCATACCGGCGACGCGCACGACGGCGCCCATCTCGAGCTGCCCGAGCGTGGCGAGCTCGGTGTAGACGGAGAACCGGTCCTCGAAGAGCATGCGCCGCTCGCCGATCATGAAGAGCGCCACGGTAAACAGCAGGAGACCCACGACGACGAATGCTCCCGCCCCCACCAGCTTCGAGCTGTTCATCCTGATTAGCCTGCTCCCTCGGACCGCATGAAGGTGCGCACGATCTCGTGATCGCTGTGCTCCAGCTCTGGCGCCGTGCCCTGCGCAATCAGCCGGCCCTCGTAAAGGAACGCCAGCGTGTCGCCGACGTGCCGCGCGCTCGGGATGTTGTGCGTCACGACGACGAGCGTCGTGCCATTCCTCTTCTCCTCGACCAGCAACTGGTCGATCTCGCCGGCCGTGATCGGGTCGAGGCCGGCGCTCGGTTCGTCGACGAGCAGAATGTCGGGATCGAGCGCCATCGCGCGCGCGAGGCCGGCGCGCTTCTTCATGCCCCCCGACAGGTCCGCCGGCATCGTGTCGACGTCCGCTTCCAGCCCCACCGCGGCGAGCCTCGTCTTCACGACGCCGCGAATCCTCTCATCGGACCAATCGGTGTGGCGCCGCAGCGGAAACGCGACGTTCTCGCCGACGGTGATCGAGTCGAAGAGCGCGGCGTTCTGGAAGAGGAACCCCATCGATCGCCGCACGTCGGCCAGTTCCTGACGCCCGAGCCGCGGCACATCCTTGCCGTGGACGAGGACTCGCCCTTCGTCGGGCCGGAGCAGGCCGATGATGTGCTTCAGGGTGACGCTCTTGCCCGTGCCGCTCCGCCCGAGCAGGCAGAATGCCGTCGACGCCGGCACCTCGAGCGTCACGTCGTCCAGGATCGTCCGGCCGCCGAACCGCTTCGTGACGTGCTCCAGCCTGATCGCGGGATGGCCGTCACCGTCGCGTCCCTGGCGAAGACGAGTCATGCCGGCCCCGGAAAGACGATGAAGATCATCTTCACCAGCACGACGTTGCTGACGATGATCAGGATGGACGCCAGCACCACGCTGCGAGTCGACGCCTGGCCGACGCCTTCGGTGCCGCGCGTGGCCGTGAAGCCGAGATAGCACGCGACGGTGCCGATGATGAGGCCGAAGACCGCCGTCTTGAGCGTGGCGGGGATGAAGTCGTCGAACCCGATGAGGGAGAACGCTCGGCGGAAGTACAGGTCCCACGACATCCCGCTGGCGGCGGCCTCGCCCAGATAGCCGCCGAGGATGCCGCAGAAGTCCATGATGGTGGTCAGCAGCGGCATCGCGATGATGCACGCGAGAATGCGCGTGACGGCGAGGAACTTGAAGGCATCGACGGCGACCGCCTCGAGCGCGTCGATCTGCTCGGTCACCTTCATCGCGCCGAGCTCGGCGCCGATGCCGGCCCCGACGCGGCCCGACATGAGGAGCCCGCAGGTGAGCGGGCCGGTTTCCTTGATGAGGGCGAGCGCCAGGCCGGCGGGAATCATCGCCTCGGCGCCGAAGCGTTCCAGGGAGGCGCGCGTGTGCATCGAGAGCACGACGCCGATGGCCAACCCGGACGTGGCGATGAGCGGCGCCGATCGCCACCCGATCTCGTAGACGTGGCGGGTGATCTCGGCGAGCTCGTACGGAGGGCGCAACGCCTCCCGCAGCGCGCGCAGACCGAAGAGCGACACATCACCCACCCACGCCAGCGCCGCCAGCACCGCGGCGCCGACCCGGTCGATCATGCCCCGGCCGTAGCAATCTGCGATCCGGGTACCTCAGCTCGTCGAGGTGGCGGCGGCGGCGGCGCGTTGCTGCGCGCGCAAGTCCTTGATGTCGTGCTTCTTCATCTTGCTGTAAAGGGTCGGCCGGTACAGCCCGAGGATCTGCGCCGCCTCCTGCTTGTTCCAGTTGGTCCGCTGCAGCGTCTGGACAATCGCCATCTTCTCGATTTCCGCGAGCGTCCGGTGTGGCGGGATGGTGAACTCCTGGCTCGTGCCGCCCTCCTCGCGGATGGTCTCGGGCAGGTCGTTCGGCGTGATCTCGCCCGTCTTGCACACCAGCACCCCACGCTCGATGGCGTTTTCCAGCTCCCGCACGTTGCCCGGCCACCGGTTACGGATGAGCAGGTGGTACGCCGCCGGCGAGATCGACCGGACGTTCTTCTGGTACCGCTGGTTGAACTTCGAGAGGAAGTGGTTGCAGAGCAACGGGATGTCTTCGCTCCGCTCGCGCATCGGCGGCACCCGGAGCGTAATGGTGTTGATACGGAAGTACAGGTCCTCGCGCAGCTTCCCTTCCCGCAGCGCGACCTCGAGATCGATGTTGGTGGCGCAGATGAGCCGGAAGTCCACGTGGACCAGCCGGTCGCTGCCGATCGGCCGGTATTCGCGCTCCTGCAGCACGCGCAGCAGCTTCGTCTGGAGATACTGCGGCATCTCGCCGATCTCGTCGAGCAGCAACGACCCGCTCTCCGCCATCTCGAAGAGCCCCACCTTGTCGGTGGTCGCGCCGGTGAACGCGCCCTTCTTGTACCCGAATAGCTCGCTCTCGATCAGATCCTTCGGAATCGCGGCGCAATTGATCTTGATGAACGGCCCCTTCACGCGGTTGGAGTTGTAGTGGATCGCGTTGGCAATGAGCTCCTTGCCCGTGCCGTTCTCGCCCTGAATGAGGATGTTCGCGTCGCTGGCGGCCACGCTTTCGATGAGCTCGAAGAGATCCTTCATCTTCTTGCTCTGCCCGACGATGTTCGCGAAGCTGTATTGCCCGCGGATCTGCTCCTTGAGTTGCTGGTGCTCGGCCCGCTCCTGCGTGCGGTCGATGGCCTTGCGGATCATGTCCAGCAGGCCGTCCTGGCTGACCGGCTTCTCGAGGAAATAGAACGCCCCCGCCTGCCCCGCCTCGACCGCCCGCGCCACGGTGCCCTGCCCGCTGATCACAATCACCTCCGGCCACGGGTCCACGTCCTTCAGGCGCCGCAAGAGTTGGATGCCGTCCACGTCGGGCAGCATCAGGTCGGTAACGACGACGTCGGGGCGCCACTGCTTGAAGACCTCTTCGCCTCGCGTGCCGATGAGGGCGGTCCGCACCTCGTAGCCCTCGGCCTCGATGACCATCTTCAGCCACTCGGTCATCGCCGGCTCGTCATCAATGGCGAGCACGCGCTTGCGTCGTTTGCTGGTGGGACTGGCTGGGGTCGGCATGGGTTACAGAGTCGTAATCTATCCCACCGGAGCGTTTCCAATCAATACATCGAAGGGACCAATGCTCAGGAAGCCTACAGTATGTAACATTTTAATGCGAATCGCCGCCCCGTTCCGGCGCGGCGGGCCCTGGATATAATGCCGAGCATGTCAGACGCCCTGCCTCCCGGCCCCCGGCCGCCGGCGTTGAGCGCGCGCCAGACGGCGCCCCACCCTGCTTGGGACAACGACACGATGATCTGCGACCGATGCGGAAAGGCGGAAATGTACCGGATGCACGCCGTCTGGCGCTGTCCGGAGTGTGGGTTCAAAACCGACTGCTGCGGCTGGTGACTCCCGGCGTCGAATCCGTCACTCCGCTGCCTCCCGACTCCGAGACAGGAGTCCGAGTCGGGACTCCGAGTCGGGGCTCGGAGCGGCGACTCTGATCGGGACCGACGTGGACGTGCTCGAATCACACATCCGGACTGATGACCCTCAGTTCGTCGAAAACCGCGCGCGGATGGAGCGGCTCGTCGCGGAGTTGCGGGAGCGGCTGGCCATCGCGCGGCAGGGAGGCGGGCCGCGCTACGTCCAGCGCCACCGTGAACAGGGGAAGCTCCCGGTGAGGGAGCGCATCGACACGCTGCTCGATCCCGGGTCCCCCTTCCTGGAGCTCTCGCCGCTGGCGGCGTGGGACATGTACGACAACGAGGCGCCGGGGGCCGGGCTGGTCACCGGCGTCGGACGGGTCTCCGGGCGCGAGGTGCTCATCGTCGCCAACGACGCGACGGTGAAGGGCGGCACGTACTATCCGATCACCGTCAAGAAGCACGTCCGTGCGCAACAGGTGGCGATGGAGAACCGCCTCCCGTGCGTGTACCTCGTCGACTCCGGTGGCGCCTTCCTGCCGCTCCAGGCCGACGTCTTCCCGGACAAGGAGCACTTCGGCCGCATCTTCTTCAACCAGGCGCGTCTGTCGGCGGAGGGCGTGCCGCAGATCGCCGTCGTGATGGGCTCCTGCACGGCGGGCGGCGCGTACGTGCCCGCGATGTCGGACGAAACGATTATCGTCAAGGGAACCGGCACGATCTTCCTTGGGGGGCCGCCGCTCGTGAAGGCCGCGACCGGCGAGGACGTCACGGCCGAGGAGCTCGGCGGCGCGGACGTCCACACTCGGCTCTCGGGCGTCGCCGACTACTTGGCCGAAGACGACGAGCACGCGCTGCACCTGGCCCGGACGGTGGTGTCCACCCTGAACACGTCCAAGCGGCTTCCGGCGGACGTGACGGCGCCCGAAGAACCGGCGTACGACCCCTCCGAGATCTACGGCGTCGTGAACTGGGACGTGCGCAAGCCGTACGACGTCCGCGAGGTCATCGCGCGCCTGGTGGACGGGTCCCGCTTCGACGAGTTCAAAGAGCGGTACGCCCCGACGGTCGTCACCGGCTTCGCGCGCCTGCATGGCTTCCTCGTGGGACTGGTGGCCAATAGCGGCGTGCTCTTCTCGGAGTCGGCCCTCAAGGCCACGCACTTCATCGAGCTGTGCAACCTGCGGGGCATCCCGTTGATCTTCCTGCAGAACATCACCGGTTTCATGGTGGGCCGGCAGTACGAGCGCGGGGGCATCGCGAAGGACGGCGCCAAGATGGTGCACGCCGTGGCGAACTCCGGGGTCCCGAAGTTCACCGTCATCATCGGCGGCTCGTTCGGCGCGGGGAATTACGGCATGTGCGGCCGCGCCTACGAGCCGCGCCTGCTGTGGATGTGGCCGAACGGCCGCATCTCGGTGATGGGCGGCGAGCAGGCGGCGGGCGTGCTCGTCACGGTGAAGCGCGATCAGCTCGCGCGCGACGGCACGGCGTTCACCGCCGAGGACGAACGCGCGATCCGCGATCCGATCCTCGCCAAGTACGAGCACGAAGGCTCGCCCTATTACTCCACGGCACGCCTCTGGGACGACGGCATCCTCGACCCGGCCGAGACGCGCCAGGCGCTCGCCCTCGGGCTGTCGGCGGCGTTCAACGCGCCGATTCCCGGCGCGCGCTTCGGCGTGTTCCGGATGTAGGGGCTCGGCGCGAAGCCACGAAGCGCTCCCTCGCCACGAAGATCACGATAGCCACGAAGGCCACGAAGATCCCAGCGCGGCGGAGCCGCAACCAAATCGTAGCCAGGGGACAGCTCCGTGTGAAAGACACAGCCGATGAGTGCTCCACGTGCGGTTGCGGCTCCGTCGCGCGCAATGGCGGGTGACGA
>JBOGIW010000032.1:0-3166 GCA_050748045.1 Vicinamibacterales bacterium | reverse complement strand
GTTCAGAGTTCAGGGTTCAGGGTTCTGGGTTCTCGTTCTCGGTTCTAGTTCTGGGAACTGAGAACCCTGAACGGAGAACCCGAACCAGGAACCCGAACCAGGAAGCCGGAACGTGGAACCGGGAACTGTCGCTTCGTGTTCCACGCCGCCGAGGAGCTGTAATCGCATGACCGAGACGATCGCGCGGGAAATCAAGGCTTTCGTGGTGACGAACTTCCTGTTCGGGCAGGAGGGGGCAGGCCTGCCGGAGGACCAGTCCTTCCTCGAGAGCGGGGTCATCGATTCGACGGGCGTGCTGGAGCTCGTGGCGTTCCTGGAGGAGCGCTACGGCATCGCGGTGGCCGACCGGGAGCTGCTGCCCGAGAACCTGGACTCGATTCAGAACGTGAGCCGGTTCGTCGCGCGCAAGCTCGACACGCCCAGCGTCGATCGACAGGGTGCCCAGGTTGCAGGTTGACGAGTTCCTCGGTCAAAGTGCACGCCTTCTCCCGGAGAAGGTCGCGCTCGTCTGCGGCACGCGCCGGCTCACGTACGGCGAGCTCGACGACGCGGCGAACCAGCTGGCCCACGGCCTGCTGGAGCTCGGCGTCCGCCGGGGCGATCGCGTCGTCATCTATCTCGAGAACAGCGTCGAAGCGGTCGTGTCGATCTTCGGCATCCTGCGGGCGGGGGCCGCGTTCGTGCCGGTCGGCCCGACGGTCAAGGCCGACAAGCTCGCCTACATTCTGGGCGACAGCCAGGCCACGGCGCTCATCGCCGATCACCGCGCCCATCAGGTCACGGCGGATGCGCTGCGCCGCTCGCCGTGCGTGCGTGCCACGGTCGTTGTCGGCGGATCCGGCGACCCGGTCGCCGATGCCGGCTTCAGGGTCGTGCCGTTCCTGAACCTCGTCGTCGATCCGCGGCGTGGGCCGCTGTCACGCCCCCACGCCGGCTCCATCGACATCGATCTTGCGGCGCTCGTGTACACGTCGGGCTCGACGGGCCGGCCGAAGGGCGTCATGCTGACGCACGTCAACATCGTGACGGCGGCGACGTCAATCTCCGAGTACCTGGGCAATACCGACGACGACGTGATCCTCGACGTGCTGCCGCTCTCGTTCGACTACGGACTCTACCAGGTGTTCCTGGCGTTCAAGGTCGGGGCGCGGCTCGTCCTCGAGCGGTCGTTCGTCTACACGACGGTGATGCTCGATCTGCTCGTGCGCGAAGGCGTCACGGGGCTCCCCATCGTGCCGATGCTGGCCGTGCTCCTGCTCAAGCACGACCTGCGCGCGTACACGTTGACGCTCCGGTACATCACGAACACGGGCGCCGTGCTGCCGCCGCCGCACATCGAAGCGCTCCGGGAGCGGTTTCCGCACGTCCGCCTCTACTCGATGTACGGGCTCACCGAGTGCAAGCGCGTCTCGTACCTTCCGCCCGACGAGATCGAGAGCCGCCCGACCTCCGTCGGCAAGCCGATGGAGAACGTGGAGGTGTTCGTTGCGGACGAATCCGGCGATTTGCACGAAACGGGTGTCGGCGAGCTCGTGGTCCGTGGCTCGAACGTCATGCAGGGGTACTGGCGAGCGCCGGAGGACACGGCGCGCGTGCTGAAGCCGGGCCGGTTCCCGGGCGAACAGCTCCTCCACACCGGCGACCTCTTTCACATCGACGACGACGGGTACATGTATTTCCAGGGGCGGCTCGACGAGCTCATCAAGAGCCGCGGCCAGCGCGTCAGCCCCAGGGAAGTCGAGGACGTCATCTACGAGATTCCCGGCGTGACGGAGGTGTCCGTGGTGGGCGAGCCCGACGAGATGCGCGGCAACGCCATCAAGGCGTTCGTCTCCGTCGAGCCCGGGCACGCGCTCGCCGAGCAGGACGTGATTCGCCACTGCGCGCAGCGTCTCGAGGACTTCATGGTGCCAAGGGTCATCCAGTTCGTGGACTCGATTCCTCGTACCGAGTCGGGCAAGCTTCACCGGCGGCTGCTCGTCCCGTCCGTGGCGGCGCCCGCCTCCTCCTCTCGAGCCGGATGACCCGCGCCGCCCATATCGGAGTGGCCTGCCTGCTGGTGTCGGGCGTGCTGATGCTCTACGCCCGGCCGCTCTCGGCGATGGTCAGCCTGTGGAACGTGAGCCCGATGTACTCCTACGCGTTCACGGTTCCGCTCATCAGCCTCTTCATCCTCTGGTCGCGGCGGGAGGACTTCCGGCGGCGGCAACCGGCGCCGGCGCGACGTGCCGGCGGGGCGGTGCTGGCTGCGGCGCTCGTCCTCGTCGTGCTCGGCGAGGCGGCGACGGTGCAGGTCGTCCAGCAGTTCTCGTTCCTCGTCGCCGTCGTCGGTCTCGTGGTGTTCCTGTTCGGCCTCGGCTACCTCAAGATCGCCGCGCCCGCGCTTGCGTACCTGCTCTTCATGATTCCCTTCTGGGACACCTTCACGGAGCCGCTGCACTGGCCCTTCCAGAACAATTCCGCACAGCTCGGCGTGGCCATGCTCCACGCGGCCGGTATCCCGGCGTATCGCGAGGGCACCGTCATCGCGCTGTCGAACATCACGATCGAAGTCGCGCGTGCCTGCAGCGGCGTCAACTACCTGATTGCGGTGCTGGCGCTGGCGCTCCCGTTGTCGTACCTGCGCCTCCGTGGCACGTGGCGGCGCCTGGCGCTCATCTCGTCCGCGCTGGCGATCGCGGGGCTGGCCAACGGGCTGCGCGTCGCGCTGATCGGGGCGCTCGCCTACCTCGAGATCGGGTCGCCGCTCCATGGGCCGTTCCACGTGCTGCACGGGCTCTTCGTGGCCGGCGTTGGCTACTTCGCGCTGTTCGCCGGGCTGCACCTCCTCGAGTCGAGTCAGCGTGCGGCCGCCAGCGGCGACGCCGTGCAGGCGCCGCGCGTTTCCACCTCGTGGCGGATGGGCGACGCCTTCGGGCTCGCGCTCGTGTTCTGGACGCTGGCGTTCGTGGGCCTCTCGCCGCGCTCCGTGCCGGTGGCACTGGCCATGCCGCTCGACGACCTGCCCAGCCAGCTCGGCGCGTGGCAGGCGGATCGGCTGCGCGTGGACGGACCGGCCGGCGTGGCCGCGTGGAACGACGCCGACTGGCAGCTCCGCCGGAGGTACTACGGGCCGGGCGGACAGGCGGCGACCGTGGACGTGTGGTACTTCGAGGCGCAGCAGCAG
>JBOGIW010000031.1:0-7252 GCA_050748045.1 Vicinamibacterales bacterium | reverse complement strand
ACCGGGAGGAGGAGCGCCACCGTCAGCGCCGGGCCGATCCCCGGAAGCACGCCGACGGCGGTGCCGAGCGTCACGCCCACGAGCGCCCAGGCGAGGTGGGCCGGGCTCAACGCACTGGCGAAGCCCTGCCCGAGCGCGTGGAGAGTGTCCATGAGGTGTTCCCTGGTCGCCTTGGGTTACAGCCAGCCGGCGAGGACTCCTGCCGGGAGCGACAGCTTCAGCACGCGTACGAAGAGAAGGTAGGCCGCCACCGATATGCCGGCGGCGAACGCCGCGTCGCGCAGCGGCCTCCGGTGGTCGAAGGCTCGCGCCACGAACCAGAAGAGCACCGCCGAGGCGAGCACGAACCCGGCGACTTCGAGGAGCATGAGGTCCAGGATCATCCCGGTGGCGATGAGCGCGACGGGTCGCCGGCGGCCGGATGGCGCGCCGGCGTTCGAGCGTCGCCACCTGCGGACGAGCTCGCCGAAGGTCGCGACGCCGGTGACGGCGAGCCCGGCGAGGATGAGGATCGGATAGCCGGTCGCGGCCGCGCGGGTCGCGGTCGTCCGGTGGCCGGTGCCGAGCTTCGCCAGAATGCCGTGCACGCGCTCCTCCTCGGCGGCGACGAACTCGTCGAAGTCCCGCCCGGTCAGAAAGCTGTCCTGCCAGTGGTACCGCTCGAGGAGGGCGCGCCATTCCGGCGTGCGCACCATCGCATCCATCGCCGCGACCATGCGACGACGGGCGACGGCGCTGATGCCTGGGGGGGCGACGAGCGAGCGCCAGTTCACGAGATCGACGTCGACGCCCTGCTCGCGGAGGGTCGGCGCGTCGACGCCCGGCAGCCGCTCCGGGCTCGAGATGCCGAGCACCCGGAGCGCCCCGGCGGCGATCTGCGGCTGCATCTCGGCCAGGCCGTTGACGCCGAGCGAGAGCTGGCCGCCGAGGAGCGAGGAGAGCATTGCGCCGCCGCCGGAGAAGGCGATGTAGTTCACGCGCGTCGCGTCGACGCCTACGGCGTCGGCCACGAGGCCCGCCAGGATTTGATCGGTCCCGCCGGCCGAGCCGCCGCCCCACGAGATCGACTCGGGCCTCTTCTTGAAGGCGGCGACGAGGTCCTGCAGCGACCGGAACGGCGAGGCGGCCGGCACCACGATCACCTCGTACTCGCCGATGAGCCGGGCGATCGGCGTCGTCTCGCGCAGCGTCACGGGCGACTGGTGGGTGATGATGGCGGCGAGCATGATGAGTCCGGAGAGCATCACCGCGTCGGGGTTGCCGCGCTCGGCGCTGATGAACCGCGCGAGCCCGATGGTGCCGGCGGCCCCCGAGACGTTCTCGACCGGCGCGATGCGCACGATGCCGGTCCGCTGCAGCACCTGCTGCATGGCGCGCCCGGTCTGATCCCAGCCGCCGCCCGGGGCGGCGGGCGCGATGATGCGCAACAGCTCGTACTGCGGTTCCGCGGCGGAGGGCGTCGCGCTCATGCCGACGACGAGGGCGAGCGCGAGCCGCCACGACGCGCACGAGGATCGGCGACGGCCGGCCGGCATCGGGTCTCTCAATCTGTATGCAAGTGTATGACTGTGAGGGACTCGAGGCAACCGGCCGTGCCCGCCGGCGGCAGGCGATGCCGATCGCCTTGACGGGCCGCGGATGCGAGACATATAGTGGCCACGAGATCCATGTATACGAGTGTGTGACCGATGAAACAGACGAGTGGCCCCCGGCCGGCCGTCCCTGGCGAGGCCGACGCGTCGCGCGGCGATCGCCGGAAGCAGCTCGTGGCCCTCTGGAAGCGGTCCGAAGACGAACCCGTCGCCGCCGAAGCCATCTACGCTACGCTGCGCGAGGCCATCCTCTCGGGCATCCTCGTGCCCGGCGAGCGGCTGGGCGAGGTCCAGCTCGCCAGTCTCTTCAAGCGCAGCCGGACGCCGGTCCGCGAGGCGATTCTCCGGCTCGAGTCGGAGCGGCTCACCGAACGGTCCTCCCGCCGCGGCTTCGTCGTCGGCCGCATCACGCGCGAGGAAGTCCTCGAAGTATATGCCGTGCGCGCGGCGATGGACGGCCTGGCGGCGCGCCTGGCGGCGCTCGGGATCCTGCCCGCGGAGGTCGAGCACCTCCGCTGGCTCAACGAGCGGATCCGCGAGGCGGCCGGGCAGCAGGACTACGGGCGGATGCTGAACCTGAACATCGACTTCCACGAAGCGATCGGCCGCGCCAGCCGCAACTCGCTGCTCCTGCAGTTCATGCGGCAGATCCACGACTGGGTGCGCCGCTTCTCGGACACCACCTTCGCCTACCCGGGCCGCTCGTCGACGGCCGTCTCGGAGCACGAAGCGCTCCTCGACGCGCTCGAGCGCCGGGATCCCGAGGAGGCCGAGCGCATCGCGCGCGGGCACATGGAGCGCGCGATGCAGGTGCGCGTCGCGATGCTGCAGTCGGGGAGCCACCGGCGCTTCGAGAACTGAGAGACGGAGGGGACGGAGGGAACGGTTCAACACAGAGAAACGGAGGAACGGAGGCTGGATCCACATCGACGATCCTCCGTTGCTCCGTTTCTCCCGTGTTGAACCGTTCCCTCCGTCCCCTCCGTCCCCTCCGTTCCCTCCGTCCCCTCCGTTCCCTCTTTCCCCTCCGTTCCTTCCGTTCCTTCCGTCCCCTCCGTTCCCTCCCCCTCCGTTCCCTCCGTAAACCGCATTCCACTGTATGCAATAATGCGGGCCCCATGACTTTCACTCGCCGCCTCATCCTCGTTGTGCTGGCGCTCTCCGTGGCCGCCGGTCCCTCGCTGCTCGCGCGCCAGGGCCCTCCGGCGGCGCCGCGCGGCGCGCGGGTTGCGCCCTCGACCGCGTCGCAGGGCGAGTCGCTCGGCGAGCGTCCGCTCATCACGGGCCAGAACGGCATTGTCACCTCGAACCATCCGCTCGCCTCCGCCGCCGGCATGCGTATCCTGATGGCGGGCGGGAACGCGTTCGATGCCGCCGTGGCCACGGCCGCCGCCACGAGCGTCGTCGACCCCGCGAATTCCACGCTCGGCGGCAACGGCTTCGCGACCATTTACGTGGCCCGCACGCGCGAGGTGCGCACGCTCAACTACTTCGGGACCGCGCCGAAGGCGTCCCGGCCGGAGCGCTTCACCAAGGCGGCGCTCAACGAGGGCATTCTCGCCTCGCCTGTGCCCTCCAATCTCCGCGGGTACGACGAGCTGCTGAAGACCTACGGCACGAAGCCGCTGGCCGAGGTGCTCTCGCCGGCCATCGAGCTGGCCGAGCGCGGCTTCGTCGTCGATCGATCGTTCTCGAGGCAGATCGCCCGCGCCGCCGACACCTTCCGGAAGTACCCCAGCACGGCTCGCGTGTATCTCCCCGGAGGACAGCCGCCGGCCGAGGGGACGATCTTCCGCCAGCCGGACTACGCGCGCACGTTGAAGCAGGTCGCCGCGAAGGGGGCCGGCGACTTCTACTCAGGCGATCTCGCGCGCCGCATCGCGGCGTTCTACGCGGCCGAGGGCGGCATCCTCGGCCTCGACGACCTGCGCGAGTACCAGGCGAAGTGGGTCGATCCGATCTCCATCACGTACCGCGGCTACACCATCTACACGCAGCCGCCGAACAGCAGCGCCATCGCCATGCTGGCGGAGCTCAACATCATGGAGGGCTTCGACAACGCGCGGCTGGGGCACAACTCGGCGCCGTACCTCCATCGGTTCATGGAAGCGATGCGCCTCGCGCTGGCCGATCGCAACAGGTTCGTCGCCGATACCGACGCCGTGGCGGTGCCCATCGAGCGGCTGCTCGCCAAGCCCTACGCGGCCGCCCGCCGCCGGACCATCGATCCCGGGCGCGCCGCCCCGGTGATGCATCCCGGCGACCTCGCGAGCACGCCCGATGGCGACACGACGCATCTCACCGTCGTGGACAAGGACGGCAACATGGCGGCGCTCACGCAGACGCTCGGCGGGTCCTTCGGCTCGATCGTCGTCGTGGGCGACACGGGACTCTTCTTCAGCAACCAGATGCGACACATGCACCTCGAGCCGGACAGCCCCTCGAAGATCCGGGGCGGCATCCGTCCCCGGTCGAATCAGTCGCCGACCGTCATTCTCAAGGACGGCCAGCCGTTCATGGCCGTCGGATCGCCAGGCGGCGACGGCATCTGGCAGCGCCTGGCCCAGGTGATCGTCAACGTGCTCGACTTCGACATGACCATCCAGGAGGCCGCCGCGGCTCCGCGCGTCGGCTACGGCGGGCCGCAGGAGACCGGCACGGCGATCACGCCCGTGTGGCGCGTCGAAGACCGCGTGAGCCCGGGCGTCGTCCGGGCGCTCGAAGCCATGGGCCACCAGATCCGCCTCGTGCCCTCGGAAGGCGGGGCCGTCAACGGCGTCGTGCGCGACCCGAGGACCGGCGCGCTCACCGGCGGCGCCGATCCCCGCGGCCGCAGCTACGCGATCGGATACTGATCGTCGCCCTCCGCAGTCCGCCCTCCGCGATCCGCCGTCCGCGATCGGCTCTCCGCTCCGCGGTCCGCAGTCCGCCCTCCGCAGTCCGCCCTCCGCAGTCCGCCCTCCGCTATCCGGAAGTGCTTCGACTCGACGGCGATGCTCCGGACGATACGGGTCGAAGGGGTGGCGCCGCTGATAGAGCGGCCGGATGCGTGGGGAGCGGATCGCGGAGTGGGGGGAGTCGGCGTGGGGATCGCCGAGCCGATCCGCCGGACCAGCCTACGTGACGCGCTGACCCTTCGCGGATTGTCCGGGCAGGAGGAAAGTCTTGATCAGCTCGCCCTCGCCGCACACCGTCATGCCGGAGAACCGTTTGTACCATTCACCGTCGGGCACGTCGGGCTCCGTGTCGAGCCACGCCGCGAGCACGGCGAGCTGCGTCGGCGGAACCTTTCGGCTTTCGATGCGATCGAGAAGGTGTTGGAAGAGCGCCGGCGGAAGGTTCTGACGACGGACCTGCGGCACGGCCTGTCAGATACCGTAGAAACCGCGCGCGAGCCGTTCTTTGATTCGCGCCGCTTCAACGGGATCGGACGCGGCCGCGAGCTTCTTGGCGAGCAGTCCGAGCTCCTTCGGGCTGAGGCGATTCCCTTTCCCCTCGAGAGCTGTCAGCTCGACCGTTTCGAGCGCAACTTCCTCGCCGGTCGGCTTGCGAACGACCACCCGCCCCCCGGTCAACGCCTGGCGCACGAGCCAGTGGTAGACGGCGAGCGCGCTCTTGATCACGTCGGTTCGCTTGGAGCGTGTCAGCTCCGCCACCTGGTCGACGAGGGCCATCTCGGTCGGGGTCAGCACGGGTTGCAGTCGGGCTTTACTCAATTCAGCTCACTTTCCGCTCCGATTGTACTTGAGGCCGCTCACGGCGTCGAGGGCGCCGCGCTCCGGATTGGACGCCGGGCGTGTACGCCGGGCCCGGCCGCTGCGAGCCTTGCCGATTCAGCAAAGCGAATCCGGCACGGCCCGCGGCGAGGTCATGAGATGGCCCGGCAGCCATTCCGGCTGCTGTCAGGAGAGGGAAGACCGGACCTCAACGACGGACACAGGGGCGGTCAGGCGATTTTCAGCGCCTTCTCGACGGCTCGAGGCGCTCTCTCGATCACCAGAAGGTAGGCCCGGGTTGGCCCCTCGGGGTCGCGCTTTCCCTGCTCCCAGTGACGCAGCGTGTTGATACTGAAACCGAACCTGGCCGCAAAGGCTTCCTGCGTCAATCCGAGCTTCGTCCTGATGGCCCTGACATCGACGTGAGGCGGCACATGGACGCGGAACGTCCGCGGCGCCTTCGTTGAGCCGGCGTAGTGAATGGCTTGCTCGAGCCCCCGGCGAATACTGTGTCCCGCCTTGCTCATCGCCGTGACCTCCTGTAGCTCTCCGTGAGCTGCCTGGTCAGTTTTTGAAGGCCATTCCGTTCGGCCTGCGACAAGTCCGCTCGCTGGTTCTTCGCAAACACGGTCAACAGGAACAGCGGCATTCGAGCGCTGTGAAAGAAGTAGATGACGCGGGCGCCACCCCGCTTGCCGCGTCCACTCAGACCCCACCGTAATTTGCGAACGCCGCCGGTCCCTGGAATCAGCGCTCCGGCCTCTGGCTCTCGGGCCAGATAGCCGATCAAGTCTTCCCGCTCCGGCTCGGACATGAGCGTTTTGGCGTTGGCAATGAATTCCGGCGTCTCGACGATCGTAAGCACGAACGGACTTCCTAGTGTAGTCCAATGGACTACCCCGTTCAAGTCGGGGCAATTGAGGGGTAGGCCGTCGAGGTGATCGATATCGAAGACCGCGGTCCGTTCTCCGCAGTCGACTCTCAGCGATGCGCGCTCCGCAGTGCCGGAGCGGCGAGAGCGGGGACTCTACGCCGGCGCCGCCTCCGGCGGCAACGAAGGGGCCGGGGGGGCGGCTTCGTTCATGAACGGCGTGAGGCAGTACCGCTATTCGAATGCGGAGCGCGTGTTTCCCCTGCTACAAACGCTCATGCCGTCGAGCACCAGGATCTCGGCGAGGACCGCCAGACCGACCGGCGGTTTGAAGCAGTGTCACTGCCCGTCTGCGGCATCAGCGTCTCCATGGATGCACCGTCTTGAGCCCCGGCTGGTCCGAGTGCCGAAGCCGCTGGCAAAAAACCAGCATGGGAGGCTCCAGCCGCACCGTGTCGCTTATGTGGCTCCCCCACGGCTCCCATAGCTATTTCCGCCCGATGTGCCGAACCTCTGCCGCAATAGCCATGGTCATCGCGCGTGCCTCTAACAGCGGGAGGCGTCGGCCGTTCAGAAAGAATGTGGGTGTGCCATTCACGTTGAGTCGGTGGGCGTCGGTGGCGTCCTTGATGATGTCAGGAAGCAGCTCCTTGTAGCGGCGTCGCACGTCCAGCCCGAATTCCACGTCAAGTTGATCGAACACAAAGTCGGGCGTCAGCTCGGACTGGTGTTGCCAAAGCCAGTCGACGACTGCCTGCTCCAGTCCAGGACATTCCAATCTCGCAAGTCGAACCGCTGCAGCAGCCTCACATGCAGCGTCGTGGGGCTGACGAATGCGTGCGAGAGGGTTGCACTCGGTCTCTAGCGGGAAGGCGACCCTAATGAAAGCGAAGGACTCTCCGTAGGTCGCGGCCGCATGGCGCAACACGTCACTGTAGTGACGTGACGCCTCGCGACAGGACCCGTCCCGAATCTTGTGGAAATTGGCAGGGGTGGCGTAACCAACCTGCTGAACGGTTGACGACTCTACCTCCTCACGCGACTTTCTTCCACTCCTTGGCGATGAACGCTGG
>JBOGIW010000030.1:0-11886 GCA_050748045.1 Vicinamibacterales bacterium | reverse complement strand
TCACTCGACGAGCTCAATCGCGAGCGTCCGCTCGCCGACGTTCGCTTCGATTACGACATGTCGACGCTGGACGAGGAGGATCGCGCCACGCTCGAGAAGAACGCGGAGTGGTTGAAGCGCTGGTCGTCGACGCGCGTGACCGTCGAAGGCCACGCCGATTCGCGTGGCACGAACGAGTACAACCTCTCCCTGGGCGAGCGTCGCGCCAACGCGGTGAAAGAGTACCTCACGAGCCTCGGCATCACGGGCGAACGCATGACCAGCGTCACCAGGGGGGAGGAGAGCCCCGTGTGTACGGATGAGAACGAGGGCTGCTGGGCGCAGAATCGCCGCGGGACGTTCATTCTCACTGCCAAGTAACGCGAACGCGATCCGCCATCCGTGACCGCGGTCCGCGATCCGTCATCCGTGATGGGCCGGCCTTTCAGGCCGGCCCGCGCGGCCTGCTGAGCCTGTCTTCCAGCTCCTTCTCGCTCACGCGGTATTTCGCCGCCTTTTTCCCATCGATCAGGAGCACCGGAATCTCGATCCCGTAGCGCTCGGTGAGCGTCGGGTCCGTCGAGATGTCCACGATCTCGACCGTCAGCGGCACGCGCGCCGCCACCGCGTCGATGACGCGCTTCATCTCGTCGCACAGGTGGCAGCCTGGCTTCGAGTAGACGGTAAGCCGGGCGATGTCACGGTCAGTCTGGATTCCCATTCTGTATTCTGAATGGTAGTCGGAATCACGAATCGAATTCCGAATGCGTCACAGTGCAGCCATGTCGGCCGCGATGGCCTCCGCGGCGGCGCGCGGGTCGGGGGCGGCGATGATCGGCCGTCCGACGACGATGTAGCTGGCGCCGGAGCGGATGGCGTCGGCGGGCCCCATGGTGCGGGCTTGATCATCCTTCGTGACGCTTGCCGACGCGCCGCGGATGCCCGGCGTGACGATGGTGAACTGCGGTCCGCACGTCCGCCGGATGGCCGCGGTCTCCTGCGGCGACGCGACGACGCCGTCGAGGCCGGCGTCCTGGGCGAGCCGGGCCAGCGCAAGCACCTGGTCGAGCAGCGGACGTGCGATGCCGACCTGCCGAAGCGTCTCGTCGTCCATGCTGGTCAGCACCGTGACGGCGACGACCAGTGGCCGGGGGCGGCCCAGGCGCAGAGCGCCGTCGCGGCCCGCCCGGGCCGCCGCCTGCATCATCATGAGCCCTCCGGAGGCATGGACGTTGATCATCCACGCGCCCGTCTGGACCGCCGCGTCCACCGCCTGCGCCACGGTGTTCGGGATGTCGTGGAACTTGAGATCCAGGAACACGCGGTGCCCCGCATCGACGAGCCGGCGCACGAGGGCCGGTCCCTCGAGGGTGAACAGGCGCTTCCCGACTTTGACGCCGCCGGCGCTGTCTCTCACGGCCGCGGCGAGCTGCAGCGCGCGGGCGCCGGTCTCGACATCGAGCGCGACTAGGAGCTGATCCACTGTTTCTCGCGCGAGCTGGACTTCGTCACGGCTCCGTGACCCAGTCGGTGAATCCCGACTACAGTTCGTCGGCTTCAACGTCCTCGAAGTCGACGTCGCCCTCATCTGCGTCTTCACCGATCATTGCATGAGGGTTCCGCTCGTTGTAGAGCTCGCGAAGCCGCAGGAAGTAGCCGTTCTCTTCGAGCGGGTCTCCAACTGGGCCGGCACTGAACAGCTTCACCCGAACGTCCTGAGTTCTGTCGGCCGACGCGAGGGGCCTGTAAAGCATCAATGTGACGTCTTCGAATCTCTCGGCTGGATCTCCATAAACCCGCCTGCCTGAAATCGTTGCGTACAGGAGGCTGGCTCTCTCAAACGTCGAGATTCGCATGTTCCGGCCTTTCTCCGTGTGCGAGCGTTCCGGCATCACGTACAGGCAGCCTACGACGGCGAACGGGAACCGCATGTGAAGAGTGATCGATTCCGTGGTGAGGTCCCCAAAGCGATTCTTCACGTTCTTCGAGAAGTTAGGTTTTGAGAAGTCGGGCTTTGGAGGTGACGTGCCACGGAGCGGCGGAAAGCTCGGGAAATTCAGGGTCTTGATCGAAAGCGCCAGCAGGAGGCCATGGCGGTCATCAGAGAACGACACGTCCACGCGCTTTGGGCCGAGTCCTCCCTGGAACTCCTTTTCCTTCTTGATCTCGATGCTGCCCGCTCGCTTTCCGGACGTGATGGTGCGGCGCTCAGGTTTGATCGATGCGAAGCCGAGGCCTCGGAGAGAGTCTGCTACTTCGATTGCCAAGTAGTTGGAAAGCTCTTCCGAGTACCTTTTCTTGGTTGGCTGCGGCGCCGAATCCGGCGGAATCACACCAGCGCTTATCACCGCGTCTCGCAAAGCCATTATCGATTCGCTCTCCGATGACGCAGAAACTGAACACCCTCCTGCAGTCTCAACATGTCGGATCGAGACAGTCCGAGCTCGTTGCGAGTGAGCCCGTCAACCAGGCGAGTCGCTTCCCGCGACTGTGGCTCGCCTGTCCGGACCAGGCGATCGACCTCGTCTCGGAGCTCACGCAGGGAGGTCACGCGCGCAATCAGAACCCGTTCCGCCTCGCTAGGCTCGAGCTTCAGCATTCCGCCGCCCAGACTATGGCCTTCCAATTCGCAACTGAGAGCCGACAGGCTTGACCGCCATGATGTGGCAACAGACCGCGCTGAGACTGGCGCACGCGCCTTGAGTCGCACGACATGCAGGGTATTCGGAGCGCGGACGCGCGCTGCGTTGACGACGAACCTCGGCTCGGCTCCGCTCATGTACGTGAGAAACGCGTCGCCAACTCGCACGTGTGGCACCGAGTACCACGGACTTCTCACGCGGCACTTATAGCGTCGATGGATCCCTTGCCTGACCCCCGTGGCGAAATATCGCTCCAAGGCGGGCGGTAAGTGTTGTGCGACGGGCGGAACCAGCAGTAGCAGATTCGGACCGTCAGCGTCCGCGAGCGCTCGCCAATCGCGCACCTTGAAGATGGTACCCCTGAGATCGCTACCGCTTCGCACCGCCTCGGCAAGATATTGGCGCGGAAGATCAAGCTGCTTTGCCCGATTGGTGGACAGATGAAAGAAGTCATTTGCGCCCGTGACGTAACCGATTCCGACGGTGGCGAGGGCGCCGAGCGTCGAGACGCGGGCGTGCGATCGTAGCGCTGAATACAGCTCGCGCGTGGCTTTTGGAAGCAAGTACTCCAGCATCCGCACCGCTCCCGCGGCAACCGCCGGAGCGTCAAGAACGACGCCTGCCTCCAACTGCGCCATCGGCAGCTCGCTGGCATCCTGAAGACGGTGCAGCTTGAAGTGTCTTAGTGGCTGCCCCTTGCCGTCGGCGAGCACCAGGACCGTGTCTTCGCCGAGCTCGGCAAACACCCGCCGGTCGAACGCGACGATCTCGATGCTTCTGAAGGATTCGCAGAGAAATTGCAGGACCGGCACGGCGTACGCCGCGTGCGCCAGCTCCCCCGGTGCCACAACGGCCAGACGGCCTCCGTGACGAATGAATGTAATGGCGTGCACGAGGAACGGTGCCCACGAGCTCGTGAGCGCCGAGATGGCGACTCCAGCCTCTCGAGCGCGGGATAGAGCTCGCATCCGCGAGTCGCCAGTGAAGCGATGGTAACGAATAAAGGGCGGGTTGCCCACGACCGCGTCAACCATTCCGTGCTGCCTGGGCGTCACGTCAAAAAAGTCGGCGCAGCGAAGCTCGCATGCGACACCGAGCTCTTCCAACCGCGCCGTCGTTTGACGGCACGTGGTCTCAAGCACTTCGATTCCCCGGACGTGATTCTTGGAGGGTGTCGGCAGAATCCGGCCCGCCGCTGCGAGAAAGACGCCGTCGCCAGCAGAAGGGTCAAGAATGGAGTCGCCTGGCGTGCGAATAGCCCAGCGAGTCAGGAATTCAGCGACATCTTCCGGCGTATAGAAGGCGCCGTGAGTCTTCCTGGCAGCCGACGAGAGCGACATGTGGTGGCTAACGGTAGCAGAATGAGGGTGCCTCGTAAACCGCGCCGGTCTCGACATCGAGCGCGACTAGGAGCTGATCCACTGTTTCTCGCGCGAGCTGGTATCGATGGTGCCGACCAGGTCGGCGAGGCGCGCCACGTTGTGCCGCTCCATGTAGGCCGTGATGCCCGAGAGCAGCTTTCCCCAGATGAACGGGTCGACGAAGTTCGCGGTGCCCACCTGCACCGCGTTCGCGCCCGCGATGAGGAACTCGATCGCGTCGGAGGCCGTGGCGATGCCGCCCATGCCGATGATCGGGATCCGCACCGCCCGGCGGCACTCGTACACCATCCGCACGGCGATCGGCCTGATGGCCGGCCCGCTCAGGCCGCCGACGATGTTCGACAGGCGCGGCCGCCGCGTCTCGATGTCGATCGCCATCGCGAGGAACGTGTTGACCAGCGACACGGCGTCGGCGCCGGCCTCCTCCGCCCGGCGTGCGAAGCTGGCCACGTCGGTGACGTTCGGCGTGAGCTTCGGGATGACGGGAAGCGGCGTGGCCCTGCGGACGGCGCTCACGACATCGAACGTGCCCGGCAGGCTGCAGCCGAAGGTGATGCCGCCTTCCTTGATGTTCGGGCACGAGATGTTCAGCTCGAGCGCCGCGACGCCCTCGGCATCGGTCAGGATCCGCGCCAGCTCGACGTACTCGTCGATCGTGCTGCCGCAGATGTTCACGATCACCGTCGCGCCGAGCGCGCGCAGCTCGGGCAGCTTTTCACGGACGAACCGGTGGACGCCGATGCCCTGGAGCCCGATGGCGTTGAGCATGCCGGCCGGCGTCTCGACGATCCGCTCCGGGGGATGTCCCTCGCGTTCGGCGAGGAAGAGGCCCTTGACGGCGACCCCTCCGAGTGTTGACAGGTCTACCGCCTTCGCGTACTCGACGCCGTAGCCGAAGCAGCCGCTGGCCGCAATCAGTGGATTGGCCAGGTGGAGCGAGCCGATCTGAACCGAGAGGTCGGGCACGGCCTCAGTCCCAGGCGATCTCGGCGCCGGCGAAGACCGGCCCGCTGAGGCACGAACGCACGTACTGATGGCCACCCCGGCCGTCGCGCACGGAAATGACGCAACTGTAGCAGCCGCCCATGCCGCATCCCATCACGCGCTCGACCGACACCTGCGACGGCCGGCCGTAGCGCTCGGCGAGGGACGCGACGGCTTTGAGCATCGGCTCGGGGCCGCAGGCGTAGATCACGAGGTCGCGCGCGCCGGCCGCCTGCAGCTCGCGCTCGAGCGGGACGGTGATGCGACCGCGTTCGCCGCGGCTGCCGTCCTCCGTGGCATAGACCAGCCGCAGGTTGGGCTGCTCGAACCAGTCGGCATAGAAGAGCTCCGCGCCCGAGCGCGCCCCGTAGAACAGCGTCATCGGCGTCCCGTGCGCCCGGAGCGCCATCGTCAGCGTGGCGAACGGGGCCAGGCCGACGCCCCCGGCCGCCATCCAGGCTTCGGTGGGCGGGTCCACCAGCTCGAATGATCGCCCGAGCGGCCCGAGGCAGGCCACCACGTCGCCCTCCACGAGATCGTAGAGCATTGAGGTCGTCGGGCCGATTCGCTTGCTGAGGAGCGAGAGCCCGACGATCTGCGCGCGGTTGTCATACAGGATCTCGAAGACGGAGAACGGCCGGCGCAGGAGCGGATCGGCGCCGCGCCCCGGCTTGACCATGACGAATTGCCCGGGCTGGGTGGCGGTGGCGACCTCGGGGGCGGCGAGCTCGACGACGTTGTAGTCCCTGGAGAGGCGCGTGTTGCGAATGACCCTCGCCTCGATGTCCACGAGCATCTTTTCGAGTATACTCCTGAGAACTCTTTAACTGCGGGCCTGAGAGCCCGCGAAGAGGTGCGTCATGCGTCCTTCACCGTCCTCCGGAAAACGAGCGTCCGCATGCCGGTAATCATGGATGCGGATCGCATCGCCAGGACCCTCACGCGCATCGCCCACGAAATCGTCGAGCGGAACAAGGGCGTCGATGGCCTCGCCCTCGTCGGCATCCGCACGCGCGGCGTGCCGCTCGCGCGCCGTCTGGCGCGGACGCTCAAGGAGATTACCGGCGACGAGGTGCCGACCGGCGCCCTCGACATCACCCTGTATCGGGACGACCTGATGCGGCACGCCGTCGGCCCGCAGCCGGTCGTCCGCCGGACGGAGATCACCTTCTCCATCGACGAGCGCACGATCATTCTCGTCGACGACGTGCTGTACACCGGCCGGACCATCCGCGCCGCGCTCGACGCGCTCATCGACTTCGGCCGGCCGAAGGCGATTCAACTCATCTGTCTCGTGGATCGTGGGCACCGGGAACTGCCGATCAAGGCCGACTATGTCGGGAAGAACCTGCCGACCTCGCTCAGCGAGAGCGTGCAGGTGAGGCTTCAGGAGATCGACGGGACCGACGAGGTCATCCTGCAGCAGGAGGGAGCATGAACGCCGCCACCGACGCGCCGCCTGCGATCACGGCCCTCCGCAGCAAGGATCTGCTCGGCATCGCCGACCTGTCGCCCGAGGAGATCCTCCTGATTCTCGACACCGCCGAGGCCATGAAGGAGATCGCGTCCCGGCCCATCAAGAAGGTGCCGGCGCTCCGCGGCAAGACCGTCGTGAACCTCTTCTTCGAGCCGAGCACGCGCACGCGGACGTCGTTCGAGATTGCCGAAAAGCGGCTGAGCGCCGATACGCTGAGCATCGCCGTCGCCTCCTCCAGCGTCGTCAAGGGCGAGACGCTCGCCGACACGGCGCTGAACATCGAGGCGATGCAGCCCGACATGATCGTGCTGCGCCACGCGGCGTCCGGCGCGTGTCACTTCCTGTCGCGCATCTGCCGGTCGGCGATCATCAATGCCGGCGACGGGATGCACGAGCACCCGACGCAGGCGCTGCTCGATGCCTTCACGATTCGCGAGCGCAAGCACCAGGTCTCCGGCCTGAAGGTCGCCATCGTCGGGGATCTGCTGCACAGCCGGGTGCTCCGCTCCAACATTCACCTGCTCACCAGGCTGGGGGCGGAGGTGTGGGTGTGCGGCCCGCCCACGCTGATGCCGCCCGACATCAGGCGCTTCGGCGTGAAGGCCACGACCCGCGTCGACGAGGCCGTGGACGGCGCCGACGTGATCATGATGCTGCGCATCCAGCTCGAGCGGATGGAGGGCGCCTTCTTCCCGTCGCTGCGCGAGTACTTCCACGTCTTCGGGATGACCGAGGAACGCGTGCGCCGCGCCAGGGAAGACGTGATCATCATGCACCCGGGGCCGATGAATCGTGGCGTCGAGATTGCGTCGGAGGTGGCGGACGGCGCCTACTCGGTTATTCTCGACCAGGTGGCCAACGGCGTCGCCGTCCGGATGGCTGTCCTGTACTTGCTGGCGGGCGGAGCGGACAATGAAACGGCTGCTTAAGGGAGGGCGGGTGGTGGATCCCGCGAACGGGATCGACGGCGTCCTCGACGTGTTGATCGACGGCGGGCGCATCGCACGCGTGGCCCGCGACCTCCCGGCGGAGGGCGCCGAGGTCACCGAGATCCCGGCGGGGCTCATTGTCTGCCCGGGCTTCATCGACATGCACGTCCACCTGCGCGAACCGGGCCAGGAGCACAAGGAGACCGTGGCCACCGGGACCGCCTCCGCCGTGGCGGGCGGCTTCACCGCCGTGGCGTGCATGCCGAACACCGATCCGATCAACGACGACGCGAACGTCACCACCTACATCGTCAACAAGGCACGGGAGGCGGGTCTTGCGCGGGTGTACCCGATCGGCGCCGTGTCGCGGGGCTCGAGAGGCGAGCTGCTGTCGGACATCGCGGAGCTGAAAGCGGCGGGATGCGTCGCGCTCTCCGACGACGGGCGGCCGGTGGCGACGGCGCTGCTGATGCGCCGCGCGCTGGAGTACGCGGCGATGTTCGGCATGCCGGTGATCGATCATTGCGAGGACCAGTCGCTCACGGGGGACGGCGTGGCGCACGAAGGCTACCAGGCGGCCACGCTGGGCCTGCGCGGCATCCCCGGCGCCGCGGAAGCCATCATGGTCGAGCGCGACGTGCTGTGCAGCGAGATAACCGGCGCGGCCGTGCACATCGCGCACATGAGCGCCCGCGCGTCGGTCCGCGCCGTGCGCAAGGGCAAGGAGGCCGGTGTCAAGGTCACGTGCGAGGTCACGCCGCACCACTTCACGCTCACCGACGACGCGCTGGCGTCGCCGGTGGCGTACGACACGAACGTCAAGATGAACCCGCCGCTGCGCGAGGCGGTCGATCGCGATGCGATCCTGCAGGGCCTCGCGGACGGCACCGTGGACGTCATCGCCACGGACCACGCGCCGCACCACTACGACGAGAAGAAGGTGGAGTTCGACCGCGCCCCGTTCGGCATCGTCGGCCTCGAGACCGCCGTGGCGCTCGCGCTCGATCGGCTCGTGCACACCGGGGTGATCCGGTTGTCGCGGCTGGTCGAGCTGCTGTCGGTGAATCCCGCGCGGATCCTGCGCGTCCCGGGCGGCACGTTGTCGGAGGGCGCTCCCGCGGACGTCACGATCCTGGCCCCGGATCTCCCGGTTCGCATCGAGGCGGCCCGGATGCGCTGCCGCTCGAAGAATACGCCCTTCGACGGATGGGAGCTCCGTGGCGGCGTGGCGGCGACGATCGTCGGCGGACGGACGTTCTACATGAACGACGACGTCGTGGCGCAGGGCTTCTAAGCGCGAGGGCGGCGCTCGTGCGGGCACACGATGATGCAGATGACGCGGAACGACGAGATCAGGGAGAAGGCCCTCCGGGACCTGCAGCAGTACGAGGTGCTGATGCTCAACGGGCACTTCGACTTCGGCAACGGCTACCATGGGCGCGTCTACCTCAATCCACATCAGCTCTTCCGCTACCCGTCGACCATCTGGCGGTTCGCGCAGGACCTGCTCGACATCCTGCCGGCGTCGATCGTGGAGAACGCGGAAGCCGTGGCCGGTCCCGTGACCGGCGGCGCGCTGCTGGCGCACACCATCGCAGGGCTCCTCGACAGCAGGCGCGACCTGCGGCGCCCGCCGACGATGTTCGCGCCGTTCGGCGGCGACGGGCGCGGAGGCCACGCGCTGAGCCGCTTCTACCGCAGGCACGTGGCCGGCCGGCGGGTCCTCCTCGCCGACGACGTCCGCAACACCGGGCAGACCTTCGCCGAGTGCGCGGCGCTCGTCCGCGACGCCGGCGGCACGGTGCTCGCCACCTGCGAGATCTACGACCGGCTCGAGGCGAACGTGGAGCTGGACGTGCCGAACGTCGCGCTGGCCGAGTACCGGGCGCCCGAGAACTACAAGGCCGAATCGTGTCCGCTGTGCCAGTCGGGCGTGCCCGTCAGCTCGTTCTGATCCGCGGCCCGCTCGAGGGTCTGTACCGGACGTTCGATCACGTCGAGTCAGCGACCGATCCCGTTCACATCGTCCGGCGGTTCCGCTCGCGCGCGGATCGTGAAGTCGCGGGCTTCTGCGCGGCGGCGCTGGCCTTCGGGCGCGTGGCCAGCGTGCTCCAGTCGATCGAGGCCCTGCTGAAGGTCATGGGAGGGGCGCCTGCCGCATTCGTGCGCGCCTTCGATCCCGCGCGCGACGCGCCGGCCCTTGGGCCGCTGGTCCACCGCTGGATCCGCGGCGTCGACCTGGCGGCCCTGATGGTCATCTTGCAGCGGATGCTCGTGGAGTCCGGGTCGATCGAGCGGTTTTTCCTCGAGAATGACGACCCGGCCGCGCCCGACGTGGGACCCGGGCTCGATGCCTTTTCGCGGCGCGCGATGGAGACCGATCTGCGTGCCGTCTACACCGCGGGCCGAGGCCTGCGCCGGACCCCGGGGAGGAGCGGCCCTGGCGTGTGCTACTTCTTCCCGCGACCGTCGGCGGGGAGCGCGTGCAAGCGCCTCAACCTGTTCCTCCGATGGATGGTGCGGAAGGACGCGATCGATCTCGGGGCCTGGACCGAGGTGTCGCCGTCGCGGCTGGTCGTCCCGCTCGACACGCACGTGATCCGCGTCGCCCGCTGCCTGCGGCTGACGAGGTACGCAAGCCCCGGATGGCGGATGGCGTCGGAGATCACCGCGTCGCTCCGCGCGATCGATCCGGCCGATCCGGTGCGCTACGACTTCTCGCTCTGTCACATCGGGATGATGAATGCCTGCGGGTACGGACGGCGGCAGAAGGACACGCAGTGTCCGCTGCGAGGCGTGTGCCGCCCGCGGGGCGGCGGGCGACGGGGACGAGGAAGAGCCCAGCCGCTCTGAACGACGCCAGTCCGGTGGCGTTCGCAGCGGCGCGCGGCACCGCTGATTGCCGGACTGACAAGACGTGACGTGTCCGCCGTACGATCCTCACCATGTCCATCCTCGGCCTGATCGGCGGCATCGCACCGGGGTCGACCGTCGACTATTACCAGCGAATCATCGCGAGGTACCGGGAACAACTCGGCGACGACCGCTATCCCGGCATCGTCATCAACAGCATCGATCTGACCACGCTCCTCCGCCTGGTCGAGGCCGGCCGGCTCCGCGACCTCACCGACTACCTGGTCGGCGAGCTCGAGCGCCTTCACGCGGCGGGCGCGGACTTCGCGCTGCTTGCGTCGAATACGCCGCACCTCGTGTTCGACGACCTGCAGCCGAGGTCTCCGCTTCCGCTCATCAGTATCGTGGAGGCGGCGTGCACCGCCGCCGCCAGAGCGGGTTACACTCGCGTCGGGCTCCTGGGCACGCGCTTCACGATGGGGGCAGGCTTCTATCCGGCCGTGTTTGCACGATCCGGCATCGAGGTGATGGCGCCGGCCGCGGACGAGCAGGAATACGTGCACCACGCGTACATGACCGAGCTGGTTCACGGCGCATTTCTTCCCGACACGCGCGCCGCGCTCCTCGCGCTGATTGCCCGCATGCGCCAACGCGATGGTATCCAGGCGGTGCTGCTCGGCGGAACGGAGCTGCCCCTGATCCTGCGCGGGGTGCTGGCCGCCTGCCCCCTCGTCGACACCACGGCGGTTCACGTGGACGCCGCCGTGTCGCGGCTCGTGATGTTGGCGGCGTAGCCGATGAATGGGAGCGACGTGTGGATGTGGCCGCCTATCTCGCACGCATCACGTACCAGGGGCCGCTCGCGCCCACGGCCGAGGCGCTGCGCCGCCTGCAGACAGCCCACCTGCGCGCGATTCCCTTCGAGAACCTCAGCATCCACACGGGCGAGCCGATCGTTCTGGAAGACGAGGCCCTCTTCGAGAAAGTGGTCACGCGGCGTCGCGGCGGGTTCTGCTACGAGCTGAACGGCCTGTTTGCCTCGCTCCTGCGCCGGCTCGGCTTCGACGTGACGATGCTTGCGGCTGAGGTGATGAACGCGCGCGGAGAGTACGGCCCCCCGTTCGATCACATGGCGCTCTGTGTCACGCTGAAGGATCGCTGGCTGGCGGACGTCGGTTTCGGCGATTCCTTCCTGGAGCCGCTGCGCCTCGATGCCGGCGCCGTGCAGACGCAGGGCGATCGCGCCTACCGGATGGACCGCCAGGGCGACTATTTCGTCGTGATGCAGCGCATCGGCGATGCGGAATGGCGAGCCCAGTATCGGTGCCTGCTCGAGCGCCACGAGTACGCGGATTACGCGGAGATGTGCCGGTACCACCAGACGTCGCCGGATTCGCCCTTCACCCGGCGGCGGATCTGCTCGCGGGCCACGCTGGACGGGCGCGTCACGCTCAGCGGGACGCGGCTGATTTCCACGGAAGCGGCGGGGCGGCAGGAGCGTGAGCTCCCGGACGAACGTGACTATGTCGACGCGCTCCGCGACCACTTCGGCATCGCCCTCAGGTCCACGTAAGCGGCCGAGATGGCCGCCACCATCGTCTCGATGGTGAAGCGGGCGCGCGCGCGGGCCAGCGCCGCGT
>JBOGIW010000029.1:0-14387 GCA_050748045.1 Vicinamibacterales bacterium | reverse complement strand
GCTCGCCCCATGGGTCAGACCGAGGATGACGTACAGATCCATTCGCCCTTACTTCTTCTCTTCGTCCACCACCTCGGCATCGATGACGTCGCCTTGCGCCGCCGAGCTCGAGCCGGCGGAACCGCCCGCACCGGCGCCGGCACCGGCCGGACCCTCCGGGCTTCCCGCGCCCGACGCCGCCGCGCCGGCCTGCTTGTACAGCGCCTCGGCCGCCTTGTGCTGCGCCTGCGTGAGCTGCTCCATCGCGCGCGTCATCGCCGCCGCGTCGTTGGTATTCACGGCCTTCTTCAGCTCCTCGATGGCCGTCTCGACGGCCGCCTTGTCGCTCGAGCCGAGCTTGTCGCCCGTCTCCTGGATCATCTTCTCCGCCGCGTACACCGCCTGATCGGCGCGGTTGCGCGTTTCGATCTCTTCGCGCCGCTTCCGGTCCTCTTCGGCGTGCGACTCGGCGTCCTTCATCATCCGGTCGACCTCGTCCTTGCTCAGGCCGCTCGACGCGGTGATGGTGATCTTCTGCTCCTTGCCCGTCCCGAGGTCTTTCGCCGACACGTTGACGATGCCGTTGGCGTCGATGTCGAAGGTGACCTCGACTTGCGGGACGCCTCGGGGCGCCGGTGGGATGCCGATGAGCTGGAAGCGGCCGAGCGTGCGGTTGTCGCGCGCCAGCGGCCGTTCGCCCTGGAGCACGTGCACCTCGACGCTCGTCTGGCTGTCGGCGGCCGTCGAGAAGATCTCGCTCTTGCGGGTCGGAATCGTCGTATTCCGCGGAATCAGCGTCGTCATCACGCCGCCGAGCGTCTCGATGCCGAGTGACAGCGGTGTCACGTCGAGCAGCAGCAGGTCCTTGACCTCTCCCCCGAGCACGCCCGCCTGGATGGCCGCGCCGACCGCCACCACCTCGTCCGGGTTCACGCCCTTGTGCGGCTCCTTGCCGAAGAGCTCCTTCACGATCTGCTGCACGCGCGGGATGCGCGTCGAGCCGCCGACGAGCACCACCTCGTCGATCTTCGAGCGGTCGACGCCCGCGTCGGTCAGCGCCTGCTTCGTGGGGCCCACCGTCTTCTGCAGCAGGTCTTCGACCAAGCGCTCGAAGTTCGCCCGCGTGAGCTTCTCCTGAAGGTGTTGCGGCCCGCTCGCGTCGGCCGTGATGAACGGCAGGTTGATGTCGGTCTCCATCACGGTGGAGAGCTCCATCTTTGCTTTCTCCGCCGCCTCGCGCAGGCGCTGCAGCGCCATCCGATCCTTCGAAAGATCGATACCGGGGTGGCTCTTCCTGAATTCCCCAACTATCCAGTCGACGATGCGCTGGTCGAGGTTGTCGCCGCCGAGGTGCGTGTCGCCGTTGGTCGCCTTGACCTCGACGACTCCCTCCCCCACCTCGAGGATCGAGATGTCGAACGTGCCGCCGCCGAAGTCGTACACGGCGATTGTCTCGTCCTTTTTCTTGTCCAGGCCGTAGGCCAGCGCCGCTGCCGTCGGCTCGTTGACGATGCGCAGCACCTCGAGGCCGGCGATCTTGCCCGCCTCCTTGGTGGCCTGCCGCTGCGCGTCGTTGAAGTAGGCCGGGACCGTGATGACCGCTCGCGTCACGGGCTGGCCCAGATACTCGTCGGCCGCCTGCTTCAGCTTCTGCAGGATCATCGCGGAGATCTCGGGCGGCGCGTATTCCTTGTCGAGAATCTTCACCCGCACGTCGCCGTTCGGCGCTTTCACCACCGTGTACGGCACCATCTTCATTTCTTCCGTCACTTCGTCGTAGCGCCGCCCCATGAACCGCTTGATCGAGAAGATGGTGTTCTCGGGGTTGGTGACCGCCTGCCGCTTGGCGACCTGGCCGACCAGCCGCTCGCCGGTCTTCGTGAAGGCCACAACGGACGGGGTCAGCCGGCTGCCCTCGGGGTTCGTGATGACGACGGGCTCACCGCCCTCCATGACTGCCACCACCGAGTTGGTGGTGCCGAGGTCGATCCCGATAATTTTGCTCATGTGCGTCGTTTCCTTCGGTGGGGCGCAGATGCACGGCGCCGTTTTAGGACGTTCTTATTATCAAATGTGAGTGGGTTATTGTCAACAATCGGACCGCCACCAGAAGCCTAAGTCTTTCATTCCAGGTCAGATACAATGAAGGGCGTCAATGGACGAGGAAGAGGACGGGCTCGAACCGCCGGCTGGGGCCCCGCGCAGCCGGCTGATTGCCACGGTGGCCCGGCAGGCCGGCCTGGTGGCGCTCTTCGTCGTGACGGCGCTGCTCGGCACGCTGAGCGGCGTGCTCTTCGCCTTCAGCGACGACCTCCCGCAGATCAGCGCGCTCGACGACTACCGCCCGAACACCATCACGCGCCTCTTCGCCCGTGACGGCCGGGTGATCGGCGAGTTCGCCACGGAGCGCCGCCTCGTCGTCGGCTACGACCAGATCGCGCCGGCGCTCCGGCAGGCGATCGTCGCCACCGAGGATGGCGGCTTCGATCGGCACTTCGGCCTCAGCGTGACGCGCATCGTCATCACGCTCATCAACGACGTGATCAAGGGGGAGATGGCGGGCGCCAGCACGATCACGCAGCAACTGGCGCGGAATCTCTTTCCGATCGGGTTCGACAAGACCGTGGAGCGGAAGATCAAGGAGGCGATCCTCGCCATCCAGATCGAGAAGCGCTATACCAAGCGCGAGATCTTCGCGTTCTACGCGAACCAGATCTACTTCGGCCACGGCGCGTACGGCGTCGAGGCGGCGTCGCGGCTGTACTTCGACAAGCCGGCACGGGACCTCGAGGTGGAGGAGGCCGCGACGATCGCGGCGATCATCCAGGCGCCCGAGCGCCTCAGCCCGTTCGTGGATCCGAAACGGACGCTGATGCGGCGGAACTACGTGCTGCAGCGGATGGCGGACGAGGGGTACGTGACGAAGGACGAGGCCGGCGAGATGGCCGCTCGCCCGCTCGTCCTGCTCGGGCAGCCGACACCCGAGCGATCGATCGCGCCGTACTTCGTCGAAGAGATCCGCAAGGGGCTCGAGGCGGAGTACGGGGCGAAGGCGCTCTACGAGGCGGGGCTGGCGGTGCAGACCACGCTCGACGCCGAGCTGCAGGCGTTCGCGAACGACGCCGTCGACCGGGGCCTGCGCCGGCTCGACAAGCGGAGGAGCGGGTATCGCCGCCCCGAGCGGAACGTGCTCGCCGAAGGGCACACGCTCGAGCGCTTCAGCACGGACCGGTGGAGGCAGCCGATCCTCCAGGGCGACATCGTGCCCGCTCTCGTCATGGGCGTGCAGGACGGCGTGGCACGAGTCCGGATCGGGACGCACGAGGCCGAGCTGGCGCGGCCCGCGTTCGCGTGGACGCGGCGCACGTCGGCGGCGCAGCTCTTCAAGCCGGGCGATCTGATCGAGGTGCGGGTGACGAAGATCTCGGCCGCGGTCATCGACGAGGTGGTCCTCGAGCAGCCCCCGATCCTCGAGGGGGCGCTCCTGGCCATCGACAACCGGAGCGGGCAAATCCGGGCGATGGTCGGCGGCTTCAGCTTCGCGCGCAGCAAGTTCAACCGCGCCACGCAAGCGAAGCGGCAGGTGGGATCGGCGTTCAAGCCGATCGTCTTCACGGCGGCGGTGGATCGCGGGTTCACGCCCGTCTCCGTCTTCATCGACGAGCCGACGGCATTCGACGCGGGCGCCGGCCAGCCCCCGTACGAGCCGCAGAACTACGACCGCAAGTTCGAGGGGCCCGTCACGCTGCGCCGCGCCCTCGAGCAGTCGCGGAACATTCCGGCGGTCAAGGCGATGCACGAGCTGGGACCGCAGAACGTGCTGACCTACGCGACCCGCTTCGGCTTCCCCAAGGACTATCCGCCGTATCTCTCGCTGGCGCTCGGCGCCGCCGAAGCGACGCTCGTGGAGGTGACGAGCGCCTACTCGGCGTTCCCGAACCAGGGTCTGCGGATGCGGCCGTATGCCGTGGCGAGCGTCTCGGATCGCGAGGGCAATCTGCTGCAGGAGAACCGCCCCGAGCCGCGCGAGTCGATCCGGGCCGACACGGCGTTCGTGATGACGAACCTCCTGCGCGGCGTCGTGCAGCGCGGCACGGCGGCCGCTGCGGCGGCGCTCGACTGGCCGCTCGCGGGGAAGACGGGCACGGTGGACGACTACACGGACGCGTGGTTCGTCGGCTTCGACCCGAACCTCACGGTCGGCGTCTGGGTTGGCTACGACGAGAAGAAGCCGATCGGCAACGGCGAGACCGGCGCCACGGCGGCGCTGCCGATCTGGATGGACTTCATGCGCGCCTACATCGAGACGCGCGGCGACCGGAAGGACCCGCCCCAGTTCGAGGCACCCGGCAACATCGTCTTCGTGACGCTGGATTCGGGAGTGACCGAAGCCTTCATCAGCGGCACGCAGCCCTCGCCCGTGCTGCCGGCGATGCCGCAGCCGTAGGCCCCGCGGATCGTGCGTCCGTCGCGACCGAGCCCTGTCGAGGGCCGGAAGTGCAGAGCGTGTGAACGCCTGGTGTGCCGCTCCGGCCGGACTGCGCTACAGTTGGCGCGGCGCGCCATGATTGAGCCGGCATTTGACCCTCACGCCTCGAGCGGCGGTTTTGAAGGGGACTGGGCCAGTCAACTCGCGGGCCTGCTTGACGTTGTCCTCTGCCTGCTGTTGATCACCATCCTCGCCACGGCCATCCAGGCGTTTCAGATTCGCCGGTTGCCGCGACTGCTCGAGATGCGCGAGCAGCAGGCGGCTCTTCGTGTCGAGGTCGAGGCGTCGCTCGGGAAGCAAGGCGTCTCGGGTCTCAACGTGGTGGAGGAAGGGCAGGTTCAAAGACTGGGCCTGTCTGAGGCGGTTCTCTTTCCGCTGGGGTCGGCCGCTCTCGATGCGCGCGGGCGGCGTGTCGTGTTGGCCGTCGGCGAAGTCGTGAGCCGCTTTCAGGATCGCCTCCAATCCGTCGAGGTCGTTGGACACACCGACAGCAGCCCCGTCGCGCGCGACGCCGACTATCAGGACAATCTCGGGCTGTCCGCCCTCAGGGCCGCCGAGGCAGTGCGGGTACTCGAGCAACAGGGGTTGATCGACAGGACGAAGCTGTCGGCGGTCGGAAGGGCCGACTATGAGCCCGGTCGTTTCGAGAGCGACCGCGACCGTCGCCGCGTCGAGCTACGCCTGATCTACCGGATCGAGGACGGCCGATGATCGTCTCGGCGCTGCTGTTCCTCATTGCGCTCCTGCTGGCTCTGGCGCTTTGGTACGACCTCGTCCAGGGTCGCAGGTTCCGTCAGGCTGCACACGAGCTGCGCCAACTGGCGACGAGCGCGCGCCTTCCAGCGGACCTGGCGGCTGCAGTGTGGGACGGTCGATCCCCCGAGACGGAAGGCCTGGCTCAATCGCTCCTTCGCGAGGCGGCTGCCGCACGCGACCTGAGCTCGCTGCTCCAGTTCCAGTTCTCGATGCTCGCCGGGCGGCTGCGTGTGCCACAGGTCATCGCAGCGTCCCTGACGCTGCTCGGCCTTCTCGGGACGGTCACGGGCTTGATTCAGTCCCTGAGAGGAGTCACGTCCCTGCCCGAACCCGGCGCCGCCGGCTTCACCTCGGTCGGCCTCGAGACGTCGGTCGAGAGGATCTTCAGCGGCCTGTGGACGGCGTTCAGTACGACGCTCGCGGGAGTCCTGGGCACACTCATTCTGCGGGGCGCCAACCATGCCGCCGGATCGGCCCTGAGCCAACTGTGGGGTTCGTACGTTCCGCTCGCGCAGCAGGTGGTTGGCGCCGACGTGCCCGGTGAGAACCCGCCACTGCAGCGCGATGACATCTCGTTGTTGACACGCGTATTTGCCGACGCGCATGAGCGTCTGACTGCGCTGGCCGAGCGGCTTCGCGAGATCTCTGCGGTTCACCATCAGGCCAGTGACACGTTGATAGGCGCCTTTCACTCCGTTGAGTCGTCAGTGGCACGGTCTGCTCGCGAGAAAGAGGCCATCGCGAGCGAAGTCAGCAAGTTCACAGCCGTCGGCGCCGAGTTGCAGCACACGGTGGCGGTTCTCGCACGGGATCTGGATTCGCTTGCGGTGGGCCAGCGCCAGTTGACGGATTCGGTTCGCCTGCTGGCCGATCGATCGGCGGAGGCTCACGAACGTCCTCCCGTTCAGGCCGGGCAGCACGAGCTCGTCGAGTTGATGGGCCGTGTTGTCGACCAGGTCGACAGGCTCGTCTCCGAGCGCGCCGGTTCGGATGGCGCTGCACGTTCCGTTGCTCCCGCGGTCGTCCACGGACGTCCCGACGACGTGGCGGGCGAACGGCGAACGCCGGGCTCGCTCGTCACCCTGGCGACGCCAGCGCGTTTTGCGAAGCGTGCCGTGAGCCGCGTCTACGTGTCGTGCCACACCATTCAGCTCCGAGAAGTCGTTGCCGCGGCGTTGGCCGTGCACTCAGGCTCGGCGGCGACCATCGGCAGCGTTGGTATCCAGGACATCTGGAATCGCACGGTCACCGTCAGGGTGATTCCCACGAGCGCCGTCCAGATGGAGCAGGATCGGAAGATCGCGATGCTCTACCCCCGCACGGACTTTACCTTGCAGATTGTCCCTGCGGACGGTCTTGACACGAAGGCTCCAATACCAGTCAGCCTGATTCTCTCCGACGAAGCGACGGGCATCGAGTTGGCGGAAGTGCCGTTCGAGATGAGGGTGTCCGACTTCGCGTTCGACCACGTGTCCCGCTTGCTTGTCGGCCGCGTTCTTTCCGGAGCGATGGCGTCGGTCGGCGTTGCGCTGGCCAGCGTCCAGATCCTCAGCGAATCTGGTGTGGGGATGCTCGCCGGCGTGCCCGTCGCGCCACTGCTCATCCTTCTGGGCATCCTGGTCGAAGTCATGAACCACATCAAGTATGGCCGGGGCTCGAGACGATTTGAGTCGATCACTCGCGCGTAAATGGATCCGGATCGACGCGCCGTGTTGATCGTCGGGAGGGAGGGGTTCTGCGCGCACCCATTGTCGGGGACGCGGCGGTCGTGTGGGGGACACCGGCCGCACGCTGGATTCTGCTGACGACCGTCCTGGGGTCGGGCATTGCCTTTCTGGATGCCACGGCGGTCAACGTCGCGCTGCCGGCGGTCGGCACCGAGCTGGACGCGAGCGTCGCCGACCTGCAGTGGATCCTGAACGGCTATACGCTCACGCTGGCGTCCCTGATGCTCGCCGGCGGGTCCCTGGGCGACCGGTTCGGGCGACGGCGGGTCTTTCTGATTGGGACCATCTGGTTTGCTGCCGCCTCCTTGTTGTGTGGCCTCGCACCCAACGCCGGGGCGCTCGTGGCGGCCCGGGCGCTCCAGGGCGTTGGAGGTGCGCTGCTTACGCCGGGCAGCCTCGCCATCCTTCAGTCATCGTTTGCGCCCGGCGACCGCGCGCGAGCCATCGGCGCCTGGTCGGGACTCTCCGGGATCGCCGCCGCCATCGGTCCGTTCGCCGGCGGGTGGCTCGTCGGTGCGGGGTCGTGGCGTCTGATCTTCCTGATCAACGTGCCGCTGGTCGTCGCGGTGGTCGCCGTGGCGATCCGCCACGTCCCCGAGACGCGCGATCCCGCATCGGTCCGCGGCATCGACACCGCTGGCGCAATCCTCACCGCGGTGGGCCTGGCCGGGGTGACGTGGGCGCTCATTGACGCCGGCGAGCGGGGCGCGAGCGGGACGACGCTGGCGGCCGGCGCCGGGGGCCTGGCCGCGCTGGCCGGCTTCGTCGCCGTGGAGCGGCACGTCCGTCACCCGATGCTGCCGCTCGATATCTTCCGCTCGCGGCAGTTCACGGCCGCCAACCTCGTCACGTTTGTCGTCTACGCCAGCCTTGGGATCACCTTCTTTCTGCTGGTCGTCCACCTCCAGCAGGTCCTCGGCTACTCTCCTATGCAGGCCGGCCTGGCGACGCTGCCCATCACCGCCCTCATGCTCGCGCTGTCCGCCCGTGCCGGCCTGCTGGCGGCTCGCATCGGACCGCGCCTGCCGATGACAGCCGGGCCTCTGGGTATGGCCGCTGGGCTCGCGCTCTTGAGCCGCGTGCAGGCGGGGGCCACCTATCTCGGCACCGTACTGCCGGGAGTGATGGTGTTCGGTCTCGGTCTGACGCTGACCGTGGCCCCTCTCACGGCCACCGTGCTCGCCGCGGCGGCCGCGCGGCACGCTGGTGTCGCCTCGGGGATCAACAACGCGATTTCGCGCGGCGCGGGGCTCGTCGCGGTCGCGGCGATCCCCGGGCTCACGGGCCTGACCGGTGACGCCTATCGGGACCCGGTTGTCTTTGCGAGCGGCTTTCGAGCCGCCATGTGGATCAGCGCCGTGCTGGCCGCGGCCGGCGGCGGGGTGGCGTGGCTGCTCATCAGCAACGAGGTCGCCGGTCGCGCCGATCCGTGCCCGGCCGCCAGGCTCGATCGCCGCCACTACTGCGCGGTGGACGGCCCGCCGCTGGCCACCGAGCGCGACGCCGCGGAGGCAACGCGCGCCGCTCCCTGATAGCATTCCCACGGAGGATTTCAGAGATGAGTCCCCGGAAGGCCCCTTCGTGACACGCATGCGATTCGCGACAGTTCAATTGACCAGCGGCCCACGGCTCCACTACGCGGAGCAGGGCGACGCGGACGGTGAGCCCATCGTCTTCCTGCACGGGTGGCCGGACTCCTGGTTCACGTTCAGCAGGGTCCTGACGCTGCTGCCGCCGCGGGTTCACGCATTCGCGCTGGACCAGCGTGGGTTCGGCGACTCGGAGCGTCCGGCCGGTGGGTACGGGATTGAGGACTTCGCCGCGGATGCGTTCGCGTTTCTCGACGCCGTTTCCATCGAGCGCGCCACGATGGTGGGGCATTCGTTCGGAACCTTCGTCACGCGGCAGGTGGCCATCGCGCATCCCGAACGGGTCGCTCGCATGGTCTTGATCGGCACCGGCCTGCGGGCGGCAAACCCGGTCACGCGGGACGTGCAGGCGGCCATCGCCGGCCTCCCGGATCCCGTGCCGGTGGAGTTTGCACGCGACTTTCAGGCAAGCACCGCCTACGTCCCGCTTCCCGAACTGTTCTTCGAACGGGCTGTGGCCGAGAGCCTGAAGCCGCCGGCGTGGCTCTGGCGCGAGGTGTTCGACCGATTGCTTGCGTACGACGACGCGGGGCAACTGGCTCGGATCACGACGCCAACGCTCCTCCTGTGGGGCGACCGCGATGGGCTGTTTCCACGAGACGATCAGGACCGCCTTGTGGCTGCCATCCCAGGCGCCAGGCTCGAGGTGTATCGGGAGACCGGCCATTGCCCGAACTGGGAACGCCCCGAGCTCGTCGCGGCCGACCTCCAGACGTTTCTGCCGCAAGCCTGATGCGTGCGGCCTCGCGCCGCCACGTCTGACGCACGCGTTCGACAGGCAACGGCCCGGCAATCCGCGCGCGTCGGCCGGAACGGGGTGTACCATTCCGACCGGGTGCGACTCCTGTTTCCGCGGAGGATCTGCCATGCGGGTTGCCGCAATCTACGACATCCATGGAAACCTGCCGGCGCTCGAGGCGGTGCTCGACGAGGTTCGGCAGGAGAACGTCGACCGTCTTGTGGTCGGGGGCGACGTGGTTCCCGGGCCGATGGTGCGCGAAACGCTCGCCTGTTTGCGGGCTCTCGACCTTCCCGTCCAGTTCATCCACGGAAACGGCGAGGTCGCGGTGCTCGAGGCGATGGCCGGCCGGGATCACCCCGCGGTCCCCGAGCAGTATCGGTCCCTCATACGGTGGATGGCGCAGCAGCTTCAAGTCGAGTACGGGGCGCTCGTGGCGGGCTGGCCCAAGACGCTCCGTCTCGAGATCGAGGGATGCGGACATGTGCTCTTCTGCCACGGCACGCCGCGCGATGACAACGAGTGTTTTACCCGCCTGACGCCCGAAGATCGTCTTCTGCCGATCTTCGAAGGGCTGAACGCCTCGCTCGTCGTCTGCGGCCATACGCACATGCAGTTCGATCGGACGATCGGGACGACTCGAGTGGTCAACGCCGGGAGCGTGGGCATGCCGTTCGGCGCGCCTGGCGCGGACTGGCTGTTGCTCGGGCCGGGCGTCGGGCTGCGACACACCAGCTACGACGCCACGATCGCCGCCGATCGGCTGCGCGCCACGGACTACCCGGACGTCCAGGCGTTTGTCGAAAAATACGTGCTCGAGCAGCCGTCGGCGGCTGAAATGCTCGACCTCTTCACGCGTGTCTCGCTGCAATCACTCCCCGTTCCCCCGGCCGTGGACAGGTCCCCCTGAACCGCCGCGGTGTCGACGCCCCATACGGCTGCCGCACGCAGGCATTACAGCGCCCGCAGTGTGGTGGCGACGTTCGCGCGCGACGCGCGGATCGCCGGCGGCAGGCCTCCCAGGACGCCCATGACAAGGGCAAAGCCGAGCCCGAGCACCAGCAGGTCCGCCGTAATCCTGAACGCGAAGGAGAGGTGCGAGAAGGTCTGCCAGTTGAGGGTCCCTGTCGTGACGCCGTTCACCGGGAGCACCGCCAGACAGCCGACGATTCCGCCGACAGACGCGATGCACAGCGCTTCGACCAGGAACGACAGGACCACGCTGGCGCGTCCGAATCCGAGCGCGCGGAGGACCGCGATCTCGCGCGAGCGCTCCGCGACAGCCGAATACATCGTGTTGAGCGCTCCGAGCACCGCCCCGAGGCCCATCACGATCGCCACCAGGCCGCCGAGCACCGTGATCAGCGTCGTGACGACCTGTGACTGCCCCTCGTAGTACGCCGGCTCACGGATCGCCTGCACTCTGAGCCGAGGGTCGCGCTCGACGGCCGTTTCGAACGCGGCGAAGTCGTCGGCGGAGCGCAGGCGCGCCGTCGCCGACTGGAAAACCCCAGCCGGACGCTGGTAGTTTCCGTTCAGCACGTCGGCGTCGGCCCAGATTTCCGAGTCGAACGCGCTGCCGCCCGCGTCGAAGATCCCCACCACCGTCCAGGTGCCAGGTCCGATTCGCACAGTCGCACCGTAGTCCAGCCCCTCATACGCGCGCACGGCATTCCTGCCTACGACGATCTCGTAGAGACCCGGTTGGAAGAAGCGGCCCTGCATGAGGCGTACGTTGTCGCGAACGGCGAGGACGCGGTGCGAGACGCCCCGCATCTGCACGTTCGCGTCGCTCCCGGTGCCCCGGAGCGGCAGCGCCGCAATCACGACGACCTCGGCGCTCACGAGCGGCTCGGACCCGCGCCGGACGACCTGCGGAGCATCCTCGATGACGCGAACGCCGGCGAGCTCCAGGGCGCTCGTCATCTCGGTGTCGGCGCCCGCCTGCTGCACGATGGCGTTCTGCGGCAGTCCCGACGAGGCCACAGTGGCCTTGAAGCCGCGGGCGAGCGCGAGCATCGAGACGAAGACGGCAACGGTGCCCGCGATGCCGAGCACGGCCACGAGCGACGACGCCCACCGCGCGCGCGCGCTCCGGAGGTTGTAGGCGATGGGGATGGCCACGTCATACCCTCCGCAGCGCGCTGACAACGGTGAGCCGCATGGCGCCGATGGCGGGCAGAAGGCCCGCCAGGAGCCCCGTCGCCAGCGCGATCGCCGCGCCGGCGACGAGCGCCGGCGGAGGGAGGTACAGGAGGATCAGGCCCTGCGTGATGTCCTGGTCGACCAGCCCGGTCGCCAGCCAGAGACCGGCGGCGCCTCCTGCCGCCGCCATCAGCAGCGACTCCGCGAGCACGAGGCCGAGCACGAAGCGGTCGGTGTAGCCGATCGCTTTCAGCACGGCCAGCTCGTTCGTGCGTTCGCGCACGGCGATCGCCATCGTGTTGCCCGTGACGAGCAGCAACGTGAAGAAGACGATCGACCCGATCGCCAGGATCAGGAACTCGATGTTGCCCATCTGCTTGACGAACGACGCCGCAAAGGCCGACTCGGTCTGCGTCCGCGTTTCCGACGATGAGTTCGCGAACTCCGAATCAATGGCCTTCGCAACCGCCAGCCCGCGATCGGGGTTCGAAACACGGACGACGTACCAGCCGACGATGCCCTTCCAGAACGCAGGGCCGTTCTCGTAGAGATATCGATGCTGAAACCAGAACTGCGTCTCGTCGTCATTCGGCCGGGTCCCGTGGTAAATGCCTCGAATGGTGAAATCCCAGTTCACGCCGCCGAAGAATCCCGGCGCCTTCAGCGGAATACGATCGCCGATCGTCCAGCCGAAACGCGCGGCCAGCTTCTCGCCGACGATGGCACCCTGCCGATCGGCTTTGAACGCGTTCCACTGTGCCTCGGGCACGACGAACTCGGGGTACATCCGGCGCCAGTCGTCCGGCACCACGGCGAACTGGGGAAAGAAGTTCTTCGGGTCCTGGTAGATTCCGCCGAACCACGTGGCGTGCGCCACGTCTTTCACGCCGGGCAGCCGCTTCAGGCGCTCGAGATACGGGAGCGGCAGCGGCTGGATGATCGAGGTCCGCCCGATCACGACCAGGCGGTCGGTTCCGGCGACGTCGATCCCCTGGCGGAAGCCGTAGCGAATCGCCCCGAGCAGGCCGAACAAGAAGAAGGCGACGACGAACGAGCCGACGGTGAGGATCGTGCGGATCTTCTTCCGGCGGAGGTTGGCGACGACGAGCGGGAGGAACCTCATGCGCGCGCCTCCTGCGGAGACGGCCGCTCCGCGGCTTCGACCAGGACGCCCTTCTCGAGGTGCAGCAGCGCGCTCGCCCGCTCGGCGGCGCGCGGGTCGTGCGTGACCATGAGCACCGTCGTCCGGTGCTCGGAGACGAGCAGCGAGAGCAGATCCAGCACGGCGTCGGCGCTGCTGCGATCGAGGTCGCCCGTCGGCTCGTCGCAGAGCAGGACCGGCGGATTGGTCACGATGGCGCGCGCGATGGCGACGCGCTGCTCCTCTCCGCCCGAGAGCTGCCGCGGATAGTGGTGCATGCGGTCGTGGAGACCGACGATTCGAAGCGCCGTCTCGACCCGTTCGCGCCGGCGCGCCCGGGAGAGGGACGTGAGCAGCAGCGGCAGCTCGACGTTTTGCGCCGCCGTGAGCACGGGGAGGAGGTTGTAGAGCTGAAACACGAAGCCGACGTGACGCGCGCGCCAGCCGGCGAGCGCGCGGCGCGACAGGCTCGTGATCTCGTGCTTCTCGATCGTGACCGTGCCCGATGACGGTGTGTCCAGCCCACCGAGCAGGTTCAGGAGCGTCGTCTTGCCCGATCCGCTTGGACCCATGAAGGCGGCGAACTCGCCCGCGGCGATGTCCAGGTCGAGGCCTCGGAGGACGTGGATCTCCTCGCTCCCGCGACGGTAGCGCTTGTCGAGCCCCCTCGCCTGGATGAGCGCATCGCCCGTGCCGACTCCGTTGACGCTGACCATCTGGTGTCCTTCGAGAGTTTGACGCTGCGTCGTTCGAGGCTGTTCACGGGGAGCATCGATGATATCCCGCCGGTGGCGCGCTCCTGCAAGAGACCGTGTCGGGCTTCCGCACGAACCTGACCCTGCACACGGGTTCGGCCGATACAGGGACTGAGGTACCAGTCCGTGAGGCCGTGCAGCCTGCGCGCCGGGGTGCTTGCGGCCGTTGTCGGCTGCTCCGCCCCCGTCTGCGTCGCGCAGACCGGCGGCCAGGCGCCTGTCCGTGCCGGCGCGCTGGCCGTCGAACCGGAATGGATCGCCCTCGCTCGTGCGAAAGCGCAGCGCGGCGACGTGAAAGCCCAGCTCCAGCTCGGCCGTCTGTACGAGGGTGGCGACGGCGTCGCCCTCAACCTGCGCCTGGCGGGCGCGTGGTACCGCAGGGCGGCCGAGGCCGGAGAGGCCGAGGCGCAGAGCGCGCTCGGCGCGATGTACGCATTCGGCCGAGGCGTTGCCCAGGACCATGCCGCCGCCGTCCGCTGGTATCGCAAGGCTGCGGATCAAGGCGACCCGCGCGGCCAGAACAACCTCGGCGAGCAGCTCGCGCGTGGGCTCGGCGTGCCGGCCGACGACAAGGCAGCCGTCGCATGGTACCGGCGCGCGGCGCTGAAGGGATACCCGCCGGCGATAGCGAACCTCGGGTACATGTACGAGCATGGCCGCGGGGTGACGCAGGACTCCTCGGAAGCGGTGAAGTGGTTCCGCGGCGCCGCGGACCTCGGCGACGCGCAGGGGCAGTACCACCTGGCGCTCGCCTACAAGGACGGCGCGGGCATCGATCGGAATCCCGCCGAGGCGATCCGCTGGTGCCGCCAGGCGGCCGGCCAGGGCTTTCCATCGGCCGCGCATGCGCTGGGTGTCAGTTATCGCGACGGCTACCTGGTTGCGCCCGACCCGGTCGAGGCGCTCACCTGGTTCGCAGTGGCCGCGGCCAGGGCCACCGCGCGCGAGCGAACCGACTCCGTCGCCGCGCGCGACGCGCTCGCCGCCGGCCTCGAGCGGAGCCAGGT
>JBOGIW010000028.1:0-10141 GCA_050748045.1 Vicinamibacterales bacterium | reverse complement strand
GTACAGCAAGTCCTGGAACAAGGAGATACCGTTCGACAGGAACCTGCACTTCGACGAGGCGACGGGAGCCTGGGTTCGGCCCGACCCGAACTACCGCGCCATCATGCAATACAGTTTCTCCGCCCGGTCCGAGTATCGCGGCTTCGTGCTCGAGGCGACGAAGCGTCTGCGCGACAAGTTCACCTTCAACGGGAACCTCACGCTGGCGCGCGCGTACGACATGGGCAACAACGTCAGCACCACGCCGAACGACATGCGTTTCCCCGATGCCGAATGGGGGCCGCAGGCCGACACGCCGACGGTGAGGGGTGTTGTGACCGGATCCTATCGGATCAATCCGCATATGCAGGTGGCCGGAGTGTACCGGGGTCGCACCGGGGCCGCTTATGACGTCCGCGCCGGCTCCGGGTTCGATCTGAACGGCGACGGGCAATTCAACGATCGCGTGCCTGGTTTCATACGGAATGCCTATCGCGGTCCGGACACCCACACCATCGATGCGCGGTTCACGTGGAACGTGCCTCTGGGCGGCTCGAGGAACGCGCAGGTCACGCTGGAGTCGTTCAACCTGCTCAACAACGAGAACGTGCGGACACTCAACACGACGCATGGACCCGACCCGGCCAGTCCGCACCCGCTCTTCGGTACGCCGATCACGTACTTTCCGCCGCGCGAGGTGCAGGTGGGGCTTCGCTTCGTCTTCTGATGACGCCCGCCGGTCCACGTTCGAGAGGGACAAGCGCCCACGACATGCGCAGGACACACGAGCGTGACGATGCCGGCCGCCGGCCGCGTGTGGGCGGCCGGCGAGCCTTTCTCAAGTCGACGGCGGGCCTCTCCACGGCGGCCATCGGGTTGCGTCCCGGCGTCGCGTGCGCGCGCGGCTCGCATCCGGGCGGCGGCGAGTCGCACGCCACGCAGGCAGCGGGCGGCTCCCCGGCCGCCCGCTCGCTGCTGGAAGTTGTTCGTGCCAGGCACGGGCGGCATCTGGCGGGCACCGACGATGCTGAGCTGCTGCAGCGGATTGAAACGAACGTGACCGGCGACGAGCGGCTGGCGACGTACCGTCTGACCAACGCCGACGCGCCGGGCTTCTCGTTCCGAGCCGACTGACGATCGCACTCATGACCGAACGATGATCAACGAGGATCTGCTCTTCTCTGCTGTCGGCGATCTCGGCACTCTTCTGAAGACGCGGCAGATATCTCCGGTCGAGCTCACGGAGGCCTATCTGTCGCGTCTCGAACGCCTCGGCCCCACGCTGAATGCGGTCGTCACGGTCACGCGCCAGCTCGCGATCGAGCAGGCACGGCAGGCGGAGCAAGAGATCCGTGCGCGGCGCTACCGCGGGCCGCTTCACGGGATCCCCTACGGCGCCAAGGACCTCGTCGCCACGCGCGGCATTCCGACCACCTGGGGCGCCGCGCCGTATCGAGACCAGGTCTTCGACTACGACGCCACCTGCATCCGCCGGCTCCGGGATGCCGGCGCGGTGCTCGTCGCAAAACTCGCGATGGTCGAGCTCGCCGGCGGCTTCGGGTACAACAACCCGGACGCCTCGTTCACGGGCCCCGGGCGCAATCCCTGGAATCTCGGTTTCTGGAGCGGCGGCTCCTCGAGCGGCCCCGCCTCGGCGGTCCCGACGGCGCTCGTCGGCTTTGCGATCGGCTCGGAAACCGGCGGGTCCATTCTGCTCCCGGCGGCGTACTGTGGGCTCTCAGGGTTCAGGCCGACGTTCGGACTCGTCAGCCGGCACGGCGCGATGGCGCTCTCGTGGACCCTCGACAAGCTTGGCCCGATGTGCCGGACCGCGCACGACTGTGGGCTGGTGCTGGCCGCGATCGCCGGCGCCGATCCCGCGGACCCCTTCAGCGCGGGTCGCGGCTTCGAGTATCCCCGCACGCGGCGCAGGCGCGCGAAACGGGTGCGGCTCGGCGTTCCGGAGGGCATGCTGGATCGCGCCGAGCCCGACGTGCAGCGCGCCTTCGCCGACGCGCTCACCGTGCTCGCGCGTGATGCCGACATCGTGTCCAACGTGGCCCTCCCGCAATTCCCCCCGATGATGGGGCTGATCCTGCGCGCCGAATCGGCGTCGGCGCTCGGTGAGCTCATCGCAAGCGGCCGTTCCAGGGAGCTCACGAACCCGAGAGATCGCCTGGGCGGATATGTCAACACGGCAACGCTGGCCGTCGACTATCTCGACGCGATGCGAGTCCGGATGGCGATGAAGCACAGCTACGCGTCGGTCTGGAAGACCTGCGATGCGCTCATCGCGCCGACGATGAATGGTGTCGCCACGCCGATTGATGCGAACTTCGGCGCCGGCGGGGGGACGACCCGCGGCGGGCCGCCGGCGCCGCCCAGGCTCTCGTTGCTTCAGATTGGCAACCTGCTTGGCGTGCCGGGTCTCGCCTTCATGAATGGGCTCGACCGACAGGGTCTGCCGACCTCCATGCAGGTGGTTGGACCTGCCTGGAGCGACGGCGACCTCGTCGAGATCGGCAAGGCCTATCAACAGGCAACCGACTGGCACACGCGGCGGCCGGCTCTGCGCGAGGCATCAGCCGTCGCTGCGGGCGCAACCGTGGATGTGCCATGGGAAGACCGGGTCTAGTGGTGGCCTCCGAAACCGGGACCGTGACAGTGGAGGGTTCAATGCGACGACTTGCGGTGACGTTCATCGTTGGAACGCTGTGTCTGACAGCGGCTGCGGCACAGCCGGGCAGGAAGCTCGCCATCGTGGGGGGGATGCTCCTGGACGGCTACGAGGCGCCTCCGGTGCACAACGCCGTGGTGCTCGTCGAAGGCAACCGGATCGTCGCCAAGGGACAGGGTGGCGAGATACCCGTTCCTCCGGACGCGACGGTCATCGACGCCAGCGGCAAGACGATCCTCCCCGGTCTCATCGACCTGCACGTCCACTTGATGATCCTCGGACACGGCGACTACGGCCGATGGTTCCCCTGGATCGTCCAGAACGGCGTCGAGCGGGTGATGGCCATTTCGGCGAAGCAGCTTCTCATGGCCGGTGTGACGTCAGCCGTGGATCTCGCCGCGCCCCTGAAAGAGAGCGTCAGCATCAGGACGCGGATCAACAAGGGAGAGATCCCGGGGCCGCGCATGTGGATGAGCGGCCCATGGATTACGACGCGGCTCGGCAACTACCCGCCCGAGCTGCAGTTCCAGGTGAAGATCGACACCCCGGCGCAGGCCGCCGAGGCCGTGGACCGCCTTGCGCGGGATGGCGCCGACGTCATCAAGGCCTACCCTGGCACGTACGAGGTCTACAAAGCGATCGCCGACGCCGCGCATCGTCACGACCTGAGAGTCCACGCGCACGTGTACAGCGTGCAGAACGTGCGCGACGCGCTCCGGGCTGGCATCGACGTGCTCACACACGTCGGAGCGGCCAGCCGCCCGCCGTATCCGGCGGATCTCCTGCACGAGATCGTCGACAGCGGACGGCCGGTGGTGCCCACGGCGGGCCTGTGGTATGCGATTTATCCGGCGACCATCAACTTTCCGGGGAGACTGCGGGATCCGAAGCTGAAGGCGGACTTTCCGCCCGACATTTACGAGGAGGTGCAGGACTCGTTCAAGAACTACCGCGCGCTGGGGTACTTCCAGAACATGCCTCGCGTGATGGATCTCGGCCCGAGGCTCGTGAAGCAGTGGGTCGAATCCGGCGCCGTCATCGGCATGGGGACCGATTCAGGCACGCCCATGAACTTCCACACCGAGGCCCTGTGGCGCGAGCTGAAGCTGTTCGTCGACCATGGGATGTCGCCGATGCGCGCGATCACGGCCGCGACGAGAATCAACGCCCGCATCCTCGGCCGCTCCCGCGATCTCGGGACGATCGAGCCCGGCAAGCTGGCCGACATCATCGTCGTGAAGGGCGACCCGCTCTTCGACATCATCGCGCTGGCCGATCCCGAGGTCGTGATCAAGGACGGCGTGATCTACAAGGGAGGACCAGCCCAGGCGAAGCCGCGTGTCTCGTCGCCGGCCGGCGCTGCCCGGGACCAGGCACGCTCGCACGCCGCCAGACGTTGATCTCCAAGGGAACGAACGTCGTCGCGGAGCTGCGCGGCCGGAGATGCCGGGGCGGCACGGCCTATCGCGATCGATACCGGCATGAGCTCGAGCGCCACGTGCTCGCGCTGGAATCCGATACCGGCGTCTTCTCGCCGGCGGGATTCGGGTTCACCGGGACGGATCGTGCGAGAGCCTGACACGGGCGGTGATGCCACCACGATCTGCGCGGCCTCGCGTGGTGCCGGCGGGAGCGACGAGAATTACGGCAACTTCAGGGAAACCATCTGCAGCCCAGGGATGTCGGCGAAGTCCCTGGCATTCGAGGTGAGCAGCCGGAAGTCGCACTCGATCGCCTGCGCGGCCAGCCACAGGTCATTGACGCAGTGTTGACCGCCGAAGCGAGGGCATTTGACACGTCGGAGTGGCTCACAGCATCCTAGGAGGGTGCTGAGCTTCAGCAAGCGGGTCTCGGCCGTTTTCCTGACGTTCGCGTTCGCCGCGAGTCAGGCGGGCGTCTGCGCGGGCTGGGTGGCTACCCCCGACGCACGCATGGCCTGCTGCTCGGACGACGGCCAGTGCCCCATGCACAAGTCCGAGTCCGAGGACGACGGCTCGAAACGGGTCGTCAGCCAGGCTGAAGCCGATCGCTGCTGCGCAGCGTCCGAGCAGGACGGCGCGGCGCCGTCACCCTCACATGTCGCGTTTGCCATCTCGCTCGGGGTTGTCATCAGCCCCGTTCCCGTGTTGATTCCGGAAGCGGAAGCTCACGCGGATATCTGGCGTGCGTCCGTTCCGAGACCGGCCGCTCGCGTACCCAAGCACCTTCTCCTCTCCGTCCTCCTCGTCTAGCGCCCAGACAGTCGTCGTGTGTCTGCTCGGGCCTTGTGCCCGGGCAGTGAAGGCGCGCGTACACGGGCGTCTGACGATGGTCGAGGTCGCGCCTTCGCCCGTACGTGCGTTGTGGCTATGGCGAGGCAAGCATGATCGATCGACTCATCGATGCAGCACTGCGGAATCGGTTCATTGTCATCGCGCTGTATCTCGGCCTCGCAGGGTGGGGGTGGTGGGCGCTCACCTCAACGCCCATCGACGCGATTCCGGATCTCTCCGACAACCAGGTGATTGTCTTCACCGACTGGCCCGGACACAGCCCGCAGGAGGTCGAGGACCAGGTCACGTACCCGCTCACGACGAATCTCCAGGGCCTGGCCGGCGTACGCGTGGTGAGGTCGCAGTCTGCGTTCGGGTTCTCGATGATCTACGTCGTCTTCGAGGACGACGTGGACCTGTACTTCGCGCGGACTCGCGTACTCGAGCGGATGAGCCTTGTCGCGAAGAACCTGCCTGCCGGCGTCGTGCCGGCGCTCGGACCAGACGCGACCGGCGTGGGGCACGTGTTCTGGTACACCGTCGAGAGCCCGACCCATTCCCTCCGCGAGCTACGCACCCTGCAGGACTGGTTCATCCGGTACCAGCTCAATGCGGTTCCCGGTGTGGCGGAGGTGGCTTCTGTCGGCGGGCACGTACAGCAGTATCAGGTCGACGTCGATCCGAACCGCCTCCGGAGCTACAACCTGCCCCTCAGCGCGGTGGTGACGGCCGTCCGAGACAGCAACCTGAATGTCGGGGGCAACGTGCTCGAGTCGAGTGGTGCCTGGCTGATTGTGCGCGGCGTCGGCCTCATCGAATCCGTCGAGGACGTGAAGCGGGTCGTCGTCGGTGCCTGGAACGGCGTCCCGGTGTACGTGGACCAGGTGGCGCACGTCCACGTCGGCAACGCGTTCCGCGTGGCCTCGCTGGTCAAGGGCACCCAGGAGGCGGTTGGCGGCGTGGTGGTGGCCCGTACCGGTGTCAACACGAAGGAAGTCATCGACGCCGTGAAGGCTCGCATCGCGCAGATCGAGCCTGGGCTCCCGGCGGGCGTGACGATCGTGCCGTTCTACGACCGCTCAGACCTCATTGAGCAGACCGTGGACACGCTGCGAACGGCGCTCCTCGAGGAGATCGCGCTCGTCACACTCGCACACGTCGTCTTCCTGATGCACTTCCGGTCCATCCTGATCGTCACGATCCCGCTGCCATTGGCCGTCCTGATGTCCTTTCTGGGCATGTACTACGCCGGCATCTCGTCCAACATCATGAGCCTCGCCGGAATCGCCATCGCCATCGGTGTGCTCGTCGACGCCGGCATCGTGGTGACGGAGAACGCGTTCCGGTACGTCGAACAGCGCGGCGTGGACCCACGCGATCGGCGCAGAGTCCGGGAGACCGTTCGCGACTCCACGCGCCTGGTCGGGCGACCGGTGTTCTTCTCGATGGCGATTATCCTGCTCGCCTTCATTCCCGTGTTTGCGTTGTCCGGGCAGGAAGGAAAGCTGTTCCACCCTCTCGCCTTCACAAAGACCTTCGCGGTCCTCGCCGCGACGGTGATCGCCGTCACGCTCGTCCCCATCCTCTGCACGCTCCTTCTGGCTGGAAAATTCCAGGCCGAGGAGGCCAATCCCGTCATGCGCGCGCTGCGTCGCGCGTACCGGCCAGCCTTGCAGGCGGCGCTCACACACCGTGCGCTCACGATCGGCGCCGCCGCCGTGCTCTTCGCGGGCGCGCTGTTCGTCGCCCGCGGGATCGGTCGCGAGTTCATGCCAGCCCTCCACGAGGGCGATCTCATGTTCATGCCGATTGCGGATCCGAGTATCTCGCTCGAGGAGAACACCGAGATTGCCGCGCGGCAGAACGCCGCGTTGATGACGTTTCCGGAAGTCGAATCTGTCGTGGCCAAGGTTGCGCGCGCGGATACATCAACCGACCCGGCGCCCCTCAACATGACCGAGACGATCGTCCACCTGAAGCCAAGAGATCAGTGGCGACCCCGGATGACGGTAGACCGCCTGCGAGCCGAGATGGGGCGGGCCGTGCAGCTGCCCGGGGTCTCGAACATCTGGACGATGCCAATCATCAACCGGATCGACATGCTGACGACCGGCATCCGATCGGAGGTCGGCGTCAAGATCTTCGGCACTGACTTGTCTGTTCTCGAGGCTCTTGCGCGCCAGGTCGCCGAAACAGTCCGACGGATTCCCGGCGCGAGCGACGTGTATCCAGAACAGGTCACGAGCGGTCAGTACCTGAACATCGAGGTCGATCGTGCCGCAGCGGCGCGTTACGGCATCGGGGTGGGAGACATCCAGCAGGTGATCGAGACCGCGGTCGGCGAAACCACGCTGACGATGACGATCGAGGGACGTAAGCGATTTCCAGTGCGGGTTCGGTATGCGCCGGAGCACCGGGCCGATCCGCAGGCGCTGGGCCGAGTGCTGGTCGCCTCGGCGAGCGGCGCGCAGATTCCGCTCGCCCAGCTCGCTCGGATCGAGCATGCACGTGGTCCCGCGATGATCTCGTCGGAGAACGGGCTGCTGCTCGCGACGGTGCTGCTGAACGTCCAGGGGCGCGACGTCGGCGGATTCGTCGAAGACGCGCGCGGCGCGGTCGCGCGGGACGTCTCGCTGCCGGCCGGGTACTACGTGGGCTGGAGCGGCCGGTGGGAGAACCAGGAACGCGCACGCGCCCGCCTGCAGATCGTGCTCCCGATCGTCCTCGTCGTCATCTTCGTTCTCCTGTACTTCACCTATCACTCGGTGCTCGAAGCCGCGCACGTGCTGTTGGCCGTGCCCTTCGCATTGACCGGCGGCGTCTACCTCTTGTGGCTCCTCGGCTACAACTTCTCCGTCGCGGTGTGGGTGGGGTTCATCGCTTTGTTCGGCACGGCCGTGCAAACGGGCGTGGTGATGGTGATCTACCTGGAAGAAGCGGTCGAGCGGAAGCGGCGCGAGCTCGGTGGCACGTTGACCAGAGCCGCCCTGAAAGATGCCGTCATGGAAGGCGCGCTGCTCCGCCTGCGGCCGAAGGTGATGACGGTGTCCACGGTCATCGCGGGCCTCCTGCCGATTATGTGGAGTGCGCGGGCAGGTGCAGAAGTGATGAAGCCGCTCGCCGCTCCGGTGCTGGGTGGCATGGTGTCCTCGCTGCTCCACGTGCTCATCGTGACGCCGGTCATCTTCTTCTGGATTCGTGAGCGCCGCTTGGGGCTGCAGGACGAGCCGCTCCCGCACGTTGAACGCCGTCGACCGGGTCGGCGAGGTCTCGTGATGGCCCTGGCGGTGCTCGCGCTTGTCGCGCTGGCCTCGTTCGCCATGTGGAGGATTGCGGCTCCCGGCAATCGCGAGGTCACCGAACAGGCGAGCGCGGGCATCGTACACACGGTTCGTGCTGGTGATCTCGACGTCGTGCTGCTGTCACCGACCGGGACCCTGAGGCAAGGGCGGAACACCTTCACCATCGAGTTCCGGCGGAGCGGCACGAACGAGCTGGTCGATGTGGGCACGGTGCGCGCGAGCGCGAACATGGCGATGCCGGGAATGATCATGTCCAGCGGTCTCCAGGTGAGGCCGACCGCGGCGCCCGGCCGGTATGCCGGGACGGCGGAGTTCGGCATGGCCGGCGCCTGGCCGATGGCCATTGACTGGGACGGGCCCGCCGGCCAGGGGTCGGTGAACTTCGAGGGGAGCGTGCAATGAACACGCGAATCGCGTTGAGCGTCGTCATTGCGACGCTGCTGACCAGTGTTTCCATGTCCGGCCAGGTACCCGCCGCAGCGACGCCGGTCGCGGCACGATTTGTCGATCCTGCGAACGGACTGTCACTCGATCAAGCGATAGCGCGCGCACTCGACCAGGAGCCCTCGCTCCGCGCGGCGCGCAGTCACGTCGATGTGGCGCAAGGCCTGCGCCTGCAGGCGTCGCTCCGGCCCAATCCCTCCGTTTCGTTCGAAAGACGCGAGGAGCCCGCCGGCGCCGACAACCAGACGACGGTGGGCGTCGAGTGGCCGCTCGACGTCTTCAGGAGGGGCGGGCGCATCGCTGTCGCTGACCGGGAGGTTGCGACGGCTCAGCACGCTGTCGCGGATCGCGAGCGGTTGCTGGCGGCTGAGGTGCGGATGCGGTATGGCGGCGTCCTTGCGACCATCCGGGATCTGGCACTCCTCGACGAGCTCGTTGCAGTGACACAGCGGCAGCACGAGTTGCTCCGGTCCAGAGTTGAAGAAGGGGCCTCGCCGCCGCTCGAGCGCGACCTGCTGGATGTCGAACGGCAACGGCTGGAGTCCGACCGCCTGCTGCAGGCGGGTCGGACCGAGGCCGCGCTGTTCGAGTTGAAGCGGATACTCGGGATGAGCGCGAATGCGACATTGGCGATCCGTGACACGCTCGATGGTCTGGTGCAGCGTGAATCCCTGGTCGCACCACAGGTCCCGGACACATCGACACTGGTCGATCAGCGAGCGGACGTGCGCGAGGCTGCGGCGCGGGTCGATGTTGCCGTGGCGAAGATCGAACGGGCCCAGGGGGAAGGCCGGTTCGACATCAGCGTCTTTGCGAACTACATGCGCATGGACGCCGGGTTTCCCCAACGTGGGTTCTCGCCGGACGGGACCGTGGCCCCCATCCGTGGCCTGTTTCACTACGTCTCTGTGGGCGCGATGGTGACGATCCCCCTGCTGAATCGTAACCAGGGCGAGGTCGCTGCCGCTCGAGCGGAACGGACCGGCGCAGCCGCTGCATACGACGCGGCGCGGCTCGGCGCGGAGGCAGAGCTTGCCGCCGCCCGTGCACGCGACGACCGCGCGCGTCAGGCCGTGAAGCTCTACACCGCCGGCGCGCAGACGCTCGCACGCCAGAACGTCACGGTGGTCCGTCAGAGTTACGAGCTCGGGCGGGTCACCGTGTTCGACGTGCTCGCGGAACAACGCCGGTACCTCGATGTGGAGCGTGCGTTCACCGATGCCTTGCGCGCGGCGTACGAGGCACGAACAGCGCTCAACCGGGCGCTTGGAGAAGGACGATGACAAGCGACACACGCATGACGATGCACAAGGGCGCCGCGGCGCTGATCGCCATCGGTCTGCTGGCAGTCGGAGCCGGAGCCGCTTACCTGTTGACGCGAAACGATCTCGGAGCCGGCGGACCCGTTGCGAACATGCCGTCTCCCGCCGGTGCGCAGCAGTCTCCAGGTGCGTCCGCGGCTGCGAGCAACGCGCCGCTCCCCGACG
>JBOGIW010000027.1:0-2725 GCA_050748045.1 Vicinamibacterales bacterium | reverse complement strand
CGACGCTCGAAACGCTCGCGGAGGGCAAGGTGCTGCGCGGCACGGTGAAGAACATCACCGACTACGGCGCCTTCATCGACCTCGGCGGCATCGACGGCCTGCTCCACATCACGGACATGTCGTGGGGGCGCGTCGGCCACCCGTCGGAGCTCTTCAAGGTCAACGACGAGGTCGACGTCATCGTCCTGAAGTACGACCCGGCCACCGAGCGCGTGTCGCTCGGCCACAAGCAGCTCGTGCAGGATCCGTGGGCGACCGTGCAGGACCGGTACCCGGTCGGCGCGCGCATGAGCGGCAAGGTCGTGAGCCTCACCGACTACGGCGCCTTCGTGGAGCTCGAGCCGGGGGTCGAGGGGCTCATCCACGTCAGCGAGATGTCGTGGAGCAAGCGGGTGAAGCACCCGTCGAAGATCCTGAACGTCGGCGACACCGTCGAGGCGATGGTGCTCGGCGTGGATCCGGCGGCGCGGCGCATCTCGCTCGGCCTCAAGCAGGTGGAGGCCAACCCGTGGCACGAGCTCACCGAGAAGTACCCGGTCGGCACGCGCATCAAGGGCAAGGTCCGCAACCTCACCGAGTTCGGCGCTTTCGTCGAGGTCGAGGAGGACATCGACGGCTTGATCCACATCTCCGACATGTCGTGGAGCAAGCGGATCAAGCACCCGTCGGAGGTCCTCAAGAAGGGCGACGTGGTCGAGGCGATGGTGCTCAGCATCGACGCCGAGAACCAGCGCCTCTCGCTGGGGTTGAAGCAGCTCGCGACCGACATCTGGGATGACTTCTTCTCGCGGCACCATGTCGGCCATACGGTCGAAGGGAAGGTCACGCGGATGACGAACTTCGGAGCGTTCGTCGAGCTCGACGAGGGCATCGAGGGGCTCATCCACGTGTCGGAGTTCGACGATTCGCACGGGGCCACGCCGGGCGGCGAGAAAATCGACCTCCAGGTGGGCCACAGCTACCAGATGAAGATCATCAAGCTCAGCCCCTCGGAGCGGAAGATTGGCCTGAGCATCCGGGCGCTCAAATCCGACGAGCTCCGCGCCGATTGGGAGTCCTACTCGGAGACGAGCAGCACGGGCACGGCGACACTGGGCGATCATTTCAGGAACCGGTAGCCTGGCAGCCAAGGAGCACGCTGTGAACACCACGAACGGTGCCGGCAGCATGACGAAGGCGGAGCTCGTCGAGGAAGTCTCGCGAGTCTCCGACCTCACGAAGAAGCACTCGGAAGTCATCGTCGACACCGTGTTCCGCAGCATCATCGAGGCGCTCCATCGCGGGGAGAAGATCGAGCTCCGCGGCTTCGGCAGCTTTCGCCTCCGGAAGCGCGAGCCGCGGAAGGGCCGCAACCCCAAGACCGGCGACAAGGTCGATGTGCCGCCGAAGAAAGTCCCGTACTTCAAGCCCGGCAAGGAGCTGAAGGAGCTGATCAACCGCGAAGCCGAGACCGCTGACGCGACGCTCCCCGCCGCCGGCGCCGATCCAGCCGTCCTGTAATCCGTCAGATCGATGGTTGCTCGATGCCGATCCTCAGATCATCGATCTGACGATGGAGAGACTGTGGTCTCCCTGGAGGCTCGCCTACGTGACCGGTGGTGAGGTGGAGGAGGGGTGCGTGTTCTGCCGGGCGCCCCGTCTTCCAGAATCCGAATCGCTGGTCGTCTATGCCGGGGTCACCAGCTTCGTCGTCCTCAACCTCTATCCCTACAACAACGGGCACCTCATGGTGGTGCCGTACCGGCACGTCGCGACGCTGTCGGCCCTGACGCGAGAGGAACTGCAGGAGCTCGCGGTGCTCACCCAGCGATCGGAGGCGGTGCTGACCGAGGCGTACCAGCCGCACGGGCTGAACGTCGGCGCCAACCTCGGAAAGCCCGCCGGGGCCGGCGTGCTCGACCACGTGCACCTGCACGTCGTGCCGCGCTGGAACGGCGACACGAATTTCATGACGGTGGTTGGCGAGGTGCGTGTGCTGCCCGAGGATCTCGGCGAGACGCGCCGGAAGCTCCGGCCCGTGTTCGATCGCCTGGCGTCGGGACAGATGGCCTAGGCCAGGAAGGCTTCCGGCCGTCGTGACGTACACTAGCGCCATGCGGTTCCATCTCACCGACGCGCAGTCCTCCTGGAAGGCGAAGGGCGACGAGCTCGGGCGAGATCTCGGGCTCGATGCCACGGCCGTCGACGCCGTGTCGGGGGCCGCGCGTGCGGGCATCCTCGATCGAGGCGCCGACCTGATGTCGATGGCGGCGGCGGTCGAGGCGGTGGCGCACGGGTCGCCTTCGGCGGCGATGGCGATTGCCATGCACAGCGCGGCGGCACGGGCGGCCTGGTCGAGCCAACAGTTCGGCGACGTGCTGTTCCGCGGCGATCGGGTGGGGGCGCTTGCCCTTTCGTCGGAGGACGTGCCGCTCCTGAGACGCGATCGGCTCAGCGGCCGTGCCTCCTGGGTGGCGCCCATCGCCCATGGGGGACTGGCCGTGGTCGGCGCGCGCAGCGGAGACGATCTCGTGGCCGTGGCGGTCTGGCTGGCGGACCCGGGCGTCTCGATCGAGCCGGTCGACCCTTCGGGTCTGCGCCCGCTGGCGTGCGCCCACCTTGCGTTTCAGGATGCCGAGGCGGTCGGCGTCGGTCCGACGGTTCCGGTGATGTCACGGCTCCGCGTGCTGATTGCCGCCGCGGGCCTGGGCATCGGCCGGCGCGCGCTCGATGAAGCGCTCGTCGC
>JBOGIW010000026.1:0-6900 GCA_050748045.1 Vicinamibacterales bacterium | reverse complement strand
CATCGGCTGGAAGATCAAATTCATGAAAATCAGCGACGTCCAGAAATGCACCTTGCCCCAAAATTCGTTCATGAAGCGCCCGGTCATTTTCGGATACCAATAATAAATACCCGCGAACAGCGCGAAGATCGTTCCCGGCGCGACAATGTAATGGAAGTGCGCGATTACATAATAGGTATCGTGCAGGTACAAGTCCGCGTAGCTGAAGCCCAGCGGCAGCCCCGTCAGCCCGCCAATGCCGAACATCGGCAGGAACGCGAGCGCGAAGAGCATCGGCGTGTTGAACCGGATCGATCCGCCGTAGAGCGACAGGAAGAGCGCGCTCAGGATGATCACCGATGGGATGGAGATGATCATCGTGGTGGTCTGGAAGAAGGCGCTGATCGTCGTGCCCATGCCCGTGAGGAACATGTGGTGCGCCCACACGAGGAACGACATGAAGCCGAGGAAGATGACGGAGCCGACCATCATCTTGTAGCCCCAGAGGGGCTTGCGCGTGTTGTTCGCGATGACCTCCGCGATGATGCCCATCGCCGGCAGGATCAGCACGTACACCTCGGGGTGCGCGAGGAACCAGAAGAGGTGCTGCCAGAGCAGCGGGTTGCCGCCGCCGGCCGCCTCGAGCGGCACGCCCGAGACGACGAGGCCGCTCGGCATGAAGAAGCTGGTGCCGAGCAGGCGGTCGGCCATCTGGAGGAAGGCCGCGGCCTGGAGGGCCGGGAAGGCCAGCAGCAGGAGGAACGCGGTGACGAACTGCGCCCAGACGAAGAAGGGCAGGCGCATCCACGTCAGCCCCGGGGCGCGAAGCTGCACGATGGTCGTGATGAAGTTGACCGAGCCGAGGAGCGACGAGAGGATGAGGCACAGCATGCCGAACAGCCACCACGTCTGTCCCTGGGTGGCGATGTTCGACAGCGGCGTGTAGGAGGTCCAGCCGGAGTTGGCGGCGCCGCCGGGCACCAGGAAGCTCGCGAGCATGATCAGGCCGCCGGCGAAATACAGCCAGTAGCTGGCCATGTTCAGCCGGGGGAAGGCCATGTCGGGGGCGCCAATCTGCAGCGGCATGACGTAGTTGCCGAAGCCGCCCACGGCGAGCGGCACGACGCCGAGGAACACCATGATGGTGCCGTGCATCGCGCCGAGCTGGTTGTAGAACTCGGGCAGCATGATGCCGCCGGGCGCGTTCGCCTGGCCGAGCCACTGGCCAATGAGCGGGATGGGCGCGCCCGGATAGGCGAGCTGCCACCGCATGAGGGTCATGAGGCCGAAGCCGAACAGCAGGAACAGCAGGCTGGTGACCGTGTACTGGATGCCGATGACCTTGTGATCGGTTGAAAAGACGTACTTCCAGAGAAAGCCCGGTTCAGCGTGCGCGTGCACCTCGCCGTGCGGTGCTGCCGGGTGACCAACCGTGGACACGTGATCCAACGCCGTGACTCCTTTTCGGCCGCAACAGAACCAGGAACCAGGAACCCAGAACCAGGAACCCAGAACCGAGAACCCAGAACCCGGAACCGAGAACCGGGAACCGAGAACCGAACCCGGAACCCGAACCTGGAACCTGGAACCCGGAACCGGGAACTCTAAGTCGCCCGGATTCTATACAATGCGCCCCGTCGTCGCAAAGTCCCTCGCGCGCGGCGCCGGGTCTCGCTCCTCATGATCGCACCGGGACGCCGCCGGGGGGAAGCGGGAGCCCAGCTGTTGCGGCGTGCGTGGTCTTCTTCTTGAGATCGCCCGTCAAAACGGTCCGTGCGAACGGCGGTTCTCGGGCGAAACAGCCAACCGATGCCTTCGCGGAGCCGTCTATTGGATGCACGAGGGCTCCTGCTCTCCCGATAACCGATATGGGCTTCCGCCTTCTTGCCGGCGTTGCTCTGGCACTGGTCGCTGCCACACCCGCCGGCGGGAACGAGCGGCTCGCCACCACGCGCGAGACCGCGGCCCAGCCCCTCGCCACCGACGGCGCCGTCGCCATTCGTCTCGACGGCGAGCTGAACGACGCGGCATGGCAGGGCGCGCCGGCCGTCGTCGAGTTCGTGCAGCGCGATCCGAACGAGGGCGCGTCGGCGTCGTTCCGCACCGAAGTGCGCGTGCTCTACAGCGCGACCGGCCTCTACGTCGGCGTGCGCGCCTTCGACCCCGAGCCGTCCCGGATTACCGGCTTCCTGACCCGCCGCGACGAGCCGTCGTCCTCCGACTGGATCCGCGTGCTCATCGATTCGTACCTCGATCGGCGGACCGCCTTCGAGTTCGCCGTCAACCCGATGGGCGTCAAGCAAGACTCCTACTGGTTCAACGACAACAACTCCGACCGGAGCTGGGATGCCGTGTGGGACGTCGTCGTCAACCGTGACGCCGAAGGGTGGCGCGCGGAGTTCCACATCCCGTTCTCGCAGCTCCGCTTCAGCACGCGCACCGACGGACGCGTCGGCTTCGCGGTGGTGCGCGAGGTGGCGCGGCTGAACGAGACCGCCACGTGGCCGCTGCTGGCCAAGAGCGCCAGCGGGTACGTCTCGTCCTTCGGCGACCTCACGGGTCTCACCGGCGGGCGCAGCCAGAAGCGTCTCGAGGTTGTGCCGTACGCCGTGGCGCAGCTCGCGACCGAGCCGCGCGAGGAGGGCAACCCCCTGCAGAACACCGCCGACCCGGGCGCCTCGCTCGGCCTCGACATGAAGTACGCCGTCACGCAGGCGCTGACGTTCACGGGCACGGTGAACCCGGATTTCGGCCAGGTCGAAGCCGACCCCGCCGTCGTCAACCTGTCCGCCTTCGAGACCTTCTTCTCCGAGCGGCGTCCGTTCTTCGTGGAAGGGTCCGGCAACTTCGCCTTCAATATCGACTGCAACGACGGACAGTGCACGGGTCTCTTCTACTCGCGGCGCATCGGGCGGCAGCCACGCGGCCAGCCGGAGCTGCCGGACGACGGCTACTCGGTGCAGCCGCTGCAGTCGACGATCGTCGGCGCGGGGAAGCTGACGGGCCGCGCCGGAAAGTTCTCGGTGGGCGCGATCACCGCCGCGACGCAGGAGGAGACGGCGCGCGTGGCGATCGGATCGTCGCGCCGCGACGAGGTGGTGGAGCCGTTCACCTTCTACTCGGTCGGCCGCGCGCGCCGCGAGTTCGCCAACCAGTCATCGGTCGGCTTCATGCTCACCTCGACGAACCGCCGGCTGGTGAGCTCCGTCGACTTCCTGCCGTCGAGCGCCGTGACCGGCGGCGTGGATTACGACTGGCGGATCGGGCGGCGCTTCAGCGTCAGCGGGTTCCTCGCCGGCAGCAGCGTGCGCGGCAGTGCCGAGGCGATCGAGGGCCTGCAGGAGAATAACGTCCACAGCTTCCAGCGTCCAGACGCGGAGCACCTCGAGGTGGATCCGGCGGCGACGGCGTTGAACGGGTACGCGGGCTCCGCCTCGTTCGGCAAGATCGCCGGGGAGCGGGTGCGCTTCAGCAGCTTCGTCGGCTTCAAGTCTCCCGGCTTCGACATCAACGACCTCGGCTTCCAGCGGCGCGCCGACGAGCGCTTCGAGAGCCAATGGCTGCAGTGGCGCTTCGACAGGCCCGGCCGGTACGTGCGCAGCTTCCGCGTCAACTTCAACCAGTGGGGCGGCTGGAACTTCGACGGCGAGCGGCTCTTTCTCGGCGGCAACGTGAACGCCCACTGGGTCTTCCAGAACTTCTGGGCCATCGGCTCCGGCCTGAACCTGAACGCGAGCGGCTTCGACGACCGCGCGACGCGCGGCGGTCCCGGTGCCCGCACCAACGGGCCGATCGGCAACTGGTTCTACCTGAACACCAACGACCGCCGGCTCGTCAGCTTCAACTGGTCCTCGTTCTGGAACAACGATTTCAACGGCTCGCGTTTCGTCGAGGTGTGGCCGTCCGTGACCGTGCGCCCGGCGTCGGCCCTCTCGATGCAGGTGGGCGGCCGCTGGGCGAGCAACAAGAACGACGCGCAGTGGGTCGAGAACCTCGACGAAGACACGGCGGCGCCGCGATACGTCTTCGGGCGATTGAAGCAGTCGACCGTCGCGGCGACGGTGCGCGTGAACTACACGATTTCGCCGAACCTGTCGCTGCAGCTCTACGGGCAGCCGTTCGTGTCGGCCGGGCGGTACGAGCACTACAAGGAGCTCGTGAACGGCCGCGCCGAGCGCCACGAGGATCGCTACCGGCCCTTGGCCTACGACGACAGCGCCGATTTCAACGTGCTGTCGTTCCGCACGACGAACGTGCTGCGCTGGGAGTTCAAGCCCGGGTCGACGATGTTCGTGGTGTGGCAGCAGGGGCGGGAAGAAGAGGGCGAGCGCGGCGACTTCCGGTTCCGGAGAGACTTCAGGGAGGTGTTCTCGACGCCGTCGTCGAACACCCTGCTCGTGAAGGTGGCGTACTGGTTCAATATGTGAGGGGAGGCGCCTCTCGGAGCTCTGCGTGACGCCGGCGCCCGCCGTCCGCTCGATGCGCTTCACGACCCGAGGGCTCGACTTCGCTCACCGGCCACGAGCGCGCGGAATCCGATGAGCTCGACCGCGTCGCGATCTCATCCGCGGTGCGCGCTGAGGTGACTGCCGATATCTGTTCAGGAGCATCCCAAGGTCCTCTCGGACCCAGACCTCGGCCGTCCCTCGCCGGGCGACGGCCCATCCGAGGAGTGAGCCTGTCGCCAGTGCGCCAACGGCTCGCGCGAGCCGCGCCGTGTCGCATGGCACCAGTTCACCGGCCTGTGCGGCCTCGTCCAGCAGTGCCCGATATCCCGCCTCGATGCGCGTGTGGCTCTGTTTCATGAGCGCGTAGAAGTCAGGGTCGCCGAGGTCGAGCTGGAAATAGGCCAGATGATTCGCCACCTCCTGGGGTGTTTGCACGTATCGCGTCATCTCTAACGCCGCCGCGACGAAGGCATCCAGGGGGGCGGGGTGCGTGGAGCGCACCTGGGCGAAACAGGCATCGACGGATTCCACGCTTTCTCGCGACATCGCCAGCAGGAGGCCCCGTTTCGAGCCGAAGCGTTTGATGAGGGCCCCTGGAGACAGTCTGGCGGCACGGCCCACGCCGGCAAGCGTGAGACGAGTGGGGCCGACGCGCGACAAGACCCGCCCGGCCGCGAGCAGGATGTCGGCGTCGGCGACCGTGCGTGGACGAGGACTCATGGCTTGACAAATAGTAAACGATAGTTCTCTAATTGCCATCGTTAGTGAACGCTCGTTGCGTAACTAGAGTCGCCGCCTTAGGAGCCCTGCATGCCGACGCGATCCCGTGCCCGTCGTTCGTCGCGCTCCGTCGCTCCCTCCCGCAACCGGGGCCTGGGTGGCCAGATCGCCCTCGTCGCCGGTGCAACCAGAGGCGCTGGTCGTGGGATTGCGCGAGCCCTCGGCGAGGCTGGTGCCACCGTCTACTGCACCGGGCGGAGCGTGGCCGGCCGGCCGTCCCCGTACAAGCGACCCGAAACCGTAGACGAAACGGCCGCGCTGATCGAGGCCGCCGGCGGCCGCGCGATTGCTGTTCGAGTCGATCACACTGTCGAAGCTGAAGTCGAGGCGCTCGTCGCACGGATCGTCAAGGAGTACGGCCGGCTCGATGTCCTGGTCAACAGCATCGCCGGCGAAGAGCCGCTGATGGGTCAGTGGGGATCGTTCTGGCAGGTCGACGTTGCGCACGCCGACGACGTGCTCAGGCAGGCCCTCGTGTCACACATCGTGACCGCCAAGCATGTGGCGCGGCGGATGATCCGGCAGCGGCGCGGGCTCATCGTCGAGGTGACCGAGAGCGATATCCTCGGAGCCGGCGGCAATCCGCTCGCCTGGTCCGTCAAGCTTGCGACCAAGGGACTGGCGCTGAACATGGCGGCCGAGCTTCGTGCGCACAACGTGACGGCCGTGGCGATGACCCCCGGATATCTGCGCTCGGAGGCCATGCTCGAGGCCAAGGGCGTGACCGAGGCCAATTGGCGGGATGCGGGCCGGCAGGACAGCAACTTCCTGGAATCGGAGTCGCCGCTGTTCGTGGGTCGTGCCGTCGCGGCGCTTGCGCAGGACCCGGAGATGCTCGCGCGCACCGGGCAGCTCTGGAGCTCGTGGCAACTGAGCCGGGACTACGGGTTCACGGACATCGATGGTCGCAGGCCGGACTGGGGCGCACGGGAGACTCTCGACTTCTCAATGTTTCCGCCGTCGTTCCTCGAATTGTTCCGCGTGGGGTTGGAGCTTCAAGCGCGGTGGCTCGCGAACCTGAGCGAACGAACGGCCGGTGCGCTTCGGCAGCTTCCAACGCAGGCCGCCCGGCGACGACGCCCTGTAGAGCCACGACGCACCGCTCGATCGGCGAAGACGTCGAGACGCTGATTGCCGCTGCGGACACACGTCGTTCCGGCCAGCAGCCCGCCTCCCCCCACGATATGTCGCCAAGGGGCGGGCGTTCGACGCCGCCCGCGCCCGGCACAAACGCCGGGGCCCCGTGCGGGCGGCGGTGCCGATACTGCGGGGCCGGGCCCACTCTGCGCGCCGGGAAAGCGCGCTGCGCTCGGTACCCTTCCGCTGGCGCGCCGACTACGTGGTACTCGATGCGACATGCGTCGCGCGGCTCAAAACGTCCGAGCTGACTCGCGGCAACTCGAACGCGCTGGGAGGAGTCGGCGCGGAAGCCTCGCTCCGCGCGCTTTTCGGCTTCGCGGCGATGCGGGGCTGGAGAGGGCCCGGCCCCGCAGTATCGGCACGGCCGCCGGAGAGGTGGAGCCCGGTGTCGATAAACGAAGCGGCGTCCAGAGGCAATCCTCGCGATCATCGGCCGCCCGCTTGCGGCGTCGAATCGATGACGCCCTGCGAGCGTCATCGTTGAGCCATCAAAGCGGGTTTCTCGGGCGGGCCCTTGACAGGCGCGGCTGCTCTTTGGGAGCCTGACACTGGC
>JBOGIW010000025.1:0-2631 GCA_050748045.1 Vicinamibacterales bacterium | reverse complement strand
CGCCGTGCCTGTCGACCCGAACGCGCCGGACGCGGCGCTGCCGCCCGCCGCGCCGCCCTCCACGCTGGGCCTCTCGCCGACCCGGATGTACGAGCAGGCGTTTGCCGACTACGCGGCCGGGCAATGGTCGCTCGCGATCAGCGGGTTCGAGCAGTTCCTGAAGGCGTTCCCGAAGTCCGAGATGGCCGACGAGGCGCAGCTCCACATCGGCGAAACGCACTACGTCGCCGGCAAGTACCAGGACGCCATCGCCGCCTACAACCAGGTGATTCAGACCTACCCGACCTCCAACTCGGCGCCGCAGGCCTACTACAAGCGGGGCTCCGCGCAGGAGCGCGTCAAGGACGTCGACTCGGCGCGGGCGTCGTGGGAGTTCGTGATCAAGAGCTGGCCGGACAGCGACGCCGCGCGGCTGGCCAAGCAGAACCTGGATCGCTTGAGCACCGCCCGCAAGCCTGGAGCGCAATGACCTCCCCTGTCACCAGGATCGACTACTCTGAAGGCCGTGGGGCTCAGGCGTCCCGGGTCGGACGACCCGGGGCCCTGCGCCCGTCCGCGAGGGGGATGTGAGATGGGCAGCGTGAACAAGGTGATCCTGGTGGGCAATCTGGGGCGCGACGCCGAGCTGCGCTACACGCCGGGCGGCTCCGCCGTGGCGACACTCAACCTGGCCACGACCGAGGTCTGGAACGACAAGCAGGGCCAGAAGCAGGAAAAGACGGAGTGGCACCGCGTGATCCTGTGGGGGCGGCAGGCCGAGTCCCTCCAGGAGTACCTGACGAAGGGCAAGCAGATCTACGTGGAAGGCCGCCTGCAGACACGCCAGTGGGACGACAAGGACGGCAACAAGCGCTACACCACCGAGATCAAGGCGGACCGCGTCACGCTGCTCGGCGGCGGAGGACGGGGCGCGTTCTCCGGCGGTGGGGACCGTGCCGGATCGCCGGCCGGGGCCACCGTCGACGAGGCGCCGGCCGATCCGATCACCGACGACGACATCCCCTTCTAGGTTCTCCCGTATCGGTCTTCGAGCCTGACGACGTCGTCGAGGTCCGGCGTGGAGACCTCGAGGATGTCGCAGTCCTCGATCGCGGTCATGCGGTGCACGGTCCCGGGCCTCACGTGCACCGCGTCGCCCGGCTTCATCTCCCGCGTCGCCAGCGGTCCATGCCGCTCGCCGATCTCGAACAGCATCCGGCCTGAATAGAGGTAGATCGTTTCGTCCTTCCGGGTGTGATACTGCAGGCTGAGGGCGTGGCCTGCCGTGACGTGGAGCACCTTGCCCACGTAGCGCTCCGTCTTCGCCCAGTGCAGCTCGTACCCCCAGGGCTTTTCCACGCGCGACACCTCGTCAGCCACCTCAGCTCCTCACGTCGAACGCCGCCGCCGGCGTGCGGTGCCCGCGACCGCCGACCCGCCCGGCGCTCAACTCTTGACCTGTGATCCGTGACTCTCGATCTCCGGCGAGCGACTGACTGTCGCGAGGAGGATCTCCTCGATCTCCTCGACGGTGCCGAGCACCATCACACGCGCGGCGACGCGGGCCATCTCGCCGGCGTGCGTCTCGCGGATGACGCGGCGCGCCATCGGCATGGCGCCCGGCGTCATGCTGAACTGCCGGAGCCCGCAGCCGACGAGCAGGCGCAGCAGCAGGGGGTCCGACGCCATCTCGCCGCAGACCGACAGCGGGATGCCGTGGCGCGCGGCGCCGCGGCGGACGTGGCGGATCAGGCGGAGCACCGCCGGGTGGAGCGGCTGGTAGCGATCGGACACACGCTCGTCGGTGCGATCGACGGCGAGCGTGTACTGGATCAGATCGTTCGTGCCAATCGTGAAGAAGTCGGCCTCGCGCGCGAGGAGCGCGGCGGTGAAGGCCGCCGACGGCACCTCGATCATGACGCCGACCGGCACGGCGGGCGCCTCCGCGCCCGCCTCACGCAGCGCTCCGCGCGCCTCCTCGATGAGCGCGCGCGCCGCCCGCACTTCCTGGAGCGACGAGACGAAGGGGAACATGATGCGGATCGGCCCGTGCGCGGCGGCGCGCAGGAGCGCACGGATCTGCCGCGTGAAGATCTCGCGGTTCGCGAGGCCGAACCGGATGCCGCGGAGGCCGCCATGTCCCGTCGGCCGATCGGCATCGGCGAACCATCGGCCGTCGAGCGACGCGTCGACGAGGGGACGGGCGACCTGGCGCTCGTCGACGTCGAAGGTCCGGATCGTGACCGGACGCGGTGCCATCCGCTCGGCCACCTGACGGTACTCCTCGTACTGCTCGTCCTCCCCCGCCATGTCGGGCGGCGCCCCGGCGAGAAGGAACTCGGACCGGTAGAGCCCGATGCCTTCGGCGCCCGATGCGAGCGCCGCCGGCACATCGTCGGAGCGCTCGATGTTCGCCTGAAGCGACACCTGGACCCCGTCGCGCGTGCGCGCAGGCGCGTGCGCCCGCTCCGGCCTCCGGTGTCCACGGGCGGCCCGCCCGCGCGCTTCCGCTTCGCGATAGAGCGCGGGATCCGGGTCGATCACGACCTCACCGCGGTCGCCGTCGATGAGCACGGAGGCGCCGGGCGGAATGCGGCCGCTGATGTCGCGCAGGCCGACGACGGCGGCAACGCCGAGCGATCGGGCGAGGAT
>JBOGIW010000024.1:0-3942 GCA_050748045.1 Vicinamibacterales bacterium | reverse complement strand
CGTCGGGGAGGTCGTCGACGTCAAGGCGGCGCCCGGCGACCGCCGCTTCGCGGTGCTCGACACCGGGAGGAACGACCTGCTGCGGCCGGCGCTCTACGGCGCCTTCCACCGCATCGTCCCCGTCGAGCCCCGCCCGGGGCCGGAGCGGCCGCACGACGTCGTCGGCCCGATCTGCGAGACGAGCGACGTCTTCGCGCGCGACCGGCTGTTGCCGCCCCTCGAGGTCGGAGACCTCGTCGCGATCCTCGACGTCGGCGCGTACGGCGCCGTGATGGCGTCGAATTACAATCGGCGCCTGATGGCGCCCGAAGTGCTCGTCCACGACGGCCGGTGGCGGATCATCCGGCGGCGCCAGACCCTCGACGATGTGCTCGCGCTCGAAGGGTAGGGCGGTCTCGTCCGGCTGGCCTGGACCCTGGCTTCTCCCCAGATGACGCGCGGGCTTCTCATCGCGTTCGAAGGGCTCGATCAAAGCGGCAAGCAGACGCAGGCCGAGCTGCTGCGCGACCACCTCAAGGCGGCCGGCCGCAAGGTGCGCCTGCTCTCGTTCCCCGACTACGGCACGTCGATCGGGGAAGAGATCGCGCGCGCGCTGCAGGGGGAGCGCGATTACGGCCCCGACGTGATGCAATTGCTGTACATCGCGAACCGTTACGAGCGGAAAGACGAGATCGTGCGGTGGCTCGAGGGAGGGCTGACCCTGATCTGCGATCGCTACCGCGCCTCGAGCGTGGCGTACGGCGAGGCCTGCGGCCTCGACCCGGTGTGGCTCTTCGACATGCAGCGGTACCTGCCGGCGCCCGATGTCACCATCCTCCTCGACATCGCGCCGGAGACGTCGGCCCGGCGCAAGTCGGGGGATCGCGACAAGTACGAGCGCGACCTGCCGATGCTCGCGCGCGTGCGAGCCAGCTATCTGCGCCAGGTGGACGAGGGGTGGGTGCGGCTCGATGCCGAGCGCGCCCGCGCGGAGGTGGCCCGCGAGATCGCCTCCGTCGTCGACCAGTCGCTGCTCGCTCGATAGCCGGCGCGAGTTGTCGTTTTTCCCGTTCCGTCGTAGGCTTTGCCTGACTTCGCGCCAGGAGGGCGTGGCGGTGGGTACGATGCCAGGTCCAGTTCAGCCGGCGGCATGCCCGTTCATTCGGCTCCGCGCCACGACGATCGCGGTCGTCGCCTCGGCGCTCGTCGGCGGCTGCACCGCCGGCGAGGCGCTGATCCAGAGGCGTTCGGTTCGCATCATGACGAGCAATCCCACGGCCGAGTACTACGCCGTCGGGGAGGCGCTGTCGAAGGTCTACGACGACACGATGCCGGACGTCCGCACGTCCATCCTCCCGAGCCAGGGCGGCAACGTGAACGTGTCAGCGCTCGAGGACGGCTCGGCGGAGCTCGCGTTCGCGGGCGCCGAAACCGCGTACGAGGCGTTCGTGCGTGGCACGCCGGTCAAGGCTCGGCCGCATACGCGCCTGCGCGGCATCGCGGTTCTGTTCGCGGGAGCGCTGCAGATCGTGGTCGCGCCGAACAGCCGGATCAGGACAATCGCCGACCTCCGGGGGGCCGAGGTCGGGTTCACGGTCGCGACCTCCGACACGCCGGTTCAAACCGTGAGCAATCGGTTCAAGCTGGTGGAGTTGGTCGCCTCCACCCATGGGCTGGCCGCTCGCGACGTCCGGCTCGTGGTCGGCACGCCGGACGAGATCCGTGCCGCAATGCTTGCGCGGAAGCTCGATGCGTGGTTCGTGCTCGCCGGGTACCCGATCGCCAAGGTCAGCACGCTCTACCCTGACGAAGGCCTGCGGCTGCTGGAGATCGGTCCACGAGCCGCTTCCGAAATCCGCGCGCGCGCGCCGTTCTACAAGCCGGTCGTCCTTCCGGCCGGCACGTACCCCGGTCAGGCGAACGCCGTCAGGACCATCGGCTCCGAGAACCTGCTCGTCTGCCGCAGCGATCTCGACGATGGCCTGGTGTATCGCCTCACCAGGCACCTCTTCGAGGCGCTGCCACGTCTGGCCGAGGCGCACTCCGCGCTGCACTACATCGACCCCGATGTCGCGGCGGCGACGCCCATCCCGCTGCATCCGGGCGCCGCGCAGTACTACAGGGAACGGCAGCTTTTCCACTGAGGATGCGCCGCGTCCGCGCGATCATCCGTGTGATGGCCGCTGGCCGCTCGCTGCGCGCGCCGGCGCTGGCGTGGTGCGTCTGCGTCACGACGCTCCTGCTGGCCTGCCTCGGATACCGCGCCACGAGCCAGTCGCAGCAACGGGCGCGGCAGCTCCTCGAGCGGCGAGCGGCCGAGCAGTTCGCCCTGTTGTGGGCCGGCCTCAGTCAGGACATGCGCGGGGCGCAGGAAGCCGTGCTGTCGACGGTCACACGGCGTCAGCTCACGACCGAGCCTCCGTACGACCTGGCGGAAGTGTTCGCCCGCGGCTTTGCCCGGTTCCCGTATCCGGAATCGTTCTTTGCCTGGCGGCGCGCCGCCGATGGGCGTGAGGTCACCTACACGTTCACCCGCGCCCACCAGCCCCCGCCGTGGCTGGCCCGGCAAGCCGTGGCGGGGCCGTATCCCGTCGCCGTCGTCCGGAATTCGGCCGGGCTGCGCGATCTGATGGCGCAGGCGCGCCTCAAGGCGCGCGCCAACCGTCCCGCGGCGGCGTTTGAGACACGGCTGGCCGGCACTCCCTACCAGGTCGTGGTCCGCTTTCTGTACGACGGCGACGATTCCAGGGAAGACGGCGACAAACTCGCCGGCCTCGTCGGATTCCTCGTGAATCTCGATTGGGTACGCCGCGCCTATTTTCACGAGTTGAGCGCGCAGATCTCGCGGATCGGGGGCGACCCCGCCGACGTCTCGCTGTCGGTGGTGGACGACGGTGGCGCGGTCATCACCGAGACGCGCCTGGCCCGGCGGGACATTCCGACGTTCAGCCGGACGTTTCCGCTGTGGTTCGCCAATCAGGCGCTGCTCAGACACGTCTCACGCGACGAGCGCGTGCGGTACTGGACGGCCAGCGCGGCCGCTGCCCAGGACAGCCGCCTGGCCGCCACGACACTGGAAACCAGCGCGACCGTCGTCCTGCTGTCGCTCGCTGCCGCCGCGGGAGTGATCGGTCTTCTCGTGACCGCGCGGGGGGCGCGCGCCGCGTCCGAGCTGGCGGTCATGAAGGCCGACTTCGTGTCGAGCGTCACCCACGAGCTGAAAACGCCGCTGGCGGTCATTCAGCTCATCGGCGACACGCTCTGCCAGGGGCGGTACGATTCGCCCGAGACGGTGCGTCACTACGCGCAGCTCCTGTCGCACGAGAGCCGGAACTTCACTCGTCTCATCGACAACCTGCTCACGTACGCGCGGCTGAGCGACCGGTCCGACGCCTACCTCTTCGTGCCGATCCAGGTGGGGGAACTGATCGAAGACGCGGTCGAACGTTTTCAGATGCTGCTGTACGAGCGGCAGTTCACGGTCACGGTCACCGTGCCGGAGGACTTGCCGGCCGTGCGGGCGGATCGCTCGGCGCTGCTGCAGGTGCTCGACAACCTGATCGACAACGCGGTCAAGTACTCGGATGCGCGGCGGGTGCTGACGGTCGACGCGCGGCCGGAGGCCGATCGCGTGATCGTGACCGTTTCCGACGCGGGGATCGGGATCCCCCACGACGAGATCGAGCGGGTCTGTGAAAAATTCTTCCGCGGGCGTGGCGTGCGCGTGGGCGGCGGCGGACTCGGGCTCGCGATCACGCGCCGCATCATCGAGGCGCATCGTGGCTCGCTCCGGATCGACAGCGCCCCGGACGTGGGCACCCGCGTCCACGTCGGGCTTCGAGTGGCGTCAGGGCATGGCGAAACGCATTCTCATCGTCGAGGATGACGCGTCGCTCGCGCTGCTCCTGCGCGACAATCTCGTGTACGAGGGCTTTGCCGTCGAATGCCTGGCCGACGGCCAGC
>JBOGIW010000023.1:0-4374 GCA_050748045.1 Vicinamibacterales bacterium | reverse complement strand
AGCCGGGATGCCCCGCCCGGGAATTATGCGACCCATCACGGTTCCAGGGGACTAGCGTCAGGCGGTGCCGTCCGTGGCAGGCTGCGCGCTCATTACTGGCGCCTCACGGGGGATCGGCCGGAGCATTGCGCTGCGGCTCGCCCGCGACGGCTACGCCATCGCCGGGTGCTGCCGTACGGCGGGTGCGGCGGCGCAGGCGGAGCAGGACGTGCGTGCGATCGGCGCCGAGTGTCTTTTCGCCACGTGCGACGTGCACGACGGCGATGCGGTCGAACGGTTCGTGCGCGAGACGGAGCGGCGGCTCGGCCCGATCACGGGCGCGGTGAACAACGCCGGTATCGCGCGCGACAAACCGCTCGTCATGATGTCCAGGAACGAATGGAGCGACGTCCTCGATACGAACCTGACCGGCACGTGGAACGTCTGTCGATCGGTGGTCTACAGGTTCATGAAGCGCCGCGCGGGCGCGGTCGTGAACATCTCGTCGGTGGCCGGTGTGTACGGCAACACGGGGCAGTGCAACTACGCCGCGACGAAGGCCGGCATCCTCGGGCTGAGCCGGTCTCTGGCGAAAGAGGTCGGGCCGTTCGGGATCAGGGTGAACGTGGTGGCTCCGGGATTCATCGAGACCGACATGACCGGCGCGCTCTCGAGCGAGCGTCGCGCGAAGGCGCTGACGCGGATCCCGCTCGGCAGGTTCGGCTCGCCGGAGGATGTCGCCGAGCTTGTGGCCTACCTGCTGTCGGATCGCGCGGCCTACATCACCGGCCAGGTGATGCAGGTGGACGGCGGAATCAGCCTGTGAGCGCGGTGCCGCACGGCGAGCGGGCGCGAGGAGTCCTGGACGGGGTTCGCGTCCTCGACCTCGGCCGGTTCATCGCCGCGCCGTACTGCGGCATGCTCCTCGCGGACATGGGCGCCGACGTGATCAGGGTCGAGCCTCCGCGGGGCGGCGAGGATCGCCACATCGGCTTGCGGGGCCCGCACGGCGAGAACTTCACGTACACGAGCCTGGCGCGGAACAAGCGCGCGATCACGCTGGATGTGTCCCGGGCGGAGGGCCGCGACCTCCTCCGCACCCTCGTCTCGCGGACCGACGTCTTTCTGCACAACTACAGTCCGGAGGCGGTCGCGGCGTTCAGGCTGACCTACGACGACGTGCGGGCGATGCAGCCACCCATCATCTACACGGGGATCTCGTGCTATGGAGCCGACGGGCCCGACGCGCACCGCACGGGATTCGACCCGATCGCGCAGGTCGGCTCCGGCGCGGCGGCGCTCACCGGCTGGGAGCACGATCCGCCGCTGCGATGCGGCGTGCCGTGGGTGGACTACGCCACGGGTCTGTGCGCCGCGCTCGGCACGATGCTCGCCCTGCGTCACCGCGACGCGACCGGCGAGGGACAGGCGGTCGACTGCGCGCTCCTGCAGACCGCGGTGAGCTGCACGGCGCCGATGGTGGCGGAGGCGGTCGTGGCCGGCAGGGAGCGCCCGCGCCTCGGCAACCGCGCCGCGTATCTCGGGCCGGCCGACCTCTACCGCTGCGTCGACGGCTACGTCTACGTCGCCCCGGTCACGCGCGCGGCATGGCGCGCGCTGACCGGCCTGGTGGGACGGCCTGACCTGGCGTCGGCCGAAGACCTCGCGACCGACGAGCAGCGGTTCGAGCACCGTGCGCGCGTCGATCCGATCGTCGCGCACTGGATGGCGTCGCGGACGACCGGCGCCGCCGTGCGGGACCTCGAGGCCGCGCGGATCCCGTGCGGCGTCTGCCGGAAACCCGCGGAGGTGGCCGACGATCCGCAGGTGCAGGCGCGCCGCATGCTGGAGTACGTGGATCTCGATGCGCCGGGCGTGCGGCGCGTGCCGGTCGGCGGCATTCCCGTGCGCCTGTCGAAGACGCCCGGCCGCATCGTGCGGCGGCCGCCGCGGATCGGCGAGCACAACGACGAGGTCTACGTCGGCTGGCTGGGCCTGGATCGTCGCGACCTTGCCGCCCTCGCCACGGACGGCGTCGTCTGAAGAGCGCCGATGGGACAGCCGGTCATCGTCAGCGCGGCGCGCACCCCGATCGGGAAGCACGGAGGCGCCCTGTCGCGCGAGCACCCGGCGCGCCTCCTCGGGCACGTCCAGCGGCACGTGCTGGAACGCGGCGGCGTCGACCCGTCGAGCGTCGGCCAGGTGATCGGCGGGTGCGTCACGCAGGTCGGCGAGCAGGGCTTCAACGTGACGCGCATCGCGTGGCTGTCGGCCGGGCTCCCGCACGAGGTCGGCGCCCTCACGATCGACTGCCAGTGCGGCGCGTCGCAGCACGCGAATCACCTCGTCTCGAGCCTGATTGCCTCCGGTGCGATCGACACCGGCATCGCGTGCGGCGTCGAGGCGATGAGCCGCGTGGCCATGGGATCGAACACGCGCAATGGCCCGGGTCACCCGAAGCCGGACGATTTCGGCTACGACATGCCCGATCAGTTCGTCGCCGCGGAGCGCATCGCGGCGAAGCACGGGCTGACGCGGCACGAGCTCGACGCCTTCGGCTGCTCGTCGCACCAGAAGGCGCTGCGAGCGGCGGCGGAATGCCGCTTCGTCCGCGAGATCGTCCCGGTCGAGGTGCCGGAAGACGAGGGCGGCGACCGGCCTTGCACGATCAGCGTCGCCCGCGACGAGGGGCCTCGCCGGACGACCGCCGAGCGCATCGCCGGGCTCAAGCCGGTCGTCCCGAACGGCCTGCACACGGCCGCCACGATCTGTCAGATGTCCGACGGCGCCGCCGCGGTGTTGTGGATGGACGAGCGTCGCGCGCGAGCGCTCGGCTTGCCGCCACGCGCCAGGGTCGTCGCCCAGGCGCTCGTGGGGTCGGATCCGTACTACCACATCGACGGGCCGATCGATGCCACGGCCGCGGTGCTGAAGCAGGCGAAGATGTCGGTGCGCGACATCGATCTGTTCGAGATCAACGAAGCCTTCGCGTCGGTCGTGCTCGCGTGGCAGCGGGTCTACGGCGTGGACCTGGCGCAGGTCAACGTCAACGGCGGCGCCATCGCGATCGGCCATCCGATGGGCGCGACCGGAAGCCGGCTCATTGCGACGGCCGTGTACGAGATGGAGCGCACCGGGCAGAGCACGGCGCTCGTGTCGATGTGCTGCGGCGGCGCGATGGCGACCGCGACGATTCTCGAGCGCATCTGACGCGGCGGGCGATTGTGGTCGAGCGGAGCGGACGGATGAAATTCGGGGTGCTGCAGTTCTTCGGCTGGCCCGAGCGGCGCGTCCCGCTGCCGACGGTCTACGAGCGGGCCATGCAGCGGATCGCGATCATGGACCAGGCGGGCTACGACGCGGTGTGGCTGGCCGAGCACCATTTCACCGGCTACAGCGTTTGCCCGTCGGTCCACATGATGGGGGTCCACGTCGCCAACCACACGCGCCGGCTTCGCATCGGCATGGCCGTGTCGCTGGCCGCCATGTACCATCCGCTGCGGCTGGCCGAGGAGGTCGCGCTGCTCGACGTGCTGTCAGGCGGGCGCGTCAACTGGGGCGCGGGCCGCGGATTCGATCCGGTCGAGTTCCAGGTGTTCGGCATCCCGCCCGAGACGAGCGCCCGGCGGTTCCACGAAGCCGTCGAGGTCGTGCTGGCCGCCTGGACGTCCGAGCGCCTGAATTGGACCAGCGAGCGATGGAGCTTCTGCGACGTCGAGGTGCTGCCGAAGCCGCTGCAGCAGCCGCATCCGCCGGTGTGGCTCGCGGCCGGATCCTCGCCCGCGGCACGGTGGGCCGGACGGCACGGCTACTCGATCATGCTCGGTCCGCACTCGACGATCGAGGAGAACGTTGCCCACCTGCGGCTGTACCACGACGAGCTCGAGGGCAACGGCCATCCGATCCAGGGCCGCGAGATTCCCATGGCGCGGTTCGTGGCGGTCGCCGACACGGACGAGGCCGCGGAACAGATCGCCCGCAGCGGCGCCGAATGGCTCGTCGGCACGTACATGCACCCGTGCAAGGCGACCGATCCGGCGTCGCCGGATCAGGCCGTGCTCACGATGGATCCGGGGGCGAAGATTGCGAGGTATCTCAGCTCGGCCATGATCCACGGCTCGCCGGCGCGAGTCATCGACCGCATCGAAGCGCTGCGCGCGGAGATGTCGCTCGAGCACCTGATGGTGGCGCCGCTCAGCCATGCGTCCTTCCTGGCGTTCACCGACACGGTGATGCCGCATTTCGCGTGAGGCTTCCGTGTTCGACGCGCACCTGCTGGCCCGGCACGTCGTGCTGGTGACCGGCGGCGGCACCGGTCTCGGCCTGGTGATCGCCACGCGGCTGGCGCAGCTCGGGGCGCGCCTGTTCCTGGTCGGACGCCGCCTCGCGCCGTTG
>JBOGIW010000022.1:0-4861 GCA_050748045.1 Vicinamibacterales bacterium | reverse complement strand
ATTCAGGTGGGGCAGGGCGGCGGCATGCTCATGGTGAGCGCGAGCGGCACCGCCGTCCAGATCTCTGCCGAGTAGAACACGGACGAAAGGCGGGAGCAGGGCCCTGGCCCTGCTCCCTGCTCTCTGTTTCCTGCTTCCCGCTACAGCGAGGAGAGGAACGTCAGCACGCGGTTCCGGTCGGTGGAGCTCAGCGAGTTGAACGCGTTGCGCGACGCCGTGGCCTGGCCGCCGTGGCGCTGGATCGCGTCGTTCGTGTTGTGGCTTCCGCCGTTGTGCAGGAGGCGCCCGCGGGCCCGCAGACCCCACAGGGGCGCGGTGCGGAGCTGGTTGCGCGTGCTCTGGCCGCCGTTCTGCACGATGCCGTCGCCTGTGCCGATGTCGTGCAGCAGGAAGTCGGAGAACGGGCGGATGATCTTGTTCCCGAGTGCCGCCGGAACCTGGAACTGCCCGCCGTTGATGATCGTGCCCGGCGGGGCCGTCACGATCTCCCGCGTGTGGCACCTGGCGCAGCCGATCTGGTCGAACAGCGAGCTGCCGAGGATCGCGCTCGACGACGAGGCAATGAAGGGATCGACCGGCGGCACCTTCGTGGACCGCATGAAGTCCGCGAAGAGTTGCACGTCCGCGCCATCGTCTTCCGGCTCCGGCAGCGGGTCGGTGCCGGCCGGGAGCGGCTCTCCGTTGAAGCTGTTCTCCTCGAGCTGCATCGGGCTCGTGATGCCCATTTCGTTCTTGTAGGCGTCGGCTGAAAACGACAGGAGGCTCGCGTGCTGGTTCTTCCAGCCGAACCGGCCGCCTCGATTGTTCCCGGGCGCCTCCAGCACCGGCACCTGGATGAAGGTGCCGCGCACTGAGGAGGGCTGCGAGTTGCGGATGGCGACGAGCGTGTTGCTGTCGATCGCCTCGACGAAGCCGTCTCCGAGGATGCCCAGGGTCGAGCGGAGCGCAATCACGTTGTGGCCGGCCAGCACGCGCTCCTGGACGCGCGGGTCGGTCGCCCGGTCCTGGATCAGCGAGCCGCCGGGATGGTCGAAGAACGTCTGCCCGTCGAAGCGGCCGGCGCGCCGCTCGAAGATCTGGCTCGTGCCGCCGAGCACGGGCGTGGTGTGGCACTCGCCGCAGCCGGCGGCGTTGAACACCGGACCGAGGCCCTCGGCGATCGTTTCGGGCCCGGTGAATTCCTCCTTGGCTTCCTCGAACGCGGCTCCGGTGATGAATCCGTTGGATTCTCCGTCGAATCCTGCGGGCGCTTCCTCCAGATGCGATCGCGACAGGACGACGGCTGACATCCAGACACTCATGGCGACCACCCCGAGCAGAGTGGTCATGCGGCGCGGTGGCATCGCGAGCCTCCTTCCTAGCAGGGCGTGAACCAGGTCAGGGAGGAGACGGACCTTACCCTGACTGGAAGGGCGGCCCTGCACATCTTTGAGTGCTTCTGCGTGGATCTGTGCAAGTGGGGGAACGGGGGAACGCTCGACTGTCGCTACTGTCCGTTAGATGCATCCTGCGTCAGGTCGAGGACGGCCGCAACGACGGCGGCTGCGATGAACCGGTGTCTCGACACGAAAACCTCGCGTGGAAGAAGACGGTGCGGCCGATTCTACTGGAATCTGACGCGTGAACCGGCTGCCGCGGCGGGACACCGCAAACGAGTAGCGGCTAATTGCTGGAGCCGGCTCCGGCGAGGTACCAGCTCCGCGTGCGCACCGTCAGGCCGGGCCGCCGCGTGCGGACCTCGACGCGACGCCAGCCGCTCGACGCCGCCGGCTCGAAGGCCAGGACGTACTGATGGCGTAGTTCCTGGGCCACCTGCCGCACCGCGGCGACGGCCTGCGTGCGATCCTGCGCCGGGAGGAAATCGCCGCCGGTCCAGCGTGCCAGATCGGCGAGCGGCGCGCGGTTCGCCAGGTTCGCGCCGTGCAGGGCGAGCACATACACCGGCACGTCGATCGAGCTGGCCAGCCCCGACACTTCCGCCGGCGACATCAGGCTGCTCGTGTCGGCGCCGTCGGTCAGCACGACGATGGCGCGCCGATGCCGCGCGAAGCGCGCGATGCGGCGGGCCGTCCCCGCGATGGCGTCGTACAGGGAGGTGGTGCCGTACGACTCGAGGTCTTCGAGTCGGATGCGGATCGGGTCGAAGTCCTGGGTGAAGTCCTGCAGCTCGATGAGGTCCTTGTCGAAGGTGAAGAGCGCGGCCTCGTCGCGCTTCGGGTCGAGCACGTTCAGCATGTCGGCCGCGACGGCCCGGGCCGCGTCGAGCGTGCGGCCGACGGTCATGCTGCCGCTGCCGTCGATGAGGAGCGCGACGCTCGCCGGCGCCGACCGCTCCGATCGCAAGTCCACGATGGACCGCCGCCGGCCGGAGTCGAGCACTTCGAAGTCTTCGCGCGAGAGCGAGGGGACGACGCGGCCACGCTTGTCGCGGACCACTGCAGCCATCGACACCATTTCGACGGCCGAGCGGAAGATGGGCCGCTCGAGCCGTTCCTGCGCGGAGGGCGCCGGGCCGGACGCGACGAAGACAGTCGTGAGCAGAACGGCGCTGCCGCGGCGCATGTCACCCCCTGGAGCCGGTGAAAACGAACGGATATCGAGAGCTTGTTCCTGATTTCGGCCGGAAAGGCTCCGGGCTTTAGCCTGTCCGCGCCGGAAAAAGCGGTGACACGGCCCAGGCGTCGCCGTAGAATTCCCACACGGAGGATCTGCATGGACGTGAAGACTGCCGTATCCCGTCGCGGCTTCATGGGCGGCATCGCCGCCGCACTCGGCTACATCGGTGTCCGCCCCGGCGATCTGTGGGCCCAGGCCCGCACCGGTATGCCGGCCGCCCCGCGCGGACGCGTGTCGGCGGCCGAGTACGACGCGTTCGCCAAGCTGGCCAACAACGAGAACCCCTACGGTCCGCCCGAGTCGGTGATGAAGGCGATGACCCACGCGTTCAAGTACTCCAACCGGTACGGCTACCCGGATGGCGGCATCCTCCAGGCGATCGCCACGCACCACGGCGTCAAGCCTGAGAACGTGCTGCTCGGCGCCGGCTCGGGAGAAATCCTGAAGGTGGTCGGAACGGCGTTCCTGCAGGACGGGCGGAAGGTGATCGGCGTCGAGCCGTCGTACGGCTCGGTCTACCAGCACGCGTCGGGCCTCAAGGCCGACGCGATCAAGCTGCCGCTCGGCGATGACTTCACGCAGGACATCCCGCAGATGATCACGGTCGCCAAGGCCAACTACCGCGACCTCGGCTTCGTGTACCTCTGCTCGCCGAACAACCCGACGGGCGTCGTGGTGTCGAAAGAGGACGTAACGCTCCTCCTCGACGGCCTCCCGCCGGATCTGCCCGTGCTCATCGACGAGGCGTACCACCACTTCGTGGACGATCCGCGCTACGCCACGTCCGTGCCCCACGTCATCGAGGGCCGGCCGGTCATCGTCGCGCGGACGTTCTCGAAGATTTCCGCGCTGGCCGGGATGCGCCTCGGCTACGCCATCGCGCCGAAATACCTGATCGACCGGATGCGACCGTACGCCGTGGGCAGCATCAATGCCCTCGTGAAGTGGGGCGGCGTGGCGGCGCTGAAGGACACCGCGGCGCAGGAGCGGGTGAAGCGGGTCAACCGTGAGCTGCGCGACAAGACGACGGCGGAGCTGCAGGCCCTGGGCTTCAGCGTCATCCCGTCGCAGACGAACTTCTTCATGGTGCACGTCAAGCGGCACGTCGTGCCCCTGGCCGAGGAGTTCAGGAAGAAGGGCGTGCTCGTCGGGCGGCCGTTCCCGCCGATGACCGAGCACCTGCGCGTGTCGGTCGGCACGGCGGAGGAGATGGACCGGTTCATGGTTGCGTTCAAGGACATCTTCTCGCCGGCGAGGGCCACATCCGCGTCGTAGCGGCCGTCCTCACTGCGCTGCACCTGGCGGCGGCCCTCGTCGAGGCCCAGACGGACTATACCGGGGCCGACGGCCGCCTCCGCGTCGCGCTGTCCAAGCAGCCGTTTGCCCCGAATGGCCTCTCGAAGGGGCCCGACACGATGGCGGGCGGCGGCATCCAGGAGATTCTCGCGAAGCTCGGCGCGGTGACTCGCGTGAGCGAAGCGAGGCTCACGCCGGAGGAGGACAACGAGTACGGCGGCTGGAAGCGGCTCGGGATGGCGCTCGGACATTTCGCCGATCTCGTCACGGGCAACGAGCGCGACGGGTATCTCACGGTCGGCCTGCTCGCGACGTGCCCGTCGATGCCGGGGCTTGTGGCGGGCCTTCAGCGCTCGGGTCCTTCGAACGAGGCGCTCCGGATCGGGATGCTCTGGCTCGACGCGCATCCCGACTTCAACACACCCGAAACGACGCGCAGCGGCTCGCTCGGCGGGATGCCGGTGGCGGTGGCGACCGGGCGCGCGCTGCACCGCCTGCGGCTCGACGCGAAACTGGAGCCGCCGCTCCCCGACATCCACGTCGTCATGGGCGGCGTGCGGCTGACCGACCCGCTCGAACAGCACCTGCTCGACGAGTCGCGCATCAAGCAGCTCACCGTCGACGACCTTCGCCACCGCACGCCGGCCGTGTGGGCCCAGCTCGATCGCCTCAATCGGCTCACCGACAAGATCTACGTCCACATTGACATGGACGTCCTCGATCCCCGCGAAGTCATGGGGCACGGCAACAAGGTGCCCAACGGCCCGTCGAGCGAGCAGCTCGCGGCGCTCTTCGAGGAGATCTTCCGGCGCTATCCGAAAGCGTCGGCGATCGGGTTCGCGACCATCCCGGCGCAGGATGAAGGCGGCCTGTCCCTCGCGGCCGTCAACCGGATGATCGCCGGCGCCGTGAAGGGCGCGCTGGCGCGTTGAGGTGCGTGGGGCGCTGC
>JBOGIW010000021.1:0-3045 GCA_050748045.1 Vicinamibacterales bacterium | reverse complement strand
ACTCTGAACCCTGAACTCGAACCCCGAACCCGAACCCGGAACAGGGAACGTGGAACACGGAACGGCCTTCAGGTACAAAGCTTCGCCCTCTCACTTACAGTGAAATCCGCAGCGTCCCGTTCACCCGGCTTTCGGCTCGGGTGCCGATAACCATGAACCTGGGACGAGGTCTCCTCGACCAGAGCAAACGCCCGGCCGGGCGCGACTGGGGCGCCCGGCGCGAAAACCCGTAAAATACGGGCCAGAAGTCATCCAATCGGCAGACATAATTCCCGCGCTCGCCCCATCGTCCCTTTAGGGCATGCGCCTGGTTCTACGCCACGACTTCGGTGCCTGCCTCGAGTCCGGTCAGTTCGAGCACGTCGCTGACGCGCCCGAAGCGGAACTCGCCCAGCATGCGTCGCAGCCGCGTCTCGGTCTTGGCCAGGTTCCGGTAATGCCGTATCCCGGTCAGGCCGCCCGCCGGGATCCGCGGCTGACCCGGATCGAGCTCCCAGGGATGCAGATAGAAAATCGCCGGGCGTCGCTCTGCCGCGTTGAGGTGCGCGATCCCCCTCCGCGTCCAGCCGTACGGCAGCAGCCTGAAGTAGCCGCCGCCGCCAACCGGGAAGTTCAGCCCTGCCCAGCGCACGGTCGATCCGGGCAGCTCCCACAGCGATCCGCCGGGCCGCTCGATGCGGTGCACGTGGCGCGGCCAGCCCGGAATCCCGTAGCGATCGTGATGAATCGGGTAAATGCTCGCGTCGTACGCATAGCCTTCGTCGATGAGCACGTCGAGGGCCCAGAGGGCCCGGCGCGTGATCGAGTAACTGGGCGCCCGGTAGCCGAGAATCGGCACGCCGGCGGCCGACTCGAGGGCCGCCTTCGCACGCCGCAGATCCTCGCGGAACTGCGGCGGCGTCAGGTCGTACACGAGGCGATGCTCGTAGCCGTGCGACGCCAGCTCGTGCCCGCCGAGACGAATCCGTTTCACGAGGTTCGGGAAGCGCTCCGCGACCCACCCGAGCACGAAGAAGGTCGCCTTGACGCCGGCCTCCGCGAAGATGTCGAGCAACCGCTCGGTGTTGCGGCAGACGCGGCTCTCGCACACCGGCCACTCGGCGCGGGACACGCGGTCGTCGAACGCCGACACCTGGAAGTAGTCCTCCACGTCCACCGTCATCGCGTTCAGGACCGCGGAGGGCGGATGCGCGGCGCCCCTCGGGCCCCAAGCCGCACGGGAGCGCACGCCAGGCGCGTCGAGCTGCCGGTCTGTCTGCATCGCCTCAGACCGTGATGGCCGCCGGCGTCGCGGGCGCCGGCGCCGGCGCGCCGCGGCCGGTGCCGACGTAGGTGAAGCCGGCGGCTCGCGCGCGATCGGGATCGAGCACGTTGCGGACGTCGACGATGATCGGCCTCCGCATCAGGCCGCGCAGCCGATCCAGATCGAGGCTCCTGAACTCGTTCCACTCGGTGGCGATGACGAGCACGTCGGCGCCGGTCGCCGCATCGTGCGCGTCGGAGGCGAAGTGCAGGCGCCCGGCGGCGGCGTCGCCGTCGAGCGCCCGCCGCGCCTCGTCGAGGGCGGCGGGATCGAACGCCCGCACGCGCGCGCCGCGCGCCACGAGCGCCTGGCAGATGAACCAGGCCGGCGACTCCCGGATGTCGCTGGTGTTCGGCTTGAAGGCCAGGCCGAGCACGGCCACCGTGGCCTCCGCCAGCGAACCGGCGGCGTGGGCGATCTTCTCCACGGTGACCTCACGCTGGCGATCGTTGGCCGCGATCGCGGCCGTGACCACGTCGAGCGCCACGTCGTGCCGTGCGCCCAGGGCGGCCAGCGCGCGCGTGTCCTTCGGGAAGCACGACCCGCCGTAGCCGGGCCCGGGGTGGAGGAACTTCGAGCCGATCCGCTTGTCGAGCCCCATCGTCTTCGCCACGACGTGCACGTCGGCGCCGGTGCGCTCGCAGAGGTTGGCCACCTCGTTGATGAAGCTGATCTTGACGGCCAGGAACGCGTTCGACGCGTACTTGATCATCTCCGCCGATTCGATCGTGGTGAACACGAGCGGCGTCTCGATCAGGTACAGCGGACGATAGATGTCGCGCATCACGGCGGCCGCGCGCTCGCTCGTCGCGCCGATCACCACCCGGTCGGGCCGCATGAAGTCGGCAATCGCCGAGCCTTCGCGCAGGAACTCGGGGTTCGAGATGACCTGCAAGTCCGCGTCCGTCACGCGCGCCCCGAGCAGGTCGCGGATAAGCGCGCCCGTGCCCACCGGAACCGTGCTCTTCGTCACGACGACACACCCGGCGGACAGGGAGGGCGCCATCTGCCGGACGGCCGCGGTCACCTGCGACAGGTCGGCCTCGCCGTTCGACGCCGGCGGCGTGCCCACCGCGAGGAACACCACCTGGGCGTCGACGACGCCCTCGGTGAGCTCGGTCGTGAACCGCAGGCGTCCGCTCACCGAGTGCCGCTCCACCATCTCCCCGAGTCCCGGCTCGTAGAACGGCATCTCGCCGCGCCTCAGTCCGGCTACCCGTGTCGCGTCCGAGTCGATGCACGTGACGTCGTGGCCGAAATCCGCGAGACAGGCGCCGCTCACGAGACCGACGTACCCGGTACCCACCACTGCGATCTTCATCAGGTGAATCCTCTGACGGGGTCCCGAAACCTACGATCCGCGCCGGACGAGCACGGTCTTGATGGTCGCCAGGACGATGAACAGATCGAAGGCGATCGAGAGGTGCTTGATGTAGAAGAGCTCGTACTGCAGCTTCTGGAGCGCGTCGTCGATGCTCGACCCGTACGAGTGGCGCACCTGCGCCCACCCGGTCAGCCCGGGCCTCACGACGTGGCGCTGGCCGTAGAACGGGATGCGCCGGGTGAGGTCGGTTACGAACTCAGGCCGCTCGGGTCGCGGGCCGACGACGCTCATGTCGCCCTTGAGGACGTTCCAGAGCTGCGGAATCTCGTCGAGGCGCGTCCGCCGCAGGAGGCGCCCGATCGGCGTCACGCGCGGATCGCCGGCGGTGGACCAGACGGCGCCCGTGCCCCTCTCCGCG
>JBOGIW010000020.1:0-3223 GCA_050748045.1 Vicinamibacterales bacterium | reverse complement strand
GCGTGCGTGACAAGCACAGTCGCAGGAATGGTGGAGCGAAGCGTACACGCAGAGTCGTGCCCTGGCGCCGCATCGGTGACGACGCCGGATAAGGTATATTGCGAAACACTCCATGCCCCACTACGGGTTCGCCATCGATCTGCCCAGGTGCATCGGCTGTCACGCGTGTACCATCGCCTGCAAGGCCGAGCACCAGATCCCAATCGGCGTGAACCGCTGCTGGGTGAAGACGGTTGAGCGGGGCACCTTCCCCGATACGCGGCGGTTCTTCTTCCCCGTGCTCTGCAACCAGTGCGACGAGGCGCCCTGTGTGCGCATCTGTCCGACCTCGGCGCTCTACAAGCGCCGTGACGGCATCGTCGACCTGAACGGCGCCGCGTGCATCGGCTGTCGGGCCTGCATGGTGGCCTGCCCCTACGATCAGCTCTTCATCGACCCGAGCACACGCACCGCCGAGAAGTGCAACTTCTGCGCGAACCGCGTCGAGCAGAGGCTCCTGCCCGCGTGCGTCAGCGTGTGTCCGACCGAGTGCCGCATCTTCGGCGACCTCGAGGACACGGCCAGCGAGCTGTACCGCCTCGTCCAGCGCCAGGGGATCACGACGCGCAAGCCCGAGAAGGGCACGATTCCTCACGTCTACTACGTTGGCGCCGACGAGAGCGCGATCCAGCCGGAGATCGCCGCTCGGCCCTTCCTGTTCAAGGAAGGCACGGTGTCGCTCCGGCCGCTCGGCTCGCGTGAACCGGACCCGGATGACCCGGGGGCGCCGCGCGTGGACTACGACGCGCCGCACATCAAGCCGTGGGGCCTGGACATGGCGGTCTACCTGCTCGCGAAGGGCATCGCCACGGGCAGCCTGTTGCTGTCGGTGGTCCTCTGGCTGTTCGGCATCCGCGATTCGCTGACCACGCTCGCCGGGCCGCTCATCGCGCTCGCGATGGTGACGATCACGGCGATCGTGCTCGTCATCGACCTGGAGCGGCCCGAGCGCTTCTTCTTCATCCTGACACGGCCGAACTGGGACTCGTGGCTCGCCCGCGGCGCCTTCATCCTCACCGGCTTCGGCGCCGTCGCCGCGGCGTGGCTCGCAGCTGGCTGGCTCGGCCGGGAGGGAGTGCTGAGCGCGCTTGCCGCGCCCGCCATCGTCCTCGCGTTCTTTGCGACGATCTATACGGGCTTCCTCTTCGCCCAGGGCCTCGCGCGCGATCTCTGGCAGGGGCCGCACTCGACGATCGACCTGCTGGCCCAGGCCGCGGCGGAAGGCGCAGCCGTCCTGCTGCTCGCGACGCTCGTGCCGGGTATCACGACGACGCCGGCGGCGGTGAGTGCGCTGGCGTGGACGCTCTTCGGCGCCGTCGGCGTACACCTGGCGCTCATCCTCATCGAGAGCCTGCTGACCCCGAGCGCCACGCTGCACCACGTGCTCGCGGTCCGCGCCATCAGGAGCGGGCCGTTTGCCCGCGTCTTCTGGGGCGGCGCGGTCCTGTGCGCCGTCGCGTCCCTGATGACCATCCGGATCCCACCGCTGGCGGCCCTCCTCGCGCTGGTGGCCAGCTTTGCCTGGGAGTACGTGTGGGTCGAGGCGGGACAGTCGGTTCCGCTCAGTTGATCGCCGATGCGAAATGCGAAAGTCAAAAGGCAGACTGAATCGGGCATTTCGTATGGCCTTCTGCATCTTGAATTTTGAGTTTTGATGTACATGGATCAACCATTTCGAACACATCCTGACCCGGCGACCTGGGACGAGTACATCGACTACGAGTCCACCGCGTGGCCGCGAAAGGAGCGCCGCCGGTACTGGATCATCCCGAGCATCTGCTTCAACTGCGAGTCGGCCTGCGGCATCCTCGCGTACGTCGACAAGGACACCCTCGAGGTCCGCAAGATCGAGGGGAACCCGGTGCATCCCGGCAGCCGCGGGCGCACCTGCGCCAAGGGCGTCGTCACGCCCAACCAGCTCGAAGATCCCGACCGGATTCTCTACCCGCTGAAGCGCAACGGTCCGCGCGGTTCGGGCCGGTGGACCCGCGTCACGTGGGACGAGGTGCTGGACGAGATCGGCGGGCGCCTCCGCAAGGCGATCGTCGAGGAGCGCCGCCACGAGGTGATGTATCACGTCGGCCGCCCGGGCGAGGACGGCTTCGCCAACCGCGTGCTGCAGACGTGGGGCATCGACGGCCATAACAGCCACACCAACGTCTGCTCCTCGTCCGCCCGGCTCGGGCACTTCCTGTGGTGCGGCGCCGACCGGCCCTCGCCCGACCATACGAACGCGCAGACGATCCTGCTGCTCTCGTCGCACCTCGAGTCGGGGCACTACTTCAACCCGCACGCGCAGCGGATCGTCGAGGGGCAGTCGAAGGGCGCCACGCTCATCGTCATCGACCCGCGCCTCTCGAACACGTCGGCCAAGGCAGACCTCTGGCTGCCCGCCTATTCGGGCACCGAGGGCGCGCTGCTGCTGGCCTTCGCGCGCATCCTGCTCGAGGAGGATCTCTACGACCGTCAGTTCGTCCGCGACTGGGTCGACTGGCGCGGCTACCTGCGCGCGGAGCGCCCAGAGCTGCCCCTCGTGTTCGAGAGCTTCATCGCCGCATTGAAAGAGCTGTACGCACCGTACACGCCGGAGCGCGCCGAGGCGGAGACCGGCGTCCCGAAGGCGCGGATCATCGAGGCGGCGCAGGCGGTGGGCAGGGCGCGTGGCCGCTTCAGCACGCACAGCTGGCGGGCGGCCGCCGCGGGCAACCTCTGGGGATGGCAGATCACGCGGTGCCTCTACCTCCTGGTCGTGCTCACCGGATCGGTCGGCACCGAGGGCGGCGTGAACCTGCACGTCGACAACAAGTTCGTGCCGAATCATCCGCTGCCGCCGGACCCGCCGGATTACTGGAACGAGCTGCTCTTCCCGCGCGAGTTTCCGCTGGCGTGCTTCGAAATGAGCTTCCTGCTCCCCCACTTCCTCAAGGAAGGGCGGGGGAAGCTCGACACCTACTTCACGCGCGTCTACAACCCGGTCTGGACGAATCCCGACGGGCTCTCGTGGATCGAGGCGCTGACCGACGAGACGAAGATCGGCCTCCACGTGTGCCTGACGCCGATCTGGAGCGAGACCGCCTGGTTCGCCGACTACGTCCTCCCCATGGGCCACGGCTCCGAGCGCCACGACCTGATGAGCCAGGAGACCCACGCCGCCCGCTGGATCGGCTTCCGCCAGCCCGTGCTC
>JBOGIW010000019.1:0-13364 GCA_050748045.1 Vicinamibacterales bacterium | reverse complement strand
CCGGATTTCTGAGACGGAGCACTAACCCTTGTTCTTGCTCCAGCGGGGGTTCTTGATCTGGTGCTTCTGGACCTTGTAGTTGATCACCCGGCTGCTGATGCCGAGGAGGGCCGCCGCGTCCTTCTGCACCCAGTTCGACATCCTCAGCGCCTCGACGAGCGCCAGCCGCTCGATCTCCTCGAGCGCGATGCCGGTCGGCGGGATCTTCACGATCGACGCCGCCTCGCGCGGCGTCCCGGACATCGCCGCCTCGCCGAGCCGCAGGTCGTCCATGGCGATGTGGCTGCCGTCGGCCAGCAGCATCGCGCGCTCGATGGCGTTCTCCAGCTCGCGGATGTTGCCGGGCCAGTTGTAGCGCATCAGCAGCTTCAGCGCCTCCGGCTCCACGCCGTCGATCTTCTTCTTCAGCTCCCCGGCGAAGCGGCGGATGAAGAAGCCGGCCAGCGCCTGGATGTCTTCCTTCCGCTCCCGGAGCGGCGGCATGTCGATCGTCACCACGTTCAGGCGGTAGTACAGGTCCTCGCGGAACGTGCCGGCCGCGACCATCGTCGGCAGGTCGCGGTTGGTCGCGGCAATCAGGCGGACCTCCACCTTGATCGTGCGCGTGCCGCCCAGCCGCTCGAACTCGTGCTCCTGCAACACCCGCAGGATCTTCGCCTGCGTGTTGGGGCTCATGTCGCCGATCTCGTCCAGGAAGAGCGTGCCGCCGTCGGCCTGCTCGAAGCGGCCGATGCGCTGCTTGTCGGCGCCCGTGAACGCGCCCTTCTCGTGGCCGAAGAGCTCGGACTCGAGCAGGTTCTCCTGGAGCGCCGCGCAGTTGACCTTGATGAAGTTCCGCGAGGCCCGATGCGAGTTGTGGTGCACGGCCCCGGCGATGAGCTCCTTGCCCGTCCCGGTCTCGCCGCGCACGAGCACGGTCGTGTTGCTCTTCGAGACCTTGCGGACGATGCCGAGCACCTTCTCGAGCGCGCCGCTGCTGCCGATGATGCGGTCGAATTCGTAAATGTCGCCCTGGGCGTGCCGCAGATAGTCGATCTGGTGCTGCATCCGGCGCACGTCGAGCGCCTTCTCCACCTTGATCTCCATCTCCTCGATCTCGAACGGCTTCTGGACGTAGTCGAAGGCGCCGTTCTTCATGGCCTCCACGGCCGTCGAGACCGACCCGAACGCGGTCATCAGGATCACGGCAGACGACGGGTGCAGCGTCTTGGTGGTCTTGAGCACGTCGAGTCCCGTGCTGCCGCCCATTTTCAGATCGCTCACGACGACGTCGAAATAGCCCTCGTGGAGCTTTTCGATCGCCGCATTGCCGTTGGGCGCCTCTTCGATCTCGTGACCGGCCTCGGCCAGCGCCTGCGCCAGCCCGCGCCTCAGCGATTCGTGGTCGTCCGCAATCAGAATCCGGCCCATCGTTCCGTCCCCTCTAGACGTTTTCCGCTTCCACCGGCAACGTCACACGAATCGCGGTGCCGCGCGCCGGCGCGGATCGCATGTCGATGTGCCCGTCGTGCGCATCCACGATCTTCCGGACGATCGCCAGCCCGAGTCCAGACCCCCGCGCCTTCGTCGTGAAGAACGGGTCGAAGATCTTGTCGGCCACTTCCGGCGGCATCCCGGGACCGTCGTCGGCCACCTCGACGAGCACGGCATCCCGCGCCCGGCCGTCGGGCGTCTCCGGAAGCTGCACCAGTTCCGCGCTCACGACCACCCGCCCCCGGCCTTCCATCGCCTCGTAGGCGTTGGTCAGCAGGTTGGTGAAGAGTTGCGCCAGCTGGTGCGAGTCGCCCTGGATCGGCGGCAGGTCGCGGGGCACTCCCACGCGCACGTCGATGCCGCCTCGCGCCACCTTCGTCCCGGCCAGCGCCACCGCCGACTGCACCGCCTCGTGGATCGACGCGTGCTCCATCTGCAGCCGGATCGGCCGGACGAACTCGAGCACCTCCTGCACGATCGCGTTGGCCATCTTGGCCTCGTCGATGATGCGGGTCAGCATCTCCTGCGCCGCCGGCACGTCCGCGATCCGCCGCCGGAGCAGGCCCGCCGTCACCTCGATGCCGGCCAGCGGGTTCTTCACCTCGTGCGCAATCGCCGCGGCCATCTCGCCGAGGGCCGCCAGCCGGTCGCGCAGCCGCTCGCGTTCCTCGAGCTGCTCGACCCGCGTGAGGTCCTTGAAGAACATCGCCGCGCCGATCACGCCGCCCTCGTCGTCGCGGACGTGGGCGATCGTGTAGCCGATCACCATGCCCCTCGGCTTCAAGCGCAGTTCCACGCGGTTCGGCAGCAGATCCACGTCGAAGACCGACGAGAGCAGCCGCACGAGATCCACGTGCTCGCGGAGCACGTCCGCGAAGGGCTTCCCGAGGTCGTCCGCCCCCGGCGCCAGGCCGAAGATGCGATACGCCTCGTCGTTCATCAACGCCACGCGCCCGTCCCGGGTGATCGCCAGGACCGCATTGCGCATTCCCGCCACGATATGGCGGAAAAAGGCGTCGTCGGGACGCCGGCTTGGGGTGCGGCGCGAGTTGGTCATGAGCGCTGACGATCGATGTTGCCACCCCAACCGTATCGAAGCGGAGGCGCAAAGGCTATGCCCGGGAACCGGGCGGCGGCGTTCCGGGCAAATCTCTGCAAACGGGCTGGTTATGGGTATATCGGACCGAACCGATCGTTACATTATCGTGATCGTGGCGCGGATTCTGTCGGGTCCGGCGGGTGCGAACTACGATTCTGCGGGCTGCGTGGCGCGTCCGGAGGCGTGCTCCTGAAGCGCCTCCCACTGCGACATCAGATCGCCGACTTCCCACATCAGCGCCTGGTGCCGATCGATCACCGGCCTGGACGCGTCGCGGTCGTCGTAGAAGCCGGGCGCCGCCATGGCCGCCTCGAGCTCCTTGACCGCCGCTTCGCGCTCGGCAATCCGCGCCTCGAGGGTCGCGATGCGCGCCTTGAGGACGCTGGCCGCCTTCTGCTCCCTGCGGCGTTCGGCCTCCTGCCGTTTCCGTGCCTCGCGTGACACCATCTGCGCCGACGGCTGTCCCTGCGGCGCTCGAGCGTTGGGAGCTGGAGATTGGGCGTGGGGAGATGGAGATTGAGACTTGGGGGTCAGCCGTCGAGCGTTGGGAGTTGGAAGTTGGGAGTTGGGAGTTGGAGGTTGGGGAGTTGACCGTCGAGCGTTGGGAGTTGGAAGTTGGGAGTTGGGAATTGGAGGTTGGGGAGTTGACCGTCGAGACTTGGAAGTTGGAAGTTGGGAGTTGGGGGGTGAATCCGCCTTGTGCCAGAGAAATTCCGTGTAGGTGCCCGGATAGACGAGCGCCTCTCCGTGTCCGACCTCGATGATCTTCGTGGCGAGCTTCTCGACGAAGTACCGGTCGTGCGAGACGATGAGGAGGGTGCCGCCGTAGTCCTCGAGCGCCTCGAGCAGCACGTCCTTTGATTCGAGGTCGAGGTGGTTGGTCGGCTCGTCCATCAGGAGCGTGTTCGAGGGCCGGAGCAGCATGCGGGCGACGGCCAGGCGCGTGCGCTCACCACCCGACAGGACGGCGACTTTCTTGTACACGTCGTCGCCTGAGAACAGGAAGCCGCCGAGAATGTTGCGGATCATCGGCACCACGCCACCCCACCGCGCAGGCGCGGTGGGGGCCCCGGCCATGCCTGTGGGCGACCCGCTCTGGAGCGTCTCGTACACGGTGAGTGCGGGATCGAGGCGAGCCGCCTCGTCCTGCGCGAAGTACTCCAGCACGACCTGGTGGCCGAGCGTGCGCGTGCCGGCGTCGGGCGATTCCTCGCCCGAGAGCATGCGCATCAGCGTCGACTTGCCTGCGCCGTTCGGGCCGACGAGCGCGATGCGCTCGCCTCGCTCGACGTGGAGGCTGAGGTCGCGGAAGACCGTCAGATCGCCGTACGCCTTGCGGCCGTGCTTCACCTCGATCACGGTGCGGCCGCTCTTCGCGCACGGCGGGAACTTGAAATGGATCCGCTTGCGCTCGGGCGGCACGTCGATCGGCACCACCTTCTCGAGGAGCTTGAGGCGGCTCTGCACCTGGGCGGCTTTCGTCGCCTGGTACCGGAAGCGATCGATGAAGAGCTTCACGCGCGCGACCTCCTCGTCCTGCTCGCGCTTCTTCTGGCGGAGGCGCGCGAGCATCGCGTCGCGCTGCTCGACGTACCGGCTGTAGTTGCCGGTGTAGTCGGTGAGCGTGCGCAGGTTCAGGTCGGTGATGCGGGTGACCACCGCGTCGAGGAAGTACCGGTCGTGCGAGACGAGCATCACCGCGAACGGGTAGCCGGCGAGGTACCCTTCGAGCCAGTTGCGCGCGTCGAGATCGAGATGGTTCGTCGGCTCGTCGAGCAGCAGCAGCGTGGGCCGGACGAGCAGCAGCCTGGCCAGTGCGATGCGCATCTGCCAGCCGCCGGAGAAGGTCTCCGTCGGGCGCTCGAGGTCCTCGTGGGCGAAGCCGAGGCCGCGCAGCACCGTGGCGATGCGCAGCTCCAGGCTGTAGCCGTCCGCGATCCGGAAGCGATCCTGCAGCTCGCTGTAGCGGGCGAGCATGGCGTCGTGCTCGCCCTGCGGCCCCGCCGCGTCACCGAGCCTGTGCTCGATGTCGTGCATCTCGGCCTTCATGTCGACGAGCGGCTGGAAGGCGCTGCTGGCCTCCTCGAAGACCGTCCGGCCCGCGTGGGAGAGGCCGTCCTGCGGCAGGTAGCCGATGGTCAGGTTCGCGGGCGCGACGATCTGGCCGCTATCCGGCTCGTCCAGCCGCGCCAGCATTCGCAGCAGCGTCGTCTTGCCCACGCCGTTCGGCCCGCACAGGCCGACACGATCGCCGTCCGCGATCTGCCACGTCACGTGGTCGAGCAGCACCCGATCGCCAAACGCCTTTGTCAGGTCCGCGAGCTGAATCACTTCAACCAGTGTAAGGGATTGGGCAACGGGAACCCGGAACCACGAACCCGGAACCAGGAACCAGGAACCGAGAACAGGAACCGAGAACAGGAACCGAGAACAGAACCCCGAACCAGAACGCGGAACCTGGAACCTGGAACCAGGAAGAGGAAGAAGCTATTGTCCGAGCGCTTTGGCGGCGGCGGCGAGCACCTGCGGCACGCGGAAGGGCTTGGTCAAATAGCCATCGACACCGAGGTTGACCGCTTCGATGGCGCTCGACTCGGTGGAGAAGCCGGTGATGATGATCACCGGGAGGTCTGCCTTCAGCCGCTTGGCCTGCCGGATGAGGGTCAGGCCGTCCATGCCTGGCATCTTGAGGTCGGCGATCAGCAGGTCGTAAGCGACGGCGCGAATGCGGTCGAGCGCCGCCGGGCCGTCGCCGGCGGTGTCGACCTCGTACTCCGCGAGCGCGAGCGTCTTCGCCAGGAGGTCGCGAATGCTCGCCTCGTCGTCGACCACGAGCACGCGCCTGCGGGCCGTTCGAGCGCTGGTCAAGACGCTCGGCGCGGCCGCTTTGCCCGGTCCGGGGCGCTGGGAGTCGAGCCAGGCATCGATGTCGCGTTTCCGAAAGCGCCATTGGCGGCCGACCCGCACGGCGGGGATCTTGCCGGCCTTGATGAGGCGATACACCGTCCGCAGGTTCACCTGCAGATACTCGAGCACCTCCTCGGTCGTCAGGAAGACGTCATCATTGGGGAGGTTCAAAGCCAAGCCCCGCCTATTTTACAGAATCGACCGGCAGGTCGACCGTGAAAACGGCCCCGCGCGCGGCGCGATTGGTCACGCGAATCGTGCCGCCATGTTCCTGGATGATGCCGTACGCGATCGCGAGTCCGAGGCCGGTCCCTTTGCCGACCTCCTTGGTCGTGAAGAACGGCTCGAACACGCGCGGCAGCAGATCGGGCGGCACGCCGGGCCCGTTGTCGGCGACGGTCACGACGGCGGCGCGGCGCGAGGGGTTGAACGACGTGTGCACCTCGATGCGGGCATCGGGGAGACCCGCGACCGCCTGTTCCGCGTTGAGGACGACGTTCAGGAGCGCCTGCTGCAGCATCAGCGGATCGCCGACCAGGCGGGGCAGCGATTCGTCGAACGTCCGCACGACGTCGATGTGCGCGGCGCGGCACGACGCCCCGCGCATCGTCACCACGCGCGCAGCGACGAGGTTCAGGCTGAGCCGGTGGCGCGAGAGCCGCCGCGAGCCGGCGAACACGAGCAGATTCCTCACGATCTTCGCCGCCCGGTCCGCCTCGCGATAGATCATCCGGATATCCCTGCGCAGCCTCGGCGAGAGCTCGCCCGTCGTGCGCAGCAGCTCGAGGTGGCCGAGCACGCCCTGCAGCGGGTTGTTCATCTCGTGCGCGATGCCGGCCACGAACTGCCCGAGCGCCGCGAGCTTCTCGCTCTGCGTCAGCCGGTCGCGCAGGCGCGTGCGCTCGGCTTCGAGCCTCGACTGGCGCGTCATGTCGCGCGCCACGACGACGACCCCCGCGCCCCCCTCGTCGCCGATGAGCGGCGTGACGGTAATCGCGAACGTGCCTTCGAGCACGCCGTCGGCTATCTCCCGCGTCACCGGCCCCTGGGCCGCGGAGGCGTCCACCGTGACCGCCGCGAGCCAGTCGGTGATGGCCGGGCCCACGAAGTCGCGAAGCGAGCGGGAGGCCATCACGCGGCGCGGCACGCCGGCGCGCCGCGCGAACGCTTCGTTGACGTGGACGACGTTGAGCTGCGGGTCGCACACCGCCACGAGGTCCGCGAGCGAGTTGAGCGTGTTCTCCAGCTCGTGCCGCGACTGCAGCACCTGCTCGAAGAGCTGCGTGTTCTCGATCGCCGACGAGAGATGCCGCCCGACCTCCTCGGCGCGTGCGAGCGCCTCCGCTTCGCCCCCCGGCCCGATACGCAGCCCCTCGACGAGCAGGGTGCCGAGGGCGCGGCGGCGTCCCTGCAGGCCGACGGCGACGTCGGGGGCGCCGTACGCGGCACCGGCGCTCTCCTCGTGGATCTGCGCCCGGTCGCGCCACATCGCCAGCGCGGCGGGATGCGCGAGGTCTTCGGCGGGAACGCGCGGCGCCAGCGCACTCGACCCGGAATCGGACGGCACCTCGAGCCGCAGCTCGCGCGCCCGCCGATCGTACAGCCAGACCGAGATCCGGTCGGCGCCAAGCAGCCGCGCCGCGCCGTCGCCGAACATCTCGAGCCCCGCGCGCAGGCTGAGGGCCGCCGACACCCGCTGCGAGAAGCCGTGCATCAGCACGCGGAGCTGGCGCTGCAGATCGGCGTCGCGCCGGAGCCGCGCGCGCTCGATGGCGAGCACGAACGCGTCAGCCACCGGCATCAGGCGGTGCGTGAGCTCCTGAGTGGACGGATCGGCGTCGACGCCGATGATCACCAGGCCGAGCGGTCCTTCCAGGCCGGCCAGTGGCAGCACGATCGCGTGCTTCGTGGCCAGATGCGACGCCAGCAACGCATGGCGCGCCGGCAAGTCCAGGAGCGGGATCGGCTGGTCCGCCCGCCGTGCGCCGGTGGCGAGCGCGAGCCCGTCCTCGACGCTCAGCCACGGCGAGGTCGGGAGGATCTCCAGACCGAATGCCGACGTCGGATGGAGCCGCGCCGTTCGAGGACTGAGTTGCAGGAGCACCGAGCAGCGCCCGCCAGCCGCGTCGATGGCGTAGTGGTGAAGCTCGTGCAGGAGGTCAGCCATCCCCGCCCGGCTCGCCAGCACGCGGGCCAGGTTGGCCAGCCTGGCGGAGTCAATCACGGTGGCGGATCTTACCACTCCGGGCGGAAGGTGACTGCCAACTCTAACTCCCGAGCTGGCAACGGCTTACGTCGTATGATGGGACGGCAGGCCGCGAACCCCGCGGCACCGTCTAACCCAGTGACCGGAACCGGAGGCCTCCCGGCTCCTCGATGATACGGACCGACGAAGAACTGGTCGCCCTCTCGGTGGGCGGCGACACGGACAGCTTCAATCAGCTCATCCTGCGATGGGAGCGGCCTATCTACGCCCTCGCCTACCGCGTCATCGGCCGGGAGGAGGATGCGCGGGACGTCTGTCAGGAGACGTTCCTCCGCGCATTCCGGGCGCTCCCCGGGTTCAAGGGACAGGCGAAGTTCTCGTCGTGGCTGTACCGGATCGCGCTGAATCTTTGTCGCGACTGGATCCGGCGGCAGCGGCGGGCGCCGGCGATGCAGCCGCCGGAGGGCGTCGAGCTGGTCGATCTCGTCTCGGAGCGCGGGCCTGCGGAGTCGATCGAGGATCTGGTCTCGCGGCGCGAGCTGAGCGCCGTCGTCGCCGATGCGATGACCTTGCTGCCCCAGGACCAACGGACCGCGATCATCCTGAAGGAGTACCACGGGATGACGTTCCAGGAGATTGCAGATTTGCAGGGATGTCCCCTGAGCACGGTGAAGACCCGGTTGTATCAGGGATTGTCGGTGCTGCGGCGTCACCTCGAACGGAACGCCAAGGCAGCACCCGAGCTGGTGAAACGATGACTCTCGAGTTCACGTGCGGTGACCCGGCCACGCTGGCCGGCTATCTTTACGACGAGTGCGACGCCGACGAGCGCGACGCGGTCGGCGCGCATCTGGCTGCCTGCGCGAGCTGTGCGTCGGAGCTGGCGGCGCTCGGCGCGACGCGGACGGCGCTCGCCTCCTGGACGCCGCCGGACGCGGTGCTCGGCTTCCGCATCACGGCGGCGAGCGACGCCGACGCGGACGCCGCGCGCGGGCATCGCCCGCTCCGGTGGTGGCAGCGTCCGATGCCCGCGTGGGCCCAGGCGGCCGCGGCGATCCTCATCTTCGCGGCCGGCGCGGCCATGGGGATGCGGACAGCGGCGCCGGCTCAGCCGGCCGCGCCGGCCCAGGCATCGGCGGCGCCGGATGTGGCGGCCGTGTCGGCCGCCGACCTCGAGGCGCTCGAAGCGCGGCTCCGCGCGGAGATGAGCGTGCTGCGATCGCCGGCTGATGCGGCGCCCGTTCAGGTGGCCGCCCGCGACGCGGCGCTCGTGCCGCGGATCCGGACGTTGCTGGCCGAGAGCGAGCAGCGGCAGCAGCGGGAGCTCGCGCTGCGCCTGACGCAGATGATGCGCGACATGGACGCGCAGCGGCGCATGGACCTGTCGAACATCGAGCGCACGCTCGGGCTGATGGAAGGCTTCACACGGCCGGAGCTGGCGGATCAGCGTCACATGATCAACTATCTGATTCAGCGCACCAGCGCGCAGCGGCCGCCGCAGCGATGAGTCCGATGATGCTGGGATCTGGATTCCGATTCGTGATTCTGACGACAGATTCGGATTCGGATTCCGATTCTCGAGACCGATTCTGATTCTCGATGCCGATTCTCGATTTCTGACCAGAGGGAGCCAGCGGTGTTGAAGTCATTCGTACCGGGTGTCGCAGTCGTCCTCGTGGCGTCGATCGGTCTCTCCGCCAGTCTGTCCGGGCAGGGACCGCCTGCGCGGCCGGCCGGGGCGGAGCAGGACCAGGTGCAGGCGCGGTACAACATCTTCGTGATGGAAGGCGTGCTGGAGCGCGCCGTGGAGCATGGGGCCGACCGGCTGCGCCGCCAGGTGCGGCGCGTGATGCCGGACATGCTGCTGCTGAGCGGCGGCGCCGAAGCGCGCGGCTTCCGTCTCGACGGCTACGGTGTGTTCTTCGATGTCGAGGTGCCGGTGATGCGCCGCAGCGTCGCGTGGAGCCTCCGGACCATGATCGACGACAACGGCGTCACGGCCCTGCAGCAGCTCAAGGCGGCGATCGAGCGGTTGACACCCGACGCCCGCGAGAAGGCGGCCCTGATGCAGGCCATCAAGCGCCTGGAGGTGCAGGTGGGGCCTCCCGCGATGCCGAGCATCGCCGGCGGGCCGGCGATGGCCGCCGCAGAGCGCGGCACAGTCACCGCGATGGAGGCGGCCCCTTCACAGGTGGCGTCGCCCGGACAGGCGGACACCGGGCTGCTGGAGGATCCGAACGGCGCGTACGAGCGCGAGGTGATCACCGCCTTGATTGATGCGATGCTCGACCACAGCGGCCCCATCCGCGTCGCACCCGACGAGTGGCTCACCGTCGCCGCCCGCGACAATGAGCACCGCGACCGGCTGGTGCCCGGCGATCCGTACGACCTGCTCACCATCGTGCTCCGCATCAAGGGCAGCGACCTGGCGGCGTTCCGCGCCGACCGGATCACCCGCGACGAAGCGCGCCAGCGCGTGGAGGTCAGTGAGTTCTGATCGCCGCGTTCCGCCGTGATTCGTGAGGCTGGCTTCGGCGTCACCGTCTCGGACGCGGGACGGAGCCAGGGGTGCAGCATCAGGAATCACGTGTGAAGCGCGTGCCGGTTTCGTATCTAATGTCGGTATGAGGCGAATCGGTCTCCTCCTGCTGGCGGCTGCCGTCGCCGGCTGCTCGCGGAACATCGAGGTCGAGAAGGCGCTCAAGGTCACCGACGTGCACACGGGCTGGTACGACGCCGGCATCCAGGCGGACGGCAAGAACAAGCTCGTCCCGAGCGTCTCGCTCAGGCTCCAGAACGTCTACGGTGAGCCGGTCCGGAGCGTCCAGATCAACGCCATCTTCCGGCGCGTCGGCGAACAGGAGGCCTGGGGCGAGCACTTCGTTCGCGCCATCGGCCCCGACGGTCTCCCCCCCGGCGCCACCGGGAACCTCATCGTCCTGCGATCCAATCTCGGCTACACCGGGACGCAGCCGCGGATGCAGATGCTGGAGAACCGCGAGTTCATCGACGCCAAGGTCGAGATCTACGGCAAGCAGGGCTCGCGGACCTGGATCAAGCTGGGTGAGTACCAGATTGACCGCCAGCTACTGACCCAGTAGGCTGCGCGACGTGACCTCAACCTCCAGTGTCGCCACCCTCGAGCGGCGCCTCGGTCCGCTCGACGCCGCCGCGATCATTGTCTCGAACGTCATTGGCGGCGGGATCCTCATCACGCCGCCGCAGATCGCCGCGTCGGTGCCGAGTGCGCTGCTGTTCCTGTCGACGTGGGCCGCAGGCGGTCTTCTCGCCTTCGCCGGGGCGATCGCCTACGCGGAACTGGCCGCGTTGCGGCCCCGCGCCGGCGGGGAGTACGTGTATCTGCGGGAGGCCTACGGTCCGCTCGCCGCGTTTCTGACCGGCTGGACGTCGTTTGTGGCGGGCTTCTCGGGCGCGATTGCCGCCAACGCCGTCTTCGCCACCTTCTACGTCGGCCGCTTTCTGCCGGGTGCCGGCGTGGCGGATCCCCTGTTCGTGCTCCCCATCGTGCCGGGCACGCTCCAGCTCACGTTCTCGCCGCAGACGATCTGCGCGCTGGTGCTCGTCTGGAGCTTCGCGTTGATCCACCTGCGGGGCGTCGGCCCGGGACGGCTGGTCGGGAACATCCTCGCCGTCCTCAAGGTCTCGGCGCTCGTGTTCTTCGTCGCCCTCGGGTTCACCTTCGGCGCCGGAGACGCCGCCAACATCGTGCAGGTCGCCCCCGTGTCGCCGACCAACTGGCTTCTCGCCCTGATTCCCGTGATGTTCGCCTACTCCGGGTGGAATGCTGCGTCCTACATCGCCGAAGAGATTCGGGAGCCGGGCCGCAACGTGCCCCGCGCCTTCGCCCTCGGCACCGGCGCCGTCATCGCGCTGTACCTCGCCCTGAACATGCTGTACCTCTACGTCCTGCCGATCGAGCGGCTCGCGACGACGGAGGGCAGCGTGCTCGACGTCGTGGCCGACGGGCTGCTCGGTCCGGCCGCCGGAGACGTGATGGCGGTCGTGGCGATCATCAGCCTCTCGGCAAGCGTCAGCGCGATGACCTTCGCCGGCCCGCGTGTGTACTTCGCAATGGCGCGCGATGGCCTCTTCTTCCGCTCCGCTTCGGTGGTGCACGCGAAGTACCGGACGCCGGCGGTCGCGATCCTGGCGCAGGCCACCTGGACGTCGCTGCTCGTCCTCTCGGCGACCGGCGATACGCTCGTCAACTACACCGGCTTCGCCATCACGCTGTTTCTCGGCATCGCCGTCGCCGCCGTGTTCGTGCTGCGGTCGAGACAGCCGGACGAAGCGCGCCCCTACCGCGCGTGGGGCTATCCGTTCTTCCCGGGCCTCTTCGTCGCGGCGAGCGCCGCCATCCTGATCAATGCCCTCTGGAGCGGCCCCGCCGGGGCGCTCGCGTCGGCCGTCGTGATGGCGCTCGGGTTGCCGCTGTACTTCTGGTTCAGGCGAGGGTAGGCTGCGACGTGGCTTCGTGGCCGCCTCACGGGCGGCCTCGGTTCCAGAGCAGCGCCAGGAGCGTCGCCGCGGCGAGCGCCCCGTCGCTCAGCGCGAAGACCAGGAACGATCGCGGCGATCCGCGCAGCAGATAATCCGCCACGAACACCGCGGCGCCGGCGCCTTTCAGCCCGGCGCCCATCAGCCACAGGTACCAGCGATATCGCACCGGATCGCGATAGGGCCACCAGTAGCCGATGCCGACCGCCGTCACGAACAGCGCGTTGAGATCGGCGTGGATGGGAGGAACCGGGGCGGGAAGCTCAAAGAGCGAGAGCAGCAGCGGACGCCCCGCCAGGAGCGACGCGCCCACGGCCACGTCGTAGATGCCCGAGACGAGCGCGATCGTGCGCAGCACTCAAACAACTCCCAACTCCCAACTCCCAAAGAGCCCCCTGGTCATCTTGGGCGTTGGAAGTTGGGAGCTGGGAGTTGAGTTCAGGGCCTGGGACGCAGTTCTCCACGATAGGTGATCTTCCGCCCCCGCAGGATGCGGATGTCGAATTCCAGCGGCTCATAGCCGGGTGCGACGACCTCGATCTTGTACGGTCCCTCTTCGAGGCGCAACGCCTGGAACGTGCCGTCGAAGTTGTCGACGTGCCCGGCGAAGTACCCGTCGACGTACACCTCCGCATGCCGCGGCACGATCTGCAGCCGCAGCTCGCCGGTGTCGTAGGAGCTGCCGCCGCCGTAGTACCCGCCGCCGTAGTACGGATACGCCCCGTAGTAATACGGGCGGCTCAAGTACGGGTCGTGCGCATACCAGGTGAACGGATCGTAGTAGAAGTAGCCGAGACCGCCGAAGGCGCCGTAGCCAAACGGATACAAGCGGCGCGGGTAGTAATAGTAATAGTTGTTGAAGATGCGGCCACGCGACGTGAACACGCGCGAGTCGCGTCCGTCCCGGCGGAAAACGCCGCCTCTGATGCTTCGCCCGTCGCGAGGCACGGCGCGGCCGACCACGCGGTTGTCTCCGCGCGGGCGGCTTCCCCGCGGTTGGGCCCGCCGCTGCTCACCCGCCGCCGCCACAGGCGGCGCCGCTCGCGCGGACGGCGAGTCTCTCCGCGGCTCGACTCTGGTGGGCAAGGGATCTCTTCGCCGCTCGACTCTCGTGGGCGACGGGTCTCTCCGCGGCGCGGTTCTCGTGACGGTCGTCGGCGA
>JBOGIW010000018.1:0-9009 GCA_050748045.1 Vicinamibacterales bacterium | reverse complement strand
GTCTGACCCCGGGGGTCAGCGCGGCCAGAGCCAGCCGAACACGCCGGCGGTGAGCAGCGCATAGATGAGTCCGTCGAGCGTCGACTTGAGCGTCGCGCTCACGGAACGCTTGTACCAGATGGTGTTCTGCCACAGCGCCAGCGCGTACCCGACAAACGCCACGGTTCCCGCAAAGCGGAACACGTCTAGGTACTCGGCGCCAGCCGGCAGCGCGCGGCTGGCGACGTAGCCGGCGAAGATGCCCACGACGATCGAGTACACGAACCACCAGGCGAGCGACGGACCCATCTTCGGCGGCCCGCTTTCCATCATCGTCATCACCGCCACCGGCCCGCGCGTCATCTTCTCCTGAAACGCGGTCGAGCGCATGATGTCGGGCGAGCCGGGGCAGGGGATGAAATAGTCGCCGGGAGGGATCTTGAAGCGGCGCAACGCGTCCATGACATCGTCTTCCGCCGGCAGACGTCCGAAGTCGGTGCGGTGATACGGCAGCACCATGTGGATGATCGAGCTCACCACGAATACGAGAACGGCAGCGACCAGGATGGGGGCCCACAGCGACGTCAGAGCAACCATGCACATCCTCCTCGTTGTTGAGCCGCAAGGATAAACTAACCGCGCCGCTCCCACGTCAAAGACCTGCATGACGGACTTTCGCCTGGCCGCCCGGACGCTCCTCAAGACCCCGTTCGTCACCTCGGTTGCGATTCTGTCGCTGGCGCTCGGGATCGGCGCAAATTCGGCCATCTTCTCGCTCTTCAACCAGGTCCTCCTGCGCCCGCTGCCCATTCCGGCGCCCGGGGAGCTGGTCAATCTGTCGGCGCCGGGACCGAAACCGGGGTCGCAGTCCTGCGGCCAGGCGGGCCCCTGCGACGCCGTCTTCAGCTACCCGATGTTCCGCGACCTCGAACGCCTGCAGACGGTCTTCACCGGCATTGTCGCGCACAACGCCATCAGCGTGAACCTGGCCTACGAGGGGCGCACACGGAGCGGCGGAGCCACGCTCGTCTCCGGCGGCTACTTCAGCGTGCTGGGCCTGCAGCCGGCGCTCGGACGCCTGTTCACGCCCGACGACGACCGCACGAGCGGCGGCCACTTCGTCGTCGTGCTTGCGCATCCGTACTGGCGCACCTCCTTCGACGCCAGCCCCGATGTGATCGGCAGGGCGCTCGTCGTCAACGGCCACGCGATGACGATTCTGGGCGTCGCGCCGGAAGGATTCTCCGGGACCGTGCTCGGGGCCGAGCCGGAGGTCTTCGTGCCGCTCTCGATGCGCGAGCTGATGGTCCCGAACTGGAAGGTGCTGGACAACCGCCGGAGCTACTGGGCCTATCTCTTCGCCCGCTTGAAGCCGGACACCACGCTCGAGCACGCGCAGAGCGGCATCAACGTGCTCTATCGCGGGATCATCAACGACGTGGAGGCGCCGCTCCAGCGGGGCATGAGCGACCAGACGATGGCGCGCTTCCGGAGCAAGCAGATCCTCGTCGAGCCCGGCGGGCGAGGCCAGAGCTCGATGCACCGCGAGGCGCGCCTGCCCGTGCTGCTGCTCCTCGCCGTCACGAGCGTGGTGCTGCTGATCGCCTGCGCGAATATCGCCAACCTGCTCCTTGCGCGCGCGGCGAACCGCGGATCGGAGATGGCCGTTCGGCTGTCGATTGGCGCGAGCCGGAGACAGCTCATCGTGCAACTGCTGTCCGAATCGTGCCTGCTGGCACTGCTCGGCGGCGCGGCCGGTTTGCTCGTCGCGTACTGGACGCTCCAGGGCATCGCGGCGCTCCTCCCGAGCGACGCGGCGGGCACGTTCGTGTTTACGCTCGATCGTTCCGTGCTGGCGTTCGCCGCCGCGCTGTCGCTTCTGACCGGTTTCCTGTTCGGGCTGTTTCCGGCCCTCCACAGCACGCGTCCGGATCTCGTATCCACGCTCAAAGGCACGACCGGCCAGCCCTCGGGCTCGAAGTCGGCCGCGCGGTTCCGCACGGGGCTGGTCACAGCGCAGATCGCGCTGTCGATGGCCCTCCTCGTGTCCGCGGGCCTCTTCACCAGGAGCCTAATGAACGCGGCGCGCGTCGATCTCGGCTTGAAAATCGACAAGCTGGCGGTCTTCAGCGTGGCGCCGGCGCTGAACGGCTACAAGCCCGCGGAGACGCGCGCGCTCTTCGAGCGCATCGAAGACGAGCTCTCGGCCCTCCCGGGTGTGGAATCGGTGGCCGCGTCGATGGTGGGGCTCCTCGCAGGCAGCAGTTGGGGGAGCGATGTGCGCGTGCAAGGGTTCCAGTCGGGACCCGACGTCGACAGCAACGCCCGCTACAACGAGATCGGCCCAGGCTACTTTCACGCGCTCGGCATTCCGCTCTTGGCCGGTCGCGAGTTTTCGCGCGCCGACGGCATTGGCGCACCTGGGGTGGCGATTGTGAACCAGGCCTTCGCGAAGAAATTCAACCTCGGCTCCGATGTGGTCGGCAAGCGCATGGGCCGCGGCCAGGGCACCGAGCTCAACCACGAGATCGTGGGGCTCGTGCGTGACGCGAAGTACAACAACGTGAAGAGCGATACGCCGCCGATGTTCGTCGTCCCGTACCGGCAGAACGAGCAGCTCGGGTTCTCCAGCTTCTACATGCGCACGACCCTCGACGAGGAGCAGTTGTTGAGCGCGATTCCCGGTGTGATCCGGCGGCTGGATCCGAACCTGCCGGTCGTGGATCTCAAGACGATGACCGTGCAGGTTCAGGAGAACCTGTTCCTCGAGCGGATGATCAGCACGCTGTCGGCGGCGTTCGCCGTGCTGGCGACGCTGCTCGCCGCCGTCGGGCTGTACGGCGTGCTGGCCTACACCGTCTCGCAGCGCACGAAGGAGTTTGGGTTGCGCATGGCGCTCGGCGCCGACGCCGCGCGCGTGCGGCGGCTGGTGCTCGGCCAGGTGGGCCGGATGACGATTGCCGGCGGCATTGCGGGTCTCGCCGCCGCGCTCGTGCTCGCGCGCTTCGCGCGGACGCTGCTCTTCGAGCTCGAGGCGCACGACCCGGGTGTCCTCGTCGCCGCGACCGTCGTCCTCGCCCTCGTCGCCATGGGCGCCGGGTTCATCCCGGCCTGGCGCGCGTCGCGCCTCGACCCCATGCGCGCCCTGCGATACGAGTAGCGGGTCAACCTCGATTCTTCGACGTGGGCGCCAGCATCCCGAGACGCCGGCCCTGCGACGAGTCCTCGATGAGCCTGGCGAGGCGCGACCGGCGCGTGTCGTCCTTCACGGCGCTCATCACATACCAGGTCGCGGTCCGCCGATATCCCGGCGGCTGCGCCTGGAAGAACGCCCACGCTTCGCGCTGAGCCTTGAACGTCTTCTCGAGCGCCGGCGCCAGCGACGACGGCCGGTTCTCGAACGAGTAGATCCCCGACCGTTTCGCGTCGCGTGTCTCGAACGCCGCGATGCCGGGCGGCGCCATCAGCCCGAGCGCGGTCAGCTCGCCGACCCGCCGGATGTTCACGAGGCTCCACGTGCTCTTCGGCTTCCGCGGCGTGAACCGGTTCGTGTAGCTCTCGTCGTCCACCTTCTTGCGGATGCCGTCGATCCACCCGAAGCAGAGCGCCTGGTCGAGCGCCTCCGCGTAGGAGATGCCGGTCCGACCGCTATCCTTCCGATAGAACCCGACCCATACTTCCGTCGTGGTGCCATGGTGCTTCTGCAGCCACCGGCGGAACGCCGCGCCGCTTCGAAAGTACATGACGTCCATGCCCGGGATGATAATCCACCCGCTAGTACCGCCTGAACGTGAGGTTGAATCGGCCGTGGAGCGCCAGGTCCGGAGGCGCGGTGCCGGGGATGATCCGCGTGACGCCGTGGTAGCGGAGGCGGGAGGCGCCGCCGAAGACGAACGCGTCGCCGGATTCCAGCGGGAGCGTCTGCACGGGATCCCGCCGCCGCAGGCCGCCGATGAGGAACCGCGCCGTGTCGCCGATCGAGATCGACACGACCGGATGGCCCGCCTCGATCGACGCAGGGCTCTCGTCCTTGTCCTGGTGCAGGCCCATGCGTCCGTCCTCGCCGTACCAGTTCATGATGCAGAGGTCGGGCGCGAAGGCGTACCCGGCGACGGCCGCGACCCGCGCGGCGAGCCCGGCGAGATCGGGCGGCAGCGGCTGGACCGGCGCGCCGTCGAAGTCGCCGCGCGTCGGCTCGTACGTGTACGTGCGCGCGTTCCAGTGGCGCCCCAGGCACAGCATGCGGACGCGCATCGTCCCGCCGCCGCGCACGGTCGGCACGTAGCCGCCGGCCGGACCTTCCATCAGCGCGCGGCACCGCTCGACGAGCGCGCGCTGCTCATCGATGGGCAGATAGCCGTGAAGCCATGTCGCGCCCGGTCCGAGATCGCCGGACGCGGCGCTCCACAGCCGTGCCTGTGCCATCAGCGCTTCTTCGACGTTCGGCGCGCCGCCTTCGGCGGCGGGACCTTCGCGCCTTTCTTCCGGGCCTCTGACAGCCCGATCGCGATCGCCTGCTTCCGGCTCTTCACCGTCCGGCCCGAGCCGCCGCTCTTCAACGTGCCGCGCTTACGCCGGCGCATTACCGACTCCACCGTGTCCGACGCCTTCTTGCCGTACTTGGCCATTCGCGCGTCTCCAGAGGATGGCACCTGGGCTCGACCGAGCCCGTCGCCTCAGCCCCGGGTTTCCGCCATCTGCCGCCGGCCCGCCCCGCCGTGTTTCCCCTCGGCGAACTCCTCGATCGTCTTCCGATTGAACGCGGGCAGATCCGCCGGTTTCCGCGCGGTGACGACTCCCCGGTCCACGACGACCTCCTCGTCCACCCACTGCGCGCCGGCGTTCCTCAAGTCGGTCTCGAGCGACGGGTACGAGGTCACCGTCATGCCGCGCACGACCTCGGCTTCGATGAGCGTCCACGGAGCGTGGCAGATCGCGGCGATCGGCTTCCCGCTCTCGAAGACGTCTTTCACGAACTGCACGGCCGTCGCGTTCATGCGCAGGCGATCGGGATTCATCACGCCGCCGGGCAGCAGCAACGCATCGTACTCGTCGGCGCGCGCGGCGTCGAGCGGCCGATCGACCTTCACGCTCGCGCCCCAGTCCGTGTGATCCCAGCCGCGCACCATGCCCTTCTCGGGCGACACGACGTCGACCACCGCTCCCTCCGCCTCGAGCGCCTGCCGCGGCGACGTGAGCTCGACCTGCTCGAAGCCGTTTGCAACGAGCGCAGCCACACGCTTCCCTTTGAGCCGTTCAGCCACAGTGACCCTCCCCTGGTTCCGATGCCGTTATTCCAGCAGGCTTCGCAGCATCCAGGCCGACTTCTCGTGCCGCTCCATCCGTTCGGTCAGGAGGTCCATCGTCACCTGGTCGCCCGCCCCTTCGGCTGAGGCAAAAACGGTGCGCGCCGTGCGCACCACCATCTCCTGCCCATCCACGAGCTGGCGGATCATCTCCTCCGCGGATGGGATACCGGTCTCCTCCTTGACGCTCGACAGCGACGAGAACTGCGCGTAGCTTCCCGGCGCGGGGTGTCCGAGCGCGCGGATGCGCTCGGCGATGTCGTCGTTGGCCTTCCACAGCTCGTTGTACTGTTCCTCGAACATCGAGTGGAGAGTGCGAAACATCCTCCCCGTCACGTTCCAGTGGAAGTTGTGGGTTTTCAGATAGAGCGTGAACGTGTCGGCGAGGAGGTGCGCCAGGCCCTCCGCCACAGCCCTTCGTTGTGACGCATCGATGCCGATGTCGATCTCAGGCGCGGTGGTCTCTGCTGTTTTAGCCATGGCCATGGACAGTGCGAGGATCGTGCCGGCAATCGAAGCACGAAGCTCGTACGCCGCCGCGGCTCGCTCGTCCCCTGGAACCGTGATGGGTTGTATACGTCCCGGAGCGCGGCGCCCGGATCGCAAGGCGCGACGACCGAGAATAATTGGCCATATTTGAGGGAGTCGCAACGCAGCGAGCCGGGATGCCCCGCCCGGGAATTATGCGACCCATCACGGTTCCAGGGGACCAGGGTCGGACGGATCAGCGAGGTTTCGGGAGGCTGCGATGTTGATTCGAGTCATCGTCTCGTGCTTGGGCCTGTCGCTTGGCGCCGGGTCGTCTGCCGTCGCGCAGTCGACGGTCAGCGCCTCGATCGTGGGCGTGGTCAAGGACTCCACCGGCCTCACGCTCCCCGGCGTCACGGTCGAGGCGGAGAGCCCCGCGCTCATCGAGCGCGCGAGAAGCGCGGTCACCAATCAGGCCGGGCAGTACCAGATCGTGGATTTGCGGCCGGGACAGTACACGGTGACGTTCACGCTCCCGGGCTTCCAGACCGTCAGGCACGAAGGGATCGTGCTCACCTCGTCGTTCACGGCGACCATCAACGTGTCGATGCCGGTCGGCGCGCTCGAAGAGACGATCACCGTGAGCGGCGAGTCTCCGCTCGTGGACACGCGGAGCAGCGTGTCGGAGCGCGCGCTGAACCAGGAGCTGCTGGAAGGCGTGCCGAAGGGCCGCGGGATCTTCGCGGCCGCGATGCTGATGCCGGGCGCGACCACGAACCGCCCCGACGTCGGCGGATCGGAGACCGCGCAGATCACGTCGCTGTCGATCCACGGATCGGCCGGCCGCGACGTGACCTATAACGCCGACGGGCTGAACATCACCTCGAACCTGGGCAACACGACGAACGGGACCTACTACAACCAGGGCCTCCACGAGGAGATCAGCTACCAGACGAAGGCGCTGCCGGCCGAAGTCGGCGCCGGCGGCGTGAGCGTCAACATCGTGACCAAGGAAGGCGGCAACCAGTTCCGGAGCACGACCTACGCGACCTACACGGGCAAGTCGCTGCAGAGCAGCAACGTCAGCGACGAGCAGCGGGAGCGGGGGCTCCTCGCCCCGAGCGCCATGGATCTGGCCTACGACGTCAACCCCTCGCTCGGCGGGCCCATCGTGCGCGACAAGCTCTGGTTCTACGGCAGCTACCGCCGCTGGGTCGTGGACCGGTTCGTCGCCAACACGTTCAACCTCGACGGCTCCCAGGCGCTCGACGATCAGCGCATCAGCAACTACTCGATCAAGCTGACGTCGCAGCTCGGCTCGCGGACCCGGCTGGCGGGCTATTACGACTACACGGACAAGGTCCGCGGCCACCGCCTCGAGAACTCGAACGTCCGGGCGTTCATCCTCCCCGAAGCGACGAAGTACGCGCCGCTCTGGGGTCCGAACGCGAATATCAAGCTGACGTCCAGCGTGCGGAGCGACCTGCTCCTCGAAGCCGGGTTCTCGTACTTCTACGCGCCCTGGGGCGCGCGCTACCAGCCCGGCATTCCGCCCGACGCCCTGTCGCGCAACGACATCGTCCAGTCGACGCTCAGCGGCGCGGCCGACTATTCGCTGGAGATCAGCGCGCCCGAGCGCCGGAGCTGGACGTTCATCACCTCGTGGCTCCCGACCTGGAAGGGCCAGCACAACATCCGCACGGGCGTTCAATACAGCCACGCGCCGTTCCACGAGGAGCGGACCACTTTCGGCCACGGCGACCTCGTCGCCAGGTATCGCAACGGCGCGCCCGATTCCGTGCTCGTCTTCAATACGCCCGTGAGCGCCCGCATGGCGCTCTTCGAGCTCGGGCTCTTCGTCCAGGATTCCTGGACGATCAAGGATCGGCTCACGTTGAATGTCGGCGGGCGATTCGAGCACCTGCGGGGCCGGGTTGACGAGCAGACGGCCGCGGCGGGCACGTTCGTGCCGGAGCGGCGCTTCCAGGAAATCAACAACGTGCCGAACTGGAAGACGTTCGTGCCGCGCTTCGCGGTGGTGTACGACGTGACGGGCCAGGGCAGGACCGCGATCAAGGCGAACGCCAGCAAGTACATGCAGCAGCAGGGCCAGTCGCTGCCGAACCAGGTCAACCCGATGCGCTTCAACAGCGAAGTGCGGTCGTGGGTCGATGCCAACGGCGACCTCCGCCCGCAGTTGAGCGAGATCGGGTCCGGGCTCGGCGCGCTGGATGCCGGCGCGAACGTCCGGATCGACCCGAACTTCCGGCGGCCCTACCAGTGGGAGTACAGCGCGAGCCTCGAGCACCAGTTGTCGAACGATCTCGGCATCGTGGTGAGCTACTACCGCCGCCAGTACTACGACCAGTACGACACCGTGAACGTGGCGGTGCTGCCGTCCGACTACACGCCGGTCACGATCGCCAACCCGCTGACGGGCGAGCCGCTGACCGTCTACAACCAGAGCCCGGCGACGCGGGGCCGCGTCGACAACGTGCTCGGCAACTGGGACCAGTTGGAGTCGTGGTACAACGGCGCCGAGGTGTCGGTGAACCGGCGCTTCTCCAACTCGATGACGCTCTTCGGCGGACTGACCGTCGGCGCCAGCAAGGAGTGCAGCGTGGCCAGCTTCAACCCGAACGCGCTCATCAACGCCTGCGGCTACGCGGCGCTCGACTCCAAGTACATCGCGAAGGTGGCGGGAATCTTCCGGCTGCCGGGAGACCTCAACTTCAGCGCGCACTTCCAGCACTTCACGGGGCAGCCCCTCTCGCGGACGACGACCGTGACCCGGGCGCAGGTGCCCAACCTGACGCAGGTGAACCAGTCGGTGACGCTCGTGCCGAGAGGCGAGTTCCGGAAGCCCGACCAGACGCTGGTCGACATCCGCTTCAGCAAGACGATCCGTGCGAAGGGTCTCAGCGTCGAGCCGATGGTCGACCTCTTCAACGCGTTCAACGAGAACGCCTCGCTCAACGAGGTGCAGGTCGTCGGACCGGCGCTCGGCCGCATCTCGGGCACGATCGACGGCCGCCTCCTGCGATTCGGCGTACGCGTCGGGTTCTAACTCCCCCGTGGCTCGGCCACGAAGCCTCTGGGCCACGAAGTTTCTGGGCCACGAAGCCTCTGGGCCACGAAGTTTTTGGGCCACGAAGATCACGATGATCACGATGATCACGAAGATCATCAGGATCGGACGCCGTTCGACGGGCCGCCGAAGGCGGCCTGCGTGGGAAGGCGACCGGCAGAAACAAGC
>JBOGIW010000017.1:0-7869 GCA_050748045.1 Vicinamibacterales bacterium | reverse complement strand
GCTGACCGGCATGGCGCGGACGGCGCCGCGCGAGCACGTCGCCCAGGCGAAGCAGGACATGGCGTACGCCGTGCGGATGATGCGTCGCACGCCGGGCTTCACGGCGATTGCCGTGCTGACGCTGGCCACCGGCATCGGCGCGAGCACGGCCATTTTCAGCGTCGTTCACGCCGTCCTGCTGCGGCCGCTGCCCTATGCGAACGCCGAGTCCGCGGTGGTGGTCCGCAACCTGCTCGATGGCGCGCGGGACTACGGGTTCTCCGAACCCGAGCTCCTCGATGCGCGTGAGCGGAGCGCCAGCCTCGAGCTGGCGGCCTTCTCGAACGGCGCCATGAACCTGACCGGCCGCGGCGAGCCGGAGCGGCTGTCCGGCACCGACATGACCTGGAACGCGCTTCGGGTGCTCGGCGTGAACCCCGTGCTGGGACGGTCGTTTCGGCCGGAGGAGGAGTTGCCCGGCAGCGGCCGGGTCGTGATTCTGTCGCACGACCTGTGGATGCGTGCATTCAACCGTGATCCCGGCGCGCTCGGTCAGGCGCTCGAGCTCAGCGGCGAGCGCTACACCGTCATTGGCGTCCTTCCCGCCGCGTTCGTCGTCCCCGACGAGTTCGCCGCGCTGCAGCGTTCCGCGTTGATCGTCCCGCTGACCCTCGATCCCGCCGCGCCGCGCCGCGAGCGTGGCAGCCACTATCTTTCCGTCGTGGGCCGTCCGCATGCGGGCTATTCGCTCGCCCAGGCCCAGGCGGAGATCGACGCGTTCGTCCAGGCATTTCTCCGGGAGAATCCCGGCGAGTACAACCCGCCCTACCGTGCGTCGCTCGTTGCGCTGCGGACGGAGATCGTCGGCGAGGTGAAGCGGCCGTTGCTCCTCCTGCTCGGCGCGGTGAGTCTGGTCCTCGTCGCCGCCTGCGCGAACGTCGCCAACCTGCTGCTCGCACGCGGTCGCGTGCGCGCGACAGAAATCGCCGTGCGCAAGGCCCTTGGCGCGAGCCATGCGCGTCTGGTGCGTCAGGTCCTCACCGAGAACGTGGTCCTGGCGGGCATGGCGGCCGTGGCCGGCGTGCTGCTGGCGCACGCGCTCGTGACGCTCGTCGTCGGCTCCGCGCCCAACATTCCTCGCGCCACCGAGATTGGCCTCGATCCGTGGGTGCTCGCGTTTACCGCGGCGGTCGCCGTGGGGACCGCCCTCGTGTTCGGGAGCCTGCCTGCACTGCAGCTTGCCGACAACGACGCCGCGTCGGATCATCTCCCGAGCCGCGGCGGCCGCGCGACGTTACGGCAGACGGTTCGGTCCGCGCTGGTCACCGTCCAGGTGGCGCTCGCCCTCATGCTGCTCGTGGGCGCCGGCTTGCTCATCCAAAGCTTCACGAAGCTCCTGAGCGTGCCGTCCGGATTCCACCCTGAGCGCGTGTTGACGCTGCGGCTGTCGGTCCCGACGGCGGGCTACGAGCGCCGCGACCAGGTGGTCCGCTTCTTCGAGCAGTTGCTCGACCGCGTCCGCGAGTCCCCGGGTGTCGCCGGTGCAGGAGCGGTGGCAGGCCTGCCGCTGCAGGCACAGCGGGGCGACTGGGACTTCTACATGGAAGGGGAAACCCCAGGTCCCGGCGGGTCGGATCGTCCCGCCGACTGGCAGGTCGTCACGCCCGGCTACTTCGAGACGATGGGTATCCGGCTGGCGCGCGGGCGCTTCCTCGTGCCGTCGGATCGCGCCGAATCGCCCGCGGTCGTGCTGGTCAACGAGACGCTCGCCCGGACGTTCTTCCCGGATCGCGATCCGATTGGCCGGCGGATTCGGATGTCGGGCGGCGATCGGCCCTGGATGACCATCGTCGGCGTCGTCGGCGACGTGCGCCAGGATGGCCTCGATGCCGTCCCAGCATCGGAGGTCTACCTGCCGCACACGCAGTTCATACCGTTCTGGCGCGACGCGACGCTGCGGACCTTCACGCTGGTCATCCGCACCGCCGGCGATCCGGCCTCGGCGACCGAAATCGTCCGCCGGCACGTCCGCGAGTTGGATCCCCACCTGCCGATCTCCACGGTCATGACGATGGACGAGGTCGTGGCTCGATCGGTGGCCGAGCGCCGGCTGCACATGCTCCTCCTTGGTTTCTTCGCGGGCATCGCGCTCGTGCTCGCCGTGGTGGGGACCTATGGGGTGCTGGCGTATCAAATCACCGAACGGACCCGCGAGCTCGGCGTCCGAATGGCGCTTGGCGCCAGGGCGGGCGACATCCTCCGCATGATCGTGCGTCAGGGGATGACGCCAGCCGCCGCGGGCGTCCTCATCGGCCTGGGCGGCGCCACGCTCCTGACCCGGTTGCTGGCGACATTGCTGTTCGAGACGGAGCCACTCGACGCGGCGACGTTCGCCGCCACGTCGGGTGTGCTGCTTGCGTCCGCGCTCGTCGCCTGCTGCATTCCCGCGCGCCGGGCCACACGCATCGATCCCAGCACGGCCCTGCGGGCCGAGTAGTCCAACTCCCAACTCCCAACTCCCAACTCCCAACTCCCGAGACCAGAGACCGAGACCAGAGACCAGAGACGAGAGACCAGAGACCAGAGACATGGATCCCCACCTCCGCTGGTTCCGTCGCCTGCTCCGGCTGCTGCCCTCCGACTTGCAGGCCGATTACGCGCGCGAGATGGAGCGCACGTTCCGCGCGCAAGCGCGGGAGGCGCGCGTGCGGGGGCACCGCGGTGTCGCGGCGCTCTGGTGGGAGACGATCTGCGGCCTGTTGCGTACGGCGCCGCGCGAGCACCTCGAGCAGATTGCACAGGACGCGCGCTACGCGCTGCGCCTGTTTCGTCTGGCGCCCGGCTTCGCGGCGATGGCCGTCGTGACGATTGCCGTCGGCATCGGGGCGAACACCGCGATGTTCAGCGCGGTGCACGCGGTGCTGCTCGCGCCGCTGGCGTTCCCGGAGCCCGAGCGCCTCGTGCGAATTTACGAACGGCGCGTGCAGGATGGCCTCCTGCGCAACTCCGCGTCGCCGCCAAACGTGCTCGACTGGCAGCAGCAGAGCACGTCGTTCACGGCCATTGCCGCATACCGGCGCCGCAGCGTGAATCTCTCCGGGCCGGGCGAGCCGCGCTACGTCCACGGCGCGCGCGCGTCGGCGTCCTTCTTCGACATCCTCGGCGTGTCGCCCATCCGCGGCCGGACCTTCTCCGAGACCGAGGCTCGACAGGGCGCGACTGTGGCGCTCCTCAGTCACGCGCTCTGGCAGTCGCAGTTCGGGGGCGACGAGGGCGTCATCGGGCGCTCCTTCGATCTCGACGGGGGCGCCTATACGGTCATCGGCGTGCTCCCGCCCGACTTCTGCTTTCATCTCGCCTCGGAGGTGTGGATTCCCCTCGGGCTCTATCCCGGAATGGGCGCGAGCCGCGGCTCTCACAACCTGAGTGTCATCGCGCGCCTCGCGCCCGGACGCGACCTCGTCTCGGCGCAGGCGGAGATGACGGCGATCGCGGCACGACTCGAGACGCAGTATCCGAACACGAACACGGGGTGGGACGTGTTCGTGGAGCCGCTGCGCGAATCCGGCGTGCACGACGTGCGGCTGCTGGCGTTCGTCCTGCTTGGCGCCGTCGGATTCGTGCTGCTCGTGGCCTGCGCGAACATCGGCAGCATGCTCGTGGCGCGCGCGGCGGGACGCGGCCGCGAGCTGGCGGTGCGCGTGGCGCTCGGCGCGAGCCGCGCGCGGCTGGTGCGGCAGCTTCTCACCGAGAGCCTGATGCTCGCTGCCATCGGCGGCGCGTTCGGCGTCGCGGTGGCGGCGGCGCTCATCGATGCGCTGCGCCGCTTCGAAGCCTTCACGGTGCCTCGACTCGATGAAGCCGGCTTGCATGCGCCGGTGCTCATGGCCACCGCCGGCCTGACGATGATGACGGGCGTGCTGTTCGGCGTGCTGCCAGCAGCCGGCGTCGGGCGATGGGAGGCGACCGGTCGACTGTGCGGCGCATCGCGGAGAGAGACCCTCAGTCGCGATCGGCGGCGCCTGCAGGCGGCGCTCAACGTGGCGCAGGCGGCGACAGCAGTGGTGCTCCTGGCCGGCGCCGGCGTCATGCTCCGCACCATGCTGCGCCTCACCGCCGTGGACATGGGCTTCGATGCCTCGGGCGTCGTCGCAGTAGACCTCAGCCTTTCCGACACACGCTACCCACGGGACGAAGACCGCATCGGCTTCTTTCGGCGTGTCGTGACGGAGGTCACGGCCGCCCCCGGCGTGAAGAGCGCCGCGCTCGTCAGCGATCCGCCGCTCACGGGGGGCGACGGCTACTGGGAGATCGGGTTCAGCATCGACGGTCGTCCGCCCCGGCCGCCGGGCCAGGGGCACTTCGCGTACCTCCGCTGGATCACGCCGCAGTACTTCAGCACGCTGCGGGTGCCGGTCCTGCGAGGGCGGATGCTGAGCGACGGCGACGTCGTGAGCCGCCCGCTCGTGATCGTGGTGAACGACGCGTTCGCGCGGCGGTTCTTTCCCGGCGAGGATCCGATCGGCCGGCGCCTGATCGTGTCGATGCGCGCGCCGGTCGCGCGCGAAGTCGTCGGCGTTGTCGCCGACATCCGGCAGACCACGCTCGACGCGGCGCCGGAGCCGCAGATCTACCTCCCGGCCTACCAGGCGCTCACCGGCTACGGCACGCTGCTCGTGCGCACGGACCTGCCGCCCGACGCGGCACTCTCGTCGATCCGCGAGGCCGTTCGACGTGTGGACGCCGGGCAACCGCTGTTCAACGCGCGCGAGATGCGCGCGGACGTGGCGGCGTCGGTGGCCTCGAGGCGCGTCACGACCGCGGCGCTCTCGATCTTCGCCGTCATCGCGCTCGCGCTGGCGCTCCTCGGCATCTACGCGGTGGCGGCTTCCCAAGTGGGGGAACGGACGCGCGAGCTCGGCGTGCGCATGGCGCTCGGAGCACGGGCGCGCGACATCGTGCGCATGGTCATGCGCCAGAGCATGGCGCCTGCAGTCGCAGGCGTCCTGATCGGTCTCGGGAGCGCCGCGCTGCTCACGAGGCTGCTCTCGGCCTGGCTCTTCGACACCGCGCCTCTCGACGGCGGCGCCTTCGCGGCGGCAGCCGTCGTGCTCCTCGTCACCGCGTTACTGGCATCGACCATACCCGCGCGTCGCGCCACGCGCGTCGATCCCAGCACGGCTCTGCGGGCCGAGTAGCCAGGTGCCCAACGCCCAAAGACCCGAGACCCGAGACCCGAGACAAGAGATAAGAGACAAGAGATAAGAGACAAGAGACAAGAGACATGGATCCCCACACCCGCTGGTTCCGTCGCCTGCTCCGGCTGCTGCCCTCCGACTTCCAGGCCGATTACGCGCGTGACATGGAGCGCACCTTCCACGCGCAGCAGCGCGACGCGCGCTTGCGGGGCGCGGGCGGCATCGCCGCGCTCTGGTGGGAGACCGTACGCGACCTGCTGCGCACCGCGCCGCGCGAGCACCTGGATCAGCTCGCGCAGGACGTCTCCTATGCGGCGCGGAACCTCCGGAGCCGGCCTGCCGCCACGGTGGCGGCTGTGGCGACGCTGGCCATCGGCATCGGAAGTGTTACGGCGATCCTCAGCATCGTGAACGGCGTGGACTGGCGGCCGATCGGCTACCCCGATCCCGATCGCCTCGTGTTCGTGCAGGAGGAGGTCAAGGGCGACGTCTCCGAGCGGACCGGCTACGCGACGTTTGCCGACTGGCGCGAACGGAGTCGCTCCTTCAGCGAGATCGCCGCGATGTCGTCGATGAGCGCCACGCTCACCGAGGCGGGCGAGCCCGAGAAGGTTGCCGTCATGCGCGTCACGCCCGGCTTCTTCCGTGTCATCGGCATCGAGCCGGCCATCGGCCGCGGCTTCACCGATGCGGAGAACCAGTGGGACAACCGGCGGTTCGTTGTCCTGAGTGCGCGCGTGTGGCGACGGCGCTACGGCTCGGATCCGCGGATCGCCGGGCGGGCCATCCAGCTTGGCGGGCGGCCGTACGTGGTGACCGGCGTGCTGCCGGACACGGCGGAGGATCTGATCGCACAGCGCGAGTTCGACGGCGCGGAGCTCTGGGTGCCGCTTGCGTACGACACGTCGCTCCCGTTCGCCTGTCGCACGTGCCGTCACCTGCGCGTGGCGGCGCGCCTGAGACCAGGCGTGACGCCACCGCAGGCCGAGGCGGAAGTTGACGCCATCACCCGGCAGCTCGGCCGCGACCACCCGTCGTCCTATGCCGGCGCGGGCGCGCGCGTCGCGCGTGTCTCGGACGTGCTCCTCGGGCCCGTTCGACCCGCGCTGTACCTGCTGCTTGCCGCCGTCGGCGTGTTGCTGCTCATCGCCGGCGTCAACGTGGCGAACCTGCTGCTCGTGCGATCGGTCGAGCGCGGTCCCGAGATCGCCACGCGCCGGGCGCTCGGCGTGGCGACGGGTCGGCTCGTCCGGCAATTGCTCACCGAGAGCGTCGTGCTGGCCTCAATCGGCGCGCTCTGCGGCGTGCTGTGCGCCTCTCTCGCGCTCCAGGGTCTGCTGGCGCTCGCGCCCGACAGCCTGCCGCGTCTCGATCAGGTGACGCTCGACGGGCGCGTGCTGGAAATCACCGTCTTCCTCGCCGGAATCGTGGGGCTGCTCTTCGGCTTGCTGCCCGCGTGGCACCTGGCGTCTGCCGATCTCACGGCGTTCCTGCGCGGCGCCCGGTCGGTCGTGTCGGGCGGGGGACGACGCATGGGGCACGCGCTTGTCGCCGGCAACGTGGCGCTCGCCGTGGTGCTCCTCGCGGTCGGCGGCCTCCTCGGCCGCAGCTTCGCGCACCTCGTCCGCGTCGATCCCGGCTTCGAGCCTGCTGGTGTGACCACCGCCAGCGTCGCGCTGTCCGGCCCGGCGTACGCCGAGACCGCGCCGGGGCTGGCCTTCTACCGCGGTGTGCTCGATCGGCTCTCGGACGGGGGAGGCGAGGCGGCCTTCACGTCGCAGCTCCCCTTCGAGCAGAGCGACAGCGCGGGCCTTCACGTCGAGGGGCGCATCGGCGCCAATCCGGAGGAGTCACCCGACGCGGATCGCTTTGCCGTGACACCCGGCTACTTCGCCACGCTTCGCATTCCCGTGCTGCGCGGCCGGGCGTTCACCGATCGCGATCTCGAGATCTCGCCGCCCGTGGCGATCATCAACCGCGCTGCCGCGCGGCAGGTCTTCGGCGACGACGATCCGATCGGCCGGCGGATCATGATCGGCGGCGCCGATGGTCCGAGGCGCGAGATCGTCGGCATCGTCAGCGACGTGCGGCATCGCGGGCTTGGCGAGCCGGTGACGCTGCAGGCCTACATCCCGTTGACGCAGTTCTATGGCGGCCCCGTCTGGCTGGTGGTCCGCCACGGCGAGGACGCTGGCGTGGCCGCGGCGCGGATCCGTCAGGCCGTGCGCGACATGGACCGGACGCAAGCCGTGAACGACATCCGCACCTTCGATGCCGTGCTCGCCCACACGCTCGCCGAGCGGCGCTTCCTGCTCTGGCTGATCGGCGCGTTCGCAGCGGCTGCGTTGCTCCTGGCCGTCATCGGGCTGTACGGCGTCGTCAGTAACGTGGTGGTCCAGCGGAGCCGGGACATCGGCTTGCGCATGGCGCTCGGCGCGGCGCGCAGCGACATCAGCCGGCTGGTGCTCCGCATCGGCATGGCGCCGGTCGCCGTCGGCCTGGCGGCGGGGCTGCTGCTCGTGACCGTGGCCACCCGTCCCGTCGAGGCGATGCTTTTCTCCGTGCGGCGTTTCGATGCGGCGACGATTGCCGGCGCCGCGGCCGTGCTGTTCGTGAGCGCGCTGGTCGCCTGCTACGTGCCCGCCAGGCGGGCGACGCGCGTGGATCCGGTCACGGCGCTGCGCACCGACTA
>JBOGIW010000016.1:0-7472 GCA_050748045.1 Vicinamibacterales bacterium | reverse complement strand
GTGATCGAGGGCGGCTTGTCTGTGCCGGACGCAGTCCCCCGCAGGGTCGGCCGCTTCAGGGCCGCCCAGTCGAACGGCGCTTCGTGTTCTCCGTGTTCTTCGTGGCTAAAATCCGTCGTGTTCTTCGTGGCCAGGATCCGTCGTGGCCGGGATCACACATCTCGAAGCCGCATCGACATTCATCGCCGGAATCGCTCAGTGGAATTCAGAATCTCCCCGGCTCCCCATCGAGGTGCAATGTCGCGCCGGTTGTGCGGCACACGTCTTCGACCGTCGTCTCCGACGCGATCTCCTTCAGCACGAGTCCACGCGGCGTCACGGCGATCACGGCGAGCTCGGTGACGATGAGGTGCACGACCTTCAGCCCGGTGAGCGGCAGCGTGCACGCCTTCAGGATCCTGTGTCCCCCGTCCCTCGTCGCGTGCTCCATCGCGACGATGACTTTCCGGGCCCCGGCGACGAGATCCATGGCGCCGCCCATGCCCTTGACCATCTTGCCGGGGATCATCCAGTTGGCGAGGTTGCCCTGCTCGTCCACCTCGAGCGCGCCGAGCACGGTGACGTCGATGTGGCCGCCGCGGATCATGGCGAACGAGTCGGCGCTGCTGAAGTACGAGCAGCCCGGGAGCTCCGTGACCGTCTCCTTGCCGGCGTTGATCAGGTCGGGATCGAGCTCGTCCTCCGTCGGGTACGGCCCGACGCCGAGCATGCCGTTCTCGGAGTGCAGGGTGATGTCGACGCCGGCCGGCACGTAGTTGGCCACGAGCGTCGGCATGCCGATGCCCAGGTTGACGTAATCGCCGTCGCGCAGCTCGCGCGCCACGCGCCTGACGATCCGCTCCCGCTTATCCACGACGCACCGTCCGCTTCTCCACGCGCTTCTCATAGCCGGCGCCCTGCAGCACGTGCTTCACGAAGACGCCCGGCGTGACAACGGCGTCCGGATCGAGCGCGCCGGGCTCGACGAGCTGCTCCACCTCGGCGATCGTCACGCGTGCCGCGGTGGCCATGACCGGGTTGAAGTTGCGGGCCGTCTTCCGGTAGACGAGGTTGCCCAGCGTGTCGCCTTTCCACGCCTTCACGAACGCGAAGTCGGCGCGGAGCGGCAGTTCGAGCACGTACTGCGTGCCGTCGATCTCGCGCGTCTCCTTCCCCTCCGCGATGATCGTGCCGTAGCCGGTTGGCGTGAAGAAGCCGCCGATGCCGGCGCCGGCGGCGCGGATGCGCTCGGCGAACGTGCCCTGCGGCACCAGCTCCACCTCGATCTCGCCGGCGAGCGCCTGCCGCTCGAACTCCTTGTTCTCGCCGACGTACGTGCCGATCACCTTCCGGATCTGCCGCGCCTTGAGCAGCATGCCGGCGCCGAGCTCGTCCACGCCGGCGTTGTTGCTGATGATCGTGAGGTGCTTCGTGCCGCGCGCGTGAAGCGCCCGGATCAGATTCTCGGGAATGCCGCAGAGACCGAAGCCTCCCATCATGATGGTCGCGCCGTCGGGGATCGCATCGACGGCGGCCTCTGCGCTCCGCAGCACCTTGTGCATCCACCGATTATGTCACGCCACTCCGCGCGATCGTCCCGCCGCCGCGGCGGCGTGCGTCACCGATCGTCCATCAGCCTGGACCGATATCGTGCGGCCGCCGTGAAGAGGCGCTCAATGACGTCGTCGCGGCCCAGACCGTCGCGGAGATCGGTGAGGCGCGCGATGAGGGCATCGAGCGCGGGACGGATCTCGTCGGCGTTGGTCGCGGCGATGTCCTGCCAGATGCCGGGAGGGCTCCCGGCCAGGCGGGTGGTGTCGACGAGGCCGCGCCCGGCGAGCGGGAGGGCATCGGCGGCGCCCGTGCCGACCACCTCCATTAGCGCGCTCGCGGCGAGCTGCGGGAGGTGGCTCAGGAACGCCAGCACCCGGTCGTGCTCCGCGGCGCCCATCGTCTTCGGCACGGCGCCCAGCCCGGACACGAAGGCATAGAGCTTGTCGAGGGCCTCGCCGCCGGTCTCGCCATGCGGAGTGAAGATCCAGGGACGCCCCTGGAACAGATCGGATCGCGCCGCCTCGAAGCCGCCGCGCGATCCGCCCCCGAGCGGATGCCCCCCGACGAAGGTGAAGCGGGCCGGGAGCCGGCGGGCGGCGCCGACGATGGCCCGCTTCGTGCTCCCGACGTCGGTGACGACGGCGGCCCTGTCGATGTGCTCCCCGAGCCGATCCAGGAGCCGCAGATTCTGACGCACGGGCGCGGCGAGGATGACCAGGTCGGCGTCGGCGATGACGTAGGGCTCGTCGGCCGCGACGTCGATGGCGTGCTTCACTATCGCCTGCTCGAGGACGTTCTTGTTGTCGACGGCGATGACCAGGCCCGCCGGCCAGGTCTCTCGGGCCGCGAGCGCAATGGAACCGCCGACGAGCCCCAGGCCGATGATGGCGACTTTCTCGAAGATCGGCGGGGCGCCCGCCCCGGCCGCCTGGACCATCGGCAGGCGCCGCTCGTCGCTCATGTCGGAATGATCACACCAATTGCATCATCAGCATTCAGCGGGCCCATCCGCGCCGCGCGATCGGCTCCAGGCAGATGCTGCGCCCGATCGCCGGGGCGATGATCCTGAGCTCCGCCATGAGGCGATCGAACTGCGCCGGGAACATCGACTGCGCGCCGTCGCTCAGGGCGCGGTCCGGATCGTTGTGCACTTCCATGATGAGGCCGTCGGCGCCCGCGGCGACCGCGGCGCGCGCGAGCTGCGCGACCATGTCGCGCCGGCCGGCGCCGTGGCTCGGGTCGGCGATGACCGGCAGGTGGCTCAGCTTCTTGACGACCGCGATCGCGGAGATGTCGAACGTGTTGCGCGTCGCGGTCTCGAACGTGCGGATGCCGCGCTCGCAGAGGATGACGTCCGTGTTGCCGCCCGAGAGCACGTACTCCGCCGACATCAGCCACTCCTCGATGGTCGCCGAGAGGCCCCGCTTGAGCAGCACGGGCTTCCGCTGATGGCCGAGCTCGCGCAGCAGCGTGAAGTTCTGCATGTTGCGCGCGCCCACCTGGAAGATGTCCGAGTACCTGGCGATCAGATCGATCTGGCTGATGTCCATGACCTCGGAGATGAGCTTCAGGTTGTGGGCATTGGCCGCCGAGCGCAGCAGGCGCAGCCCTTCCTCGCCGAGACCCTGAAAGCTGTACGGCGAGCTGCGTGGCTTGAAGGCGCCGCCGCGGAGCACCTTCGCGCCGGCGCGCTTCACCGCCGCCGCCGTCGCGTGCACCTGCGTCTCGTTCTCGGCCGAGCACGGGCCGGCCATCACGATCACCTCATCGCCGCCGATCCGCAGATCGTCGATCGTCACGACCGTATCGTCGGGCTTGAAAGTGCGGCTCGCGAGCTTGTACGGCTCGGTGATGCGGAGCACCTCGTGGACGCCGTCCAGGATCTGGATCAGCTCCTTGTCAACCTTGCCGGTGCCGACCACGCCGAGCACCGTGCGCGTGGCGCCCGACGAGCGGTGAACGTCCATGCCGAAGTCGACGAGGCGCGCGATGACCGCGTCGATCTGCGCCTCGGTGGCCCTTTCCTTCATCACGACAACCATGGGGTGATCCTCGTCATTCTGAATTCCGATGCTTCGATTCCGACTGCCGATTCCGATGCGTCATCCGGACCACTCGGGCTCGTGCCGTCACTCCTCGCCCGTTGCGGCAATCCGCTCGGCGCGGCGCGCTTCGTCGATGATGCGCTCGAAGATCCGCACCACGGCCTCGGATTCGAGCGGGCCGGACAGATCGGCTGCCGACTGGCGCACCTGGTTCAACACCTGCTTCTCGCGGTCCGGCTGGTAGATGGGCAGCCCGGCGCCATGCTTGAGGCGGCCGATCTCGAGCGCGCACGCGACGCGTACGTTCAGCAGGCGGACGAGCTGATCGTCGATGACGTCGATCCGGTGCCGCAGCTCATCGATCTCCGTCAGGACTTCAGCCATCGCACGTACGCCTCCACCCGGTTGACGAGGTCTGGCGCCCTGCCGGCCTCGGCGATCACGGTCACGAGCGCGCTGCCGACGACGGCGGCGTCAGCCCACTGCCGGACCTCGCGCACGTGCTCGGGCCGCGAGATGCCGAAGCCGACGGCGACCGGCAGACCACTCGCGGCGCGCACGCGCGTCACGACCGCCCGCGCCTCGTCGGCCACGCGATCGCGCGCGCCCGTCACCCCCAGGCGCGAGATGACATACAGAAACCCGCTGCCCAGCCGCCCCGCCGTCCGCACGCGCTCGTCCGTCGTCGTCGGACTCAGCAGAAAAATTGTATCAATCCCCCGCGCCGCCAGCATCCCGCGAAAATCCCCTGCCTCCTCGATCGGCAGGTCGAGCACGAGCACGCCGTCGACGCCGGCCTCGCGCGCGCGATCCGCGAAACGCCCGGCACCCATGCGCAGAATCGGGTTGGCGTAGCTGAAGATCACCATGGGTGCGGTCACGGCGTCCCGCACCCGGCCAACGAGATCGAGGACGCGCGGCAGCGTGGTCCCGCCGGCCAGCGCCCGTTCGGTGGCGCGCTGGATCACGGGCCCGTCCGCCAGCGGATCCGAGAACGGCACGCCGACCTCGAGCACGTCGGCGCCGGCCCGATCGAGCCCGCGGAGGATCTCCTCCGACCGCGGCAGATCCGGGTCGCCCGCGGTCACGTACGTGACGAGCCCGGCGCGGCCGTTCGCCCGGATGCGGGAAAAGGTCGCGTCCAGGCGAGTCATGGGCAGGCCTCCGCGACGCTCTGCACGTCCTTGTCGCCGCGACCCGACAGGTTCACCAGGATCATGGCGCCCTCGGTGGCCTCGCGCGCGACGTGGATCGCGTGCGCCACGGCGTGCGCGGACTCGAGCGCCGGAATGATCCCCTCGAGCCGCGCCAGCGTGCGGAACGCCTCGAGCGCCTCGGCGTCGGTGACAGACGCGTACTCGGCGCGTCCGAGCTCGCGCAGCCAGGCATGCTCGGGGCCGACGGCGGCATAGTCGAGGCCGGCCGAGAACGAGTGCGTCGGCTCGATGTTGCCGGCCTCGTCCTGGAGGACGAACGTGCGGGTGCCTTGCAGGACGCCGGCGCTCCCGCCGGCGAAGCGCGCGGCATGACGGCCGGGAGCGATCCGCTCGCCACCCGCCTCCACGCCCACGAGCCGCACGTCGCGGTCTTCGACGAAGGCATCGAAGATGCCGATGGCGTTGCTGCCTCCACCGACACAGGCGACGATCGCGTCGGGCAGGCGTCCCGCCTGCTCGAGCACCTGGCGCCGCGCCTCGCGGCCGATGATCGCCTGGAGCTCACGCACCATGAGCGGGTACGGGTGCGGCCCGAGCACCGACCCGAGCAGGTAGTACGTGTCGGCGACGTTCGTGACCCAGTCGCGCATCGCCTCGTTGATCGCGTCCTTCAGCGTCCGGCTGCCGGCGTCGACGCGCAGGACCGTGGCGCCGAGGAGCTCCATCCGGAACACGTTCAGCGCCTGGCGGCGCATGTCCTCGGCGCCCATGTACACGTGACAGTCGAGGCCGAGGAGCGCGCAGGCCGTCGCCGTCGCGACGCCGTGCTGCCCGGCCCCGGTCTCCGCGACCACGCGCCGCTTGCCCATCCGGCGCGCGAGCAGGGCTTGCCCGAGGGCGTTGTTGATCTTGTGCGCGCCGGTGTGCGTGAGGTCTTCGCGCTTGAGGAAGATCCGCGCCCGGCCGCCCGCGTGCCGCGACAGGCGGGCGGCCTCGGACACCGGCGTCGGCCGTCCCACGTACTGCGCGAGCAAACGATCCAGCTCGGCGTGGAACGCATCGTCGGCGCGCGCGGCGAGGTAGGCCGCCGTGAGCTCGTCGATCGGCGCGACGAGCGTCTCGGGGACGAACCTCCCGCCGTAGGCGCCGAAGTACCCGCGGGCGTCGGGATCGCGACGGCCGAAGAGCGGTCGATCAGCGCCCATCGAAAGCCGCCAGCGCGCGCTCCAGGAAGCGCGCCACCTTGTCGAGGTCTTTGACCCCGGGCGCTTCTTCCACGCCCGACGAGACGTCCACGCCAAAGGGCCGAACCGCCGCAATCGCCTGCTGCACGTTGTCCGGCGTCAGCCCTCCGGCCAGCACGATGCGGCGCCGGCAGGCGATCGACGCGGCCTTGTCCCAGTCCACCGCCCTGCCCGTCCCGCCGCGCCGCGCCGGGTCGTGCGCATCGACGAGGATCGTCGTCTCGGCCGGCCACTCCGACACCGTGCCGTTCACGTCCACGAGCGACACGGCGCGCCACACGGCCCGTCCGATCGCGGCGGCATACGCCGGCGGCTCGTCGCCGTGCAGTTGGATCGTGGTGATGCCGGACGCCGTCGCAATGCGCCCGATCTCGTCAATCGGCTGGTTGACGAAGACGCCGACCGCGGTCACCGTGCCGGGCAGCGCGCGGATGATGTCGGCGGCGCGCCCGGGGCTCACGTACCGCGGGCTGTGCGGCCAGAACACGAAGCCGAGCGCCGTGGCGCCGTGCCGCACCGCGTGCAGCGCGTCGGCGGGCCGCGTGATGCCGCAGATCTTCGCGATCATGCGGGCGCTCCGACGAGCTCGCCGATCGCACCCGCCGGATCGGCGTCGATCATGAACCGCTCTCCGATCAGAAAGGCCCGGTAGCCCTCCCCGCGCAGCCGTTCCAGATCGTCGCGCGACCGCAGGCCGCTCTCGCTGACCGCGACCACGTCGCGAGGGATGATCCGCGCGAGACGATGCGACGCCTCGACGTCGACGGCCAGCGTTCGCAGGTTGCGGTTGTTCACGCCGATCAGGCGGGCCCCCGCGTCCACCGCCCGGTGCACCTCCTCGTCTTCGTGCACCTCGACGAGCGTCGCCAGTCCGAGCCCGGAGGCGCGGCGATGGAGGGCGGCGAGATCGGCCTGCGCCAGCGCCGCGACGATCAGCAGGACGGCGTCGGCACCGTGGGCCCGCGCTTCATGCAACTGGTACTCGTCGACGATGAAGTCCTTGCGAAGGATCGGGAGCGTCACTGCCCGGCTGACCGCCGCGAGGTGCTCCAGCGTTCCATCGAAGAAGGTCGGCTCCGTCACAACCGAGATCGCGACGGCTCCCCCGCGCTCGTACGCCGACGCGGTCGCGGCCGGGTCGTACGCCGCCGACAGCACGCCCTTCGAGGGCGACCGGCGCTTGCACTCCGCAATCACGTTCACGCGGCCGGGCCGTCCGAGGGCCGCCTCGAACGCCCGCCCGTCCGGCGTGGCCCCTTCCGCCCGGCGCGCAAGGGCGTCGAGCGGCTCGCGGTCGCGACGCGTCTCGACGATGCGGCGGGTGCCGTCGATGATGGCCCGGAGCAGGTCGGGGGCCCCGGCCAGCGCGTGCGTCGACGTGCTCATGCCGTGGCCTCCGCCTGCGAGGCGCGCACCATCGCGTCAAGGGTCTGCCGCGCGGCCCCCGAATCGATGGCATCCCTCGCGCGTGCGATGCCCGCGCGCACCGACTC
>JBOGIW010000015.1:0-5086 GCA_050748045.1 Vicinamibacterales bacterium | reverse complement strand
CAGCGGGCGGTTCGACGCGCGAGCGGTCGGCGACAGTCTCGCGGAGCTGATTCGCGTGCGCGCGATCGGCGAGCGCATCCCCGCGCCTCCCCGGCCGAAGCTCCTGCCGATGATCCCGCTCGCCACGATGGTGCTGAACGTCACGAACCGGTGCAACCTGGCGTGCACGTACTGCTACGAGTACGGCGAGGACAAGATCGTCGACACGGAGAACGGGCGGAAGCCGAAGTTCATGAGCGAGGCGACGGCGCGGGACGCCGTGGATTTCATGCTGCGGGAATCGGGCGGGAGCCCACGCGCGCATCTCACCTTCTTCGGCGGCGAGACGCTCCTGAACTTCCCGGTGCTCCAGGCCACGGTGGCCTACGCGCGGCGGCGCGCCGCGGAGCTGGGGAAGACGGTCGATTTCAGCCTGACGACCAACGCCACGCTCCTGCGGCCGGAGATCGTCGAGTTCCTCGTCGAGCACCAGGTGGGCGTGACGGTCTCCATCGACGGCCCGAAGGAGATGCAGGACCGCTTCCGCGTCTTCCACGACGGCGCCGGCAGCTACGAGACGGTCATGCCGAAAGTGCGCGACCTGCTGCAGAAGCACCGGGGCCGCCCCATCGGCGCGCGCGTCACGCTCACGAAGCAGACCCTCGACGTCCGCCGCATCTACCGCCATCTCACCGAGGAGGTCGGCTTCGCCGAGGTGGGCTTCGCGCCGGTGACCACCGCATCCGGCCGCGACTACGCGATCGGCGACAGCGGCTTCGACCATCTGCTGGCGCAGTTCCGCGACCTCGCCCAGGACTTCCTGCAGGCGGCGCTCGAGAACCGGCATCACGGTTTCTCCAATGTCAAGGAGACGGTCGAGGAGATCCACAAGGGCGTCAGCAAGGCGTATCCGTGTGGCGCCGGCCTCGGCCTGATGGGCGTCGCCACCGACGGCGACGTGAACCTCTGCCATCGCTTCGCCGGCTCGGACGCGCACAAGCTCGGGACCGTCACGGACGGCATCGACCGCGACGCGCAGCGGCAGTTCCTCGAGCGGCATCACCTCGACGGGAAGCCCGTGTGCCAGACGTGCTGGGCGCGGCCGCTCTGCTCGGGCGGCTGCTACCACGAAGCGCACACGCGCTACGGCACGACGACGAGCGCGAACCTGCACTACTGCGACTGGATCCGCGGCTGGACCGAGACGTGCCTCCAGGTGTACGGCGAGATCGCCGTGCGCAACCCGCGGTACCTCCGCGTCTTCGAAGACGCGCCCATGGAGAAGGCGTCGTGAATCATCTCAAGGCCATCAACCAGAAGGCAGCGCGCGTCGAGGCGCTCACACAGGCCCACGCGCCCGCCGACGCTCCACCGACGGACGTCGTCGCGCTGCAGCAGGGACCGCCGCAGCAGCCGGAGCCGCACATCCCACTCGGCTGCTCGTTCGTCTTCTCGCCCGGGTGGGAAGCGGATCGGAACGGCGGCACGGCCGGCCTCTGCCAGCCGGTGGAGCGGGATCTCTTCGACTGCCACATGGGCTGCTTCTGGCCGGCGCAGGTGCCCGACCAGCTCAATCACTCGCCCGACTGGACCGCGAAGTGCGCCGCGGCCCAGAAGGACTGGCGGAAGATCGATCTCATCTTTCCGTGAGGATTCGCGATCCGCTATCCGCATCAGCGGTCCGCATCCGCGGTCCGGTACGCAGGAAACAGGACCAGGAACCCAGAACCACGAACCAGGAACCGAACCACGAACCCGAACCAGGAACCCGGAACGAGGAACCCGGAACGAGGAACCAGGAACTATCGATGTTTACCCGCATAGCAGTCAGCGTGGCGGCGGTGGCGCTTGTATCGGCCGGGCTTGCCGCGCAGAAGAAAGGGCAGCCCATCACGGGGGGCGACGGCACGTTGTACGTCGGGACCTACGCGGGCAACGTGCTCATCCTCGACGAGGCAACCGAGAAGGTCGTCGGTGAGATCCGGCTGCAGACGGGGATTCCGCGCTCGCTGGCACTCTCCGAGGATCGGTCGAAGTTCCTGGTGCTCGACTCGCAGTTCCAGACGATCGAGATCATCGACATTGCCTCGCGCAAGACGGTCGGCACGTTCACGCTCAGCGAGGGCGCCACGCGCACGCGCATCCGGTCGTTCGCCGCCGATCCGCTGAACCGGTTCGTCATCCTGCTGACGCGCGCGGCCACGAAGCAGGTAGACCGGTGGACGATCGGCCCGTCCACGCTGCTGCAGTACGATCTGGCGGCGAAGAAAGTCGTGCGCACCCTCCCGTGGCCCGACGGGGAAGAGCGCGAGTTCATGAACATCCGGTTCTCGCCGGACGGGAAGCTGATGTACTTCTTCTCGGAAGACGTGCTCATTTACGAGACCGAGAACTTCACGCAAGTGGACAAGTGGGACTTGTCGCGCCCGATCGAGACCGGCGCCGGCCGCATCGACTTCGGCTCCATCGACGACTTCAACGAGGAGAAAGGGCACTTCACCGGCATCTTCACGATGGAGGACCCGGTGCAGCGGCGGCGCCTGATGGGCATCGGGCGCGTGAATCTCGCCGCGCGCGACGTGGACTTCTTCACCATCGGCCCGCAGGAGCGCGTGTCCTTCACGCTCGCACCGGATCGCAGGAAGGGCTATGGCCTGGTGCAGCAGATCGGGCGATACGAGTTCTGGACCTTCGACCTCGAGAACCGCAAGCTCCACAGCCGCGTCGAGTTCCGCGGGCGGCCGCGCATGCGGCTCAAGGTGAGCAGCAACGGGCGGCTCCTCTACGTCTACGAGGCGGGGAACACGATCGACCTGTACGAGGCCACGACGTACAAGTATCTCCGCACCATCACGCTCGACGCCGACACGACGACGGACATGTACGTGATGCCGGCGCGGGCGCGCACCACGTCGCACTGACGGAGGGGGCAGGGCTGGAGGCCCGTTGGAGACGGAGCTGAAGCCCCGTCCTGCACGTATGAAGCGCGCCCTTCGGTACGTCGTCCCGTACTGGCGCCCCCTGGGCGTCGTCCTCGCGCTGTCGCTCGTGAGCACGGCGCTGTCGCTCTACCTCCCGTACCTGACGAGGGAGCTCGTCGACCGCGCGCTCGTCGGCCGCGACCTCTCGTCGCTCCGGCGCGTGGTGTTCCTCTTCGCGGCCGCCGGGCTCGCCGGCTTCGCGATCAACGTCATCGCCGGCCTCCGGTACACCGAGACCTCCGCGCGGATCCTCTTCGACATGCGCCTGGCGCTCTACGAGCACCTCCAGCGCCTGTCGCCCCGCTTCTATGCGCGGACGAGGCTCGGCGACATCGTGTCGCGGCTGAACAACGACATCGGCGAGATCCAGCGCGTCGCCGCCGAGGCCGCGCTCGCCTGGGTCGGCAACATCCTGTTCCTCGCCGGGACGGTGGCGATGCTGGCGTGGCTCGACCTGCGGCTCTTCGTCGTCGCGATCGCGATGGTGCCGCCGAGCGTGTGGGCGCTCGTCGTGTACCGCCGCCGGCTGGAGTCGCGCGTCCGCGTGCTCCGCGAGCGCAGCGCCGACATCGGCAGCTTTCTGATCGAAACGCTCCAGGGCATGCGGCTCGTCGTCTCATCGAACGCCCAGTCGCGGGAGGTGTCGCGCTTCAGGCGTGTGAACGACGCCTTCATCGAGGCGCTGATGGCGATGCAGCGCGCCACCTATCTGTCGGGCGGCCTCCCGGGCGTGCTGCTCTCGCTCGGCACGGCCGGCGTGTTCCTCTACGGCGGCAGCCGCGTCATCGAGGGGACGATCTCCCTCGGCACGCTGGCCGCCTTTATGGCGTACCAGATGCGCCTGATGGGGCCGATCCAGGCGTTGATGGGCCTCTACGCCGGCGTGGCGACGGCGCGCGTCTCGTGGGGGCGGGTCGTCGAGCTGCTCGACACGAGACCCGAGGTGGAGGAGTCCGCGTCGCCAGTCGCGCTCGATCGCGTGCGCGGCGAGATCGCGCTCGAGCGCGTCACCGTGAGCTTCGATCGGGGAGCGCCGGTGCTGGACGAGGTGAGCCTCCACGTGCGGGCGGGCGAAGTCGTGGCGGTGATGGGGACGAGCGGGAGCGGCAAGTCGACGCTCGCCGACCTCCTCCTGCGGCTCGTCGAACCCGACGCCGGACGCGTCCTCGTCGACGGCTGCGACATCCGGACGCTGCGCCTCGCCGACCTCCGCCGGCACGTCGTGCTGGCGGAGCAGTCGCCGTTCATCTTCCACGCCACGCTCGGCGAGAACATCCGCTACGCGCGCCCGTCGGCGTCCCACGACGACGTGACCCGGGCGGCGGCAGCCGCCGGGCTCGACGAGCTCGTGCGGACCTGGCCGCGGGGCTATGAGACGATCGTCGGGGAGCGCGGGCTGGCGCTCTCGGCCGGCGAACGGCAGCGGGTGGCGATTGCCCGGGCGCTCCTCGCCGATCCCGCGGTGCTGATTCTCGACGAGCCGACGGCACCGCTCGATCGCGAGACCGAGCGCGCCGTGACCGACGGCTTCGAGCGCGTGATGCGCGGCCGAACGACGATTCTCATTACGCATCGGCCCGAGCTGGCGGCGCGCGCGGATCGCGTGGTCGTGCTGGACGCGGGGAGTGCCCGCCTGCAGGAGCGCTCCGGCGGTCCGCCGGCACCGTACGCTCCGCCCGTCGGCGCGTGACGCTCGCCGAGGCGATCCGCGTGTTCGGCCTCGAGCCGGTCACGGACCGCGCCGTGCGCGTGGCCGTCATCGACAGCGGCGTGTATGCCGCGCATCCGCACGTGCAGGGCATCGCCGGCGGCGTCTCGCTCGTCGCCGGCGCCGACCGGGCCGACATCGTCGATCGCAACGGACATGGCACGGCCGTGGCCGCGGCGATCCGCGACAAGGCGCCCGGTGCGGATCTGCTGGCGGTCAAGATCTTCGATCGCACGCTTGCCGCAACGGCCGGCGATCTGGCGGAGGCGATCGAGTGGGCCGCCGGCCAGCGCGCGGATCTCATCAACCTGAGCCTGGGGACGACAAACCCGGCGCACGCCGAGTGCCTGCAGGCGGCGCTGACGGCCGCGCGCGAGGCGGGCGCCGCCGTCGTCACGGCCGCGGAACAGGGCACGCT
>JBOGIW010000014.1:0-28182 GCA_050748045.1 Vicinamibacterales bacterium | reverse complement strand
ATGCTGCTGGAGCGAGGCGAGAGGCGGCGCGCCGATGAAGGCGGCGGCGGCCGCGGTCGCCACCCGGGCCCGCAGGGGCGTCACGTCGCCCTTGCCGTCGGGATGGACACGATTCGAGAGGAACACGACGAACACCTGCGTCGCGGGGTCGATCCAGAGCGACGTCCCGGTAAAGCCGGTGTGCCCGAACGAGCCGACGGGCAGGAGCTCGCCGCGGTTGGCCGAGAAGGACGAATCGACATCCCACCCGAGCGCCCGCTGCTGGCGGAGGTCCTCGGGGCTGGCCGGCTCGATCATCCTCGCGACGGCAAGCGGCGCGAGCACGCGCACGCCGTCGAGCTCGCCGCCGCGGAGCAGGGCTCGGGCAAAGCGCGCGAGGTCCGCGGCCGTGCTGAAGAGCCCGGCGTGTCCCGCGACGCCGCCCATGCGCCGCGCCGTCGGATCGTGGACGAGGCCGCGCAGCATCGGCGCGCCAGGCGTCTGGCACGGCCAGGCGAGGCGCTCGCACGGTTCGGTCGGCGCAATGCGCGCGTCGAGTGTGTCCGGCGGCCGGAACATCGTGTCCTTCATGCCGAGCGGCTCGAAGACGTGCTTCCGCGCGAAGACGTCGAGCGGCGCACCGCTCACGCGCGCAACGATGTCGCCGAGAAGGAAGAAGTTGATATCGCTGTACACGAAGCGCTGTCCCGGCGGCGCCTCGAGCACTTCCTCGGTTGCAAGCTCGATCGCCCGGGCATACCCGTCGAACGGCACGTTGAGGTCGAAATCGGGGCGCAGGCCCGACACGTGGGTCAGCAGGTGCCGGACCGTGACGTCCTGCTTGCCGTACCGCTCGAAGCCCGGGATGTGAGCCGCCACGCGGTCGTTCAGACGGATCCGCCCCTGCTCGATGAGCACCATCACGCTCGTCGTCGTCGCGACGACCTTCGTCAGCGACGCGATGTCGAAGATCGTGTCGAAGGTCATCGGCTCGAGAGCCGGCACCAGCGCGCGGTGGCCGTACGCCTTCGCGTAGACCGTCCGGTCGCCGTGGCCCACCAGCACCACGGCGCCCGGCAATTGACGAGCCGCAATGGACTCCTCCACGAGCCCATCGATGCGCGCTAGCCGCCCGGCATCGAAGCCGGACATGACACTTCCGGGCTCGCCGGCGCTCTCCGGAGCGCGCGGCGCCGCCTTGGAACCGCAGGCGACGAGCAGGCACGTGGCAAGGATTGCGATGACACGCATGGCGTTTTCGCCGAAATTCTTCTGCTATAAGATAATTGGTCTTTGGATCGACGGCCACAAGACCAGAGACCAGCGAGACCCGAGAGTCTTCTGAGGGGAGAAACGACCGATGCCACGTCTTCATCCGTTCTGTGCTGCGCTCGTCTGTGGCGCCGTGACGCTGTGCCTGGCCGCCCCCGCGCTCGCGCAGACCGGCCGTGTCGGCGGCATGGTGAAGAGCACGGACGGCAAACCGATCAAGGGCGCCACGGTGAAAGCCCAGAATCCCGGCGCGTCGCCGAGCGAGTTCACGGCGACGAGCGACGACAGGGGGCGGTGGTCGATGATCGGCCTCCGCAGCGGCAACTGGAAGTTCACGGCGGAGGCGCCGGGCTTCCAGCCGCAGAGCGGGAACGCGCAGGTGCGCACGATCGGGGCGCCGAACCCGCCGATGGAGTTCACGCTCGCGCCCGGCGCGCCGGCCGGCCCGGCAGGGCTCGGCAAGGAGATCCAGGCCGAGCTCAAGGCCGCCGACGACCTGCGCAACGCCGGCCAGTTCGATCAGGCGATTGCCGCGTACGAGGGCATCAAGGCGAAGAACCCGTCGCTGACGATGATCAATATGGTGATCGGTGGGGCCTATCGGCAGAAAGCGGTCAAGGAATCGGACAAGGGTGCGCGCCAGGCGCTCTACGACCAGGCGATTGCGTCGTACGAGGAAATGCTCAAGGCGGACCCGAACAGCGAGCGCGCGAAAATCGAGATCGGGATGACGCACATGCAGAGCGGCAACCTCGATGCCGCCGAGCAGGCGCTCTCGCCGCTCACCGACTCGACCTCGGCGAACCGGGAGGTTTTCTACAACCTGGGCGAGATCAAGTTCAGCAAGGGCGACACGGCGGGGGCGGAAGCGATGTATACGCGGGCCGCAGAGATCGATCCGGCGTGGCAGCGCCCGAAGCTGAAGCTCGGACTCATCGCGTTCAGCAAAGGCGACAAGGACGCCGCGATCAAGATCTTCGAGAACGTCGTGGCCGCCGACCCGAACGCACCTGAAGCCGCCGAGGCGAACGCGTTCCTGAAAGAGCTCAGAAAATAGGCGATCGGCCGGCGTCCGACCGCGGCGCGTACAGAAAAAGGCGGGTCTGAGGGCTCGGGCTCCCCCAGACCCGCAATTGGCGTCCAGGCCTAGTCAACCTCTGACGCCAGACTCGCTGATGATGGCGACCGACCGGGACTGAACAATGTCCGAGAGTGCCCCGCTTCAGAGCAATCGGTGTGCCCGTGTCGGCGCCTTGCTCACAAAACGCTAACTCGTTCCCTCCTCAGCAGTTGCCGGCGCATCCGCGATCGCGCGAAAGCCGTTGAATCCACTGTTTTGAATTTCCCGGTAAGTGGCCTTACGGTTTTTCGTTTGAGGCGCCAGGCTGGGAGATCGCGGAGCTGTTTCCGCTATCCGTTTTCGGCTGTCAACACCGTGTCAAGCGGTCACAAAGAAGGCCGGGCTCCGGCCAGGGAGCCCGGCTCCATGTCGAGGGACGGAGGTCCTACCAGAGGAAGCGGAACCCGACCCTCGCCGTGCGCGGGGCCAGGATCGCCGACGGCCGCAGGAAGTTGGTGCCCGTGGCTCTCGTGATCGTTTCCGCCGCGCTGCTGTTGGACAGGTTGAACAGATCGAGGAAGCCGCGCAGCTTCACGTTGCCCGTGATGTCGAGCGTCTTCTCGACGCGAACGTCGAAGACCCAGATATTGTCTTCGCGGTTGGCGTTCGCCGGCTCCGCGTAGATGCCCGAGGCCGGCGACGCGTAGGTGAGCCCGAACGCGGCGGCCGCCGACGCAGGGACTGGGATCGTGCGTGCGAAGTTCGGCCCGGACTGGTGGCGCAACACCGGGGAGATCCGGATGCCGTAGGCCGCGTCGTACGACGCCGTCGCCTTGAAGTTCCAGATCGAGCGGTTCTCCAGGCCGGGATCCTGCGGCGCCTTGGGATGCGCCGTGGCCGCTGTCTCCGGGAAGTCGCGCAGCCAGGAGTGCGCTCCGCCGAGCGACGCCGACCAGCGGTTGCCGTAGCGCTTGCTGACGGATGCCTCGACGGTCTTGTAGCGCGAGAGGCGATCGTCACGGTTCATCACGACCTGGTTGACCGGGAAGTTGGCCGCCTGCGCGGTCGGCATCCCGAAGAGCGTCATCGTGCGATCGTCGGAGGTGCCGCGGGTGCCGTCCACGCCGATGTCGACAAACGGGAAGGGAACGGTGTACGCGTTGAGCGCGCGGCCCGGCGTATAGGTCGTGATCAGGTCGTCCTCGGTCTTGTAGACGAACCCGATGCGCCCGCCGAGGGTCTCGGCGAGCTGCCGCTCGAACCACACCGAGGCTTCGTGCGTGCGCGGCGCCTTGATGCCCGGGTCGATCGACACGGCGCCGGCCAGGGCGCTCGCCAGGATGTTGGTCTGCTCACCAAGCTGGAAGCGGCGATCGCCGTTGAGATCGTTCCACCCGTAGGTGACGGTCTTCGCGGCCTGGTTCGGGTTGCCGTTGCCCGGAATCGTGACGCCCGGGTTGTGCCAGTAGAGCCCGTAGTTCGCCTTGATGACCGTCCGCCCGTCGCCCGAGAGATCGTAGATGAGCCCGGTGCGCGGGGCCACCTGGTTCCAGGTGAAGAACGTCTGCTCGGGGAACGTCTGCGACGCGATCGTATGCGGCCCGATCGTGGCGCCCATCTGCTCCTGCTCCGGCATCCAGCCCTTGTAGCGGTCGTACCGGACGCCGAGGTTCAGCGTCAGCCGGCCCGTGGACCACGTGTCGTTGAGGAACAGGCCGATCTGATCCAGCTTGTTGACGCTCAGCAGGTTCTGGTTGTTGTGGAGCTTCCCGACTTCGCGCGCCGTCGGGAACTGGACGACGATGCGATCGGAGCGTCCGTTGGCGTACTGGTGCTCGATGTTGCCCCCGTAGCCCTGGAGGAAGCCCTCCCAGCCCGTCTCGAGCAGCACCTCGCCGCCCACCTTGAACGTGTGGCTGCCGCGGCCGGTGTCGAGGAAGTAGGTGGCCGCCGCCGTGCCCTGGTAGCGGTTGCGATCGAGCTCCCACTTGCGCTCGGCGCCCGTCAGCACCTGTTGCCCGGTGTCGCGCCAGAAGTACTGTTCATCGCTGTTGGCGATCAGCGGGAAGTAGTAGCCGAAATCGCCGTAGCGGGCCTCGACGTACAGCTTGTCGCTCAGCGTGCCGTTCCACTCGGCCTTGTACACCCAACTGCCCGAGTTCTGGTCGAAGGTCTGACCCGGATCGGTGTAGGTGTACGATCCGCAGCAGCCGAGCAGCCGGTTGGGCTGATGCTTCTGGCCCCACTGGTAGTACCCGATGAACTTGTTGTTCTGATTCGCCTGCCACGTGACCTTGGCGACCGGGTTCCAGAGCCGCGTGTCGAACGTCTTGTCGAACTGGAAGTTCGGCTGCGAGACGGCGTTCTTCTGATCGCGATACGTGAAGTGCCACCACACCTTGTCGCGCGCGATCGGGCCGCCGACGTTGATCGCGGTGTCGTAGTAGCGCTGGATCTCGTTGCTGTGCGGGCGGATGCCGCGCGCGATCACGGCGTCCGGAATGTTCGATCCCTGAAGCGCGTTGCTGTACCAGTCGAGATAGTATTCGCCGGAGAAGCGGTTGCCGCCGGACTTCGCGATGAACTGCGACTGCACGCCGGGATTCGGCATCTCGGCCGACTGGCCCGATGTGCCGATGAACACTTCCTCGAGTGACGCATAGTCGAAGTAGAAGCCGGCGCCGCCGGTGCCTTCCGTGGTGTTGATGCCTTCGATGAGCACGCGCACCTGGCCGCTGAAGCCGTACGCGGTGTAGCCGGTCTGGGTTCCGGCCCGGTTGCCGCCGACGTCGATGCGCGACATCTGCACGGCCGGCGTGATCGCCAGGAGCGACCAAAAGTCGCGCGCGTTCGGGATCGACTGCAGCTCGTCGAGCTTGAAGTTCTGCTGCACGCGCGTCGCGGTCGTGTCGATGACGGGCGACTCGCCCGTGACGGTGACGGTCTCCTGCAGCGAGGCGACTTGCAGCTCCACATTGATCGTCCCTGTGAACCCGAGGCGCAACTCGATGCCCTCGCGTCTCAGGGTGTTGAACCCGGGCAGCTCGTAGGCGAGCGTGTACGTCCCGGGAGGCACGGCCGGGAACCGGTAGAGGCCCTGGTCGCTGGTGACCACCGTCTGCGTGCCGAGCATCGACGGGCTCGACGCCGTGACGGTCACGCCCGGAAGAATGGCACCGCTGTTGTCAGTGACGCGGCCCGTAATCGTGGCCGTGGAACTGGCGCCACCGCCCTGGGCATATGCGGACGCAACGGCAAGCGCGAGGGCGCCCACTACGAGCGCCGCCCGTAGGAAACACCGCTTCATGACCCATCTCCTCCTGCAAATGACCCGAGTAGAACAAAGAGCAAAACAGCAATAGGACGAAGGTCCGCCGCGGAGTCTAGCGGATCAGACCTGAGCCGGCAATGACGAAAGGATGAAACTACCGCGAGCGCCGGACGGGGTGGCCGGCCACCACCAGGAGGCCGACGGCCGTCCAGAAGAGCATCCGCGCCTTGCGGATGACGGCGAGCGTGACGCCGGCCGCGGCGGTCACCGCCAGAAGCGGCGCCACGGCGCCCGCCGTCGCTTCGTCCACCCCGATTCGGAACGGCACGAACTTGAAGACGACGGTCGTGAACCGGCTGACCGTCTCGAAGACGACCGCCTGGATCGCGGTCGGACTCTGATCCCCGAGCAGCCAGCGCAGCGTCAGGAACGCTTCGAGCACGGCCAGGACATGGAACAGGCACTCCAACCCGAGCACCCGCACGAGTCGGCCCGGGCGCTCCACGGTCAGGCTTCCCAGCTCGCCCCACAGGCGGAGGCGCGGCGCGCGGAGCAGCGCGATGGCGGCACCGGCCACGCCCATCGTCGCGGCAACCGTCGCCACGGCGACCCACCAGGCGGCGCCCGGCACCGCTGTCGTGGCGAGCAGCAATGACACGCCGAACGCGAGCACGGCCAGCACCGACAGGCCGTAGAGGATGTTCTCGAGCGTGAGCGAGGAGACCGAGTCGAGCGTGGCCAGGTGATGGCGGACCAGGAGGACTTTGGCCGGCTCGCTGGCGAGAAGGCCCAGCGGGGTGACATTGCCCACCGCGTCGCCGGCGAGAAACGCGCTGAAGGCGTGCGGGAAGTCGAGCGCCACGCCGGGAGGCAGACACCATCGCCAGCACTGGGCGCGGACGGCGAACCGGGCGCCGCCGAGCGCCAGGATCGCCAGGAGGCCCCAACCGACGCGGCGTACGCCGCCGACGAGCGCCTCGAGCCCGACGCTTGCGACCGCATAGACGAAGAGCGTGGCGCCGAGGGCCACACCGGCCGTCACGACGACAGCTTGGCGGCGCGGCACCGGCACGCTACGTCTCGACCGGGGGCAGCGCTTCCCGCGCGTCCGGCTGGCGCTCGAGCTTTGTCACGGCAAGGCCGGCGATGACGAGCGCCGCGCCCGCGAGCTTGCGCAGCGTGACCGGCTCGCCGAGCCAGATCGCGGCGACCGCCATGGCCACGAGCGGCGTGACGTTGGAGTACATCGACGTGCGGCTGCCTCCAATCGTCTGAACGGCTGTGTACCAGATCATGTAGGCGACGAAGAGCGCCAGCAGCGCCGACAGCACGAGCGCCGCCCACGCGCCGGCCGGCACGGCGCTCCAGCGGAGCGCGCGCAGGCCGCTCCACGCGATCGGCACGTACAGCAGGCTCCCCACGGCCATCGAATAGCCCGTGACGGCAAGCGCCGACCGGCTGGTGAGGAGCGGGCGCGCGCCGACCGTGTACAGCGCCCAGCACAGCATGGCGGCAACCGCGAGGATGTTCCCGGCCGTGGTCGCCTCGGAGCCCCCGGCGCGGGCGCCGACCACCAGGTAGATGCCCGCCAGCGAAATCAGGGCGCCGGCCCAGCGCGGGGGGGGAATCCGCTCGTGCCCGAGGACCGACGTGAGGAGCGCGACGACGATCGGTGTGAACGCGAAGATGAGCGCGCTGTTGGCCACGGTCGTGCGCTTGACCGCCCCGATGAAACAGAGCTGATAGACGACGTGGCCGACGACTGCCAGCGCAACGATGCGCCGCCACTCGTCCCGGGAGAGCCGGGGCCACCCCTCGCGCGCGCCGAGGAGGCACAGGAACGCCGCCGACGCCACGAGGAGCCGCAGGCTGTTGAACGGGAGCTCCGGGATGTGGCGCGCGGCGATCTTGACGACCGTGAAGTTGCCGCCCCAGATGACGGTCATCAGGAGCAGCAGGAGGTCAATCGGCTTGAGAGCGACTCTGTATGTCAAAAACGTTGAGAGGACCCAGAGCGGGACGCGGCCTCCTCGCCGCCTGAGCACCGATCCCCGGATCATACGTTACCGAGGTACTGCCCGTCGAAGATCGCCGCGAATCCCGACCGATGCGGTAAGATCTTCAGCCCGCGCGTATCGCCGTCGGCTCAGCGGCGTGATTCGTCTGGAGTCTGAGATATGGCGGTCGGTACACGACCTACCGGGAAGCAGATCATCGAGACGATCGTCGAGGAGATGCGGCTGAACCTCTTCCCACTCCTCTACAGCACGCTTGCTCCAAGCGTGTATCACGTCTATCTGAGTCCCGAGGACTACGAGCGCATCGAGGGCATCATCCCCAGGATCATCGCCCAGGCGCAGCGCGCGCTCGACGAGGAGGTGCAGCGGAGGAACCGGCGGCCGCCGATGCTGGAGACCTTTGCGCGCTTCGTCGCAACCGAGCCGATCATCGAGCTTCCAGTGTCGGGATGGAGCGTGCTGATCGCGCCGGATCGGGACGGAGAGCTGCAGCCCGGTCAAATCGGCGTCATCTCCAAGCTGATGCTGCCGGCGACCGACGAGTTCGGCACCGGCACTCCGACCACCAAGGTAATCAAGTCGGTCGTGCGCGGGGCCACGCGCACCGTCACCTCCAGGTTCGAACCCACGGCCGCAGCCGATGCCGCGCCGCACGCTCCGTCCGGGGGCGAGCCGGCGCCGCGCCCGGCCGACAGCCGTCGACCGCAGGTCTACGCCCGGCTGCGCTACGCCGACGAACGCGGCCCGCAGACGTACGTCATCGACAAGGACCGCGTGCTCATCGGGCGCGGCGGCACGGATCACTGGGTCGACGTCGAGCTGGCCACCTCCACGCGCGTGTCGCGTGAGCACGCGCGGATCCGGCGCGACGGACATGGGCGCTTCTTCATCAAGGATCTCAGCCAGTGGGGCACCACGGTGAACGGCGACCGCGTGCCCCCTGGCGCCGTCACGAGCGAAGGCCACCGGCACGAGCTCGACGCCGAGCTCGCGCTGCCGACCCGAGCGCGCATCGAGCTCGGCGGCGTGGTGGTGCTGGAGTTCGAAGCGGAGCCGTCGCCATGAGCTGGTTGTACTGGCTGCGGTTCCCGCTGCTCGTGGTCCTCGTCCTCGTCGTGGCGGGCTTCGCCCTCGTGGCGCATTTCAGCGACGATGCGTGAGCCGGCACGTTCGTCGCTCGCGCCCGTGACTGCCTTCGGTGAGAGCGATCGCGGGTGTGTCCGAACCGAGAACGAGGACCGCCTGCTCTGCGATCCTGAGCGCGGCATCTTCGCGGTCATCGACGGGGTCGGCGGTCACGTCGCCGGAGAGGTCGCCGCGCAGGAGACGCTCGAGGCGATACGCCGGAGCCTCCAGCACGAGGTCGGTACCGCCGCCGAGCGCGTGGCGAAGGCGATCTGGCAGGCGAACAACGCCGTCTACCTCCTGGCGCAGTCCGAGCCCCATCTCCGTGGCATGACGTGCGTGATGACGCTCGCGATGGTCTCCGGGCGCGAGCTGGCGATCGGGCACGTCGGCGATACACGTCTCTACAAGCTGACGCGCGAGCGTTGCCGCAAGCTGACGCGCGATCACTCACCCGTGGGCGAACGGGAGGACCGCGGCGAGCTGAGCGAAAGCGAGGCCATGCGTCACCCGAGACGCAACGAGGTGTTCCGCGACGTCGGCTCTGCCCAGCATGCGCCCGACGATGACGACTTCATCGAGATCGTCGAGGACGCGTTCGAGCCCGAGAGCGCACTGGTGCTGTGCTCGGATGGCTTGACCGACATGGTCACGGCGGCGGCGATGGATCAGATCGTCAGGCAGCATGCGGGAGATCCTGAACGGGTCGTGAAGCGCCTCATCGACGCCGCCAAGGAGGCCGGCGGTCGCGACAACGTCACGGTCGTCTACGTGGAGGGATCCGGGTTTGCGCGGGCCGTCGGGCGGCCCATCGTGCCTTCGACTGGCCAGGCCGCAAGCCGATCGGCGGTCACGGAACCGCTGATCGCCGGCGAGCCGGCCCACCGGGCACTCCCATCCGCGCCCTCGTTCGCCGCCCCGGAACGCGAGCGACATCGGCCAGCCGGCCGCGTCCGCAACGTGCTCTCGCAGGTGGCCGGGAGCCGTCTGACCGCGCTCTTCGCCGGCGCGGTGGGCGGTGTGGTGCTGGCGGCGCTGCTCGTCGGCAGGCTGTCGGACACGATCTTCACGCCGATCGAAATGCCGCGCACGCTCACGGTCGGCGGACACGCGGGAGAGGGCTTCCGGAGCATCGGCGACGCCATCGCCGCGGCCCGGAGAGGCGACAGCATCTCGATCGCGCCGGGCGAGTACCCCGAGCAGATCTCGCTCAAGGACGGCGTCAGCCTCTTCGCACGCGAGCCGCGATCGGTCGTCGTCCGGCCGCCCGAGGGGGCGCCGGCCGCCGTGGAAGCAGTGGACGTCCTCAGCGGCCGCGTGTCGGGACTGGTCATCCGAGCTGAAGGACGGATCGCCACCGGCGTACGCGTCGCCGGCAGCCAGAACATCGAGCTCGACGATCTCGAAATCGCCGGCGCGCGCGAGGCCGCCGTCGCCATTGCCGATGCGAGTCGAATCGTCTTGCGTTCCTCGTACCTTCATGGCAACGGCCGCGCCGTCGAGGTGCGGAACAGCGAATCGGTTCGCCTGTCGCACAACGTCATCGCGGGCAGCCCGCCGGGCACGCATGCGGTCGTGGTGATCGCAGGCGCGCCGCCGGAGATGGTGGCCAACGTATTCTCCGGTCCGGACGCAGAGCGGAACTTCATCATCGAGCCGAAGCCGCCGGCCCGGCCGCGGGGGCGCCGCTAGCATGCCGTCATCAGGGCTGGCGGGCACCGACGGCACGGCGCTCAACTGGACGTTCGAGCGATACGTCATCGTGCGCCACCTCGGGCGAGGCGGCGCCGGCAACGTGTATCTCGCCAGGGATGCCACCGCCACGGTCGCCCTCAAGCTCGTCGCCCTCGAGGGCGACGGCGATGCCGCCGAGGTGCTGAGAGCGGAAAAGCGCGGCGCGATCCTCCAGGATCGGTTCGCGCAATCCCATCATCTCGTGCCGCGGATTCACCGGACCGGCGAGCACGCCGCCCATTTCTTCATCGCCATGGAGTACGTCGCCGGTGAAAACCTCGCCGGCCTGCTGCAGCGCGGCCGCCTCCCGTCGGCGCGCGCCGTGGAGATCGCGATCCGCCTGTGCGATTTCCTCGAGAAGGCGCATGCCTTTCGAACGACGATCGACGAGCGGGAGTTCGACAGCATCATCCACGGCGATCTGAAGCCCGATAACGTCCGCCTGACCGGCGCCAACGAAATCCGCATCCTCGATTTCGGCATCGCCAAGGCGTTGTCGGAAGCCTCCGCGGCCACGACCAACCGATGGGGCACGCGTCCGTACATGTCGCCCGAACGGCTGATGGACGGGAGCGTGGACGAGCACGTGGATTACTGGTCCGTCGGCGTGATGCTGTACGAGATGCTCGCGGGTCAGGGTCCGTATCACGCGTACGAGAGCGACCCGAGCGGGCTCGAACGCGCCATTCGAAACCGCACGCCCCCTGCTCCCTTGCCGCAGGACTGCCCGCATGGCTTGCGTGCGATCGTCCGCAAGCTGCTGGCAAGCGACCTCGGGCGGCGCTACCAGACGGCCGCCGCCATCCGGCGGGACCTGGAGGCCTGTCGGGCGGGCGGGCGCACGGACGCCGAAACGGAATTCGGGCGGGCCGACACGCCGACCGAGCGCGTCGGTCGAACGGACCCGTTCTCTCGACGGACGGCGTCGGTTCCCACCGAGGCGTTCACGCCCGTCGCACCGCCCCGCCGGCTGGGGTGGACGATGCGTCGATCCCCCGGCGAGATCGGCGCGCGCGCGATCGCCGCCGTGGCGATCGGCGCCATCGTCACGCTTGTGGCCACCGAGGCCGTGGCCTGGATTGGCGCCGAGCAGCTCCGCGCGCAGTTGCCCGGCGTCGACGCGCCGGGGCTGGGCGCCGCGATCGAGCGATACACGGCGCTCGAGGCGCGCAGCCTTCTCGACCTGGGCCTGCGGTGGCGGGCTGCAGCGCCCTTGAAAGCGGCGTTGCTCGAGGGCGCCGACGGCGTCACCAGCGAATATCGCGACGACCGCTCGACCGTGCACAGCCGTCAATGGCAGGAGGCGGCCGCGTGGCTCGCGCACGCCTTCCGGCTCGGAGCGGACGACGGGCGCGTAGAAGCCCGGCTGCGCTACGTGGAAGGGCACCTCGCGCGGATCGACCACCAGGGAACGAAACGAAACACGCCCGAAGGACGTCAAGGTCTGTCGAGCGCGGCCGCGAAGTTCCGTGAGGCCGCCGTCCTCGACCCCGGCTGGCCGGACCCATACCTCGGGATCAGCCGGACCTACGGCGTCCTCGGGCTGGACGATGTGCAAGAGGTGTCGCGCGCGCTGGAGGAAGCCGCGAAGCGCGGGCACGAATGGGGCAACCGGGAGAAGGCTCAGTTGGCCGACGGCCACCGCAATCTCGGAGACGTGTTGAGACGCGACGGGATCGGCGGCGCCAGCCGCGACCTGCTGCTGCGCGCACGGGACAGCTACACGCAAGCCATCCTGCTCTATCGCGACCTGGTGCCGTACGGCAACGCGCGTCTGGACCTGCGGCGCTGCGAGCAGCGGCTCGCCGACGTGCTCAGGCGAATCGCGGCCCTCGAACCTGTGCCCGTGGTGCCGCACGATCAGGCGGGGCCGTGAGGATCGTGTCCACGGCGTCGGCGGGCGGCGCGCCGGCACGTGTGAGGCTCATCGGAGCCAACGTCGAGCTGGCAGGGCTCGTGGCTGCGAGCGTCGTGACGCTGGCGTCGACCGTCCTGGCGTTCAACGGCCACCGCGCGACGACCGATCTGTCATCGACGCCGCGGCGCACGGCCGTGCTGAACGTCAACGACGCGCGAAGCCTGGACGAGCTCGCCTCGCATCTAGACGTGTTCGAGTCCGCCGCCGATCGGCAGCTCGCCGCCCGGCATCTCCATCAGTTCGTGCAGTCGGAGCGCGAGCGCGCAGGCCCCCTCGAGAACGTCGGCGCCCTCGCGCGCGCGCGCATCCCCGTGGCGGCGATCGAGCAGGCACGAGACGCCGTCGCGTTTCGCGGCCGGCTCGCCGACGAGCGGGCCGCGGCCGAGGGGACCCTCCATGACGCCCCGGTCCTGGTGTTCACCGCGGCCCAGCTCTCCGACGTCAAGCCGCGCCTCATCGTCCGGGGGTTCGAGCAGTATCGAAGGCGCCTCCTTTTCACGCTGGCGCTCATGCTGGCAGGTTTCTACGGCGCCCACCTCTGGCGCCGATTCGCGCGAACCACGCGCGACCCCGTGCTGCTGCCGATCGTCCATCTGCTCTGCGGCATCGGCTTCGTCAGCATGATCGCCTTGCGCGACCCCTTGCGCGATACGACGCCGTTCCTGCCGTTCGCCCAGGGCGTGGCTGGTGGCTGCGTCGTGCTCGTCGTGATCGGCGCCGTCGATCTCGAGCGGTGGCTGCTGAAGAAGCAGCCGCTCATCCTCCTGCTCGTCACCGTCACGCTCTCCACGCTGCTCCTCGTGTTCGGAACGGGCCCGGGCATGAGCGACGCCAAGGTGAACCTGTGGGGCGTCCAGCCGGCAGAGCCAATCCGCCTGCTCGTGGTGCTGCTGCTCGCGGCGTACTTCGCGGCGCGCTGGGAGTTCCTGCGCGAGCTGCGGGAAGACCCGCGGGAGCTGCCGCGATGGCTCCAACGCCTCAGGTTGCCGAAACAGGCCTACGTCAGGCCGGTTGTCGCCAGCATGGCGGTCGTGCTGCTCTTCTTCTTCCTCCAGAAGGACCTGGGTCCCGCCCTCGTCGTGGCGTGTCTCTTCCTCGCGCTGTACGGCGTCGCGAGGCGGCGCGTGCTGCTCGTGGCCACCGGCTTTGCGATACTCGCCGCCGGGTTCGGCGCCGGGTACCTCCTCCAGGTGCCACGCACCGTCTGGCAGCGCGTGGAGCTCTGGCGCGCTCCCTGGACGAGCGGCCTGAGCGGTGGGGAGCAGCTCGCGCATGCCGCATGGGCCTTCGCCACGGGAGGCGTGTGGGGCCAGGGGCTGGGACTCGGCGACCCGCAGTCGATCCCGGTGGGGCACACGGATCTGGTGCTGGCTGCGCTCGGTGAAGAGCTTGGCTTCATGGGCGTCTCGGCGGTCATGGGACTCTTCGCCGTGCTGGTGTGGCGCGGATTCCGGATCGCGAGCCGCGCGCCGAGCGACTACTTCTTCTTCCTCGCCCTCGGCATGACGCTCAGCGTCGTGTTCCAGGCACTGCTCATCGCGGCGGGTCAGCTCGCGCTCGTGCCGCTCTCCGGCGTGGTGACGCCGTTCTTGAGCTTTGGACGCTCGTCGATGCTCACCAACTTCGCCGCCGTCGGCATCATCCTCGCGGTCGCGGAACGCGCTCAACCCGCGCGTCGCGCTGCGTTGGCCGACCCGGCGCGATGGATCGCGGGGTTGCTGGCCGCCGTCTCTCTCATCGTCCTGGGGCGGCTGGCGTGGGTGCAGATCGTTGCGGCCGACAGCGTCATGATCCGGCCCACGCTCGTGCGTCAGGCCGATGGGACGCTCAGGTACGTTTACAACCCTCGCCTCGCCGCGGCCGCGCTGCAGATCCCGCGCGGGACAATCCTGGATCGAAACGGCGTCCCGCTCGCCACCAACGCGTCGAGCGGTCAACCGATCGACGCCGCGCTCCATGACGAGCTGCGGCTGCCCGCCGTCGAGTGCGGCGACGAGATCCCTCGGTGTTACCCGTTCGGCGGCCTGACGTATCACGTGCTCGGCGACGCGAACACGCAGCGGAACTGGTCGGCCCGCAATACGGCGTTCATCGAGCGCGATTTCGATGCGCGGCTTCGCGGGTACGACGACCGCGCCGAGCGCGTCGCCGTCACCGACGGCCGCCACGGATCGACCGTCCAGGTCACACGGCGCGATTACCGCGCGCTCGTCCCGCTGGTCCGGCACCGGCACCGGCCTGGACACCCGGCGGTCCAGGCCTTGCTGAACCGCCCGCGCGACGTCCGGCTGTCGCTCGACATCCGCCTGCAGGCGCGGGTCGGCGCCGCGCTCAGGCGGCGAATCCAGCAGGCCAATCTCGCGAGCGGAGCCGCCGTGGTATTCGACCCGGAGACGGGAGACACGCTCGCCGCGGTGAGCTATCCCTGGCCAGAACGGACGCGAGCGTCCGCACGGGCGGAACCCGGCCATTCCGGGGACGCCTTTCTGGATCGCGTTCGCTTCGGACTGTATCCGCCCGGGTCGACGTTCAAGCTGGTCGTGGCGGCGGCGGCACTTCGAACGGATCCGGAGCTTGCCCGCCAGACGTTCCAGTGCCGCCGGCTGCCCGACGGTCGGGTCGGCAACGACGTGGCCGGTGTCACGCGGCCGGTACGCGACGACGTCCTCGACAAGGCGCCACACGGACGGCTGGCGCTCGAGGAAGGCATCGTCGTGTCGTGCAACGCCTATTTCGCCCAGCTCGGACTGCGAACGGGCGCGGCGAGCATCGCCGAGGTCGCGTCCCTCCTGCAGATCCCGGTCGCGCGGCCGAATACCGCGGATCGTCTGAGACTGCTGCTCCCTCATGCCTCGTACGGCCAGGGCGAGGTGCTCGCGTCGCCGTTCCGCATGGGGCGGGTCGGCGCCGCCATCGCGTCGAACGGCACGCTGGTGCCCGCGAAAATGCTGATGGATCCTCCCGAGCCACCGGGTGCGGCCGTCGAGGTTCTGTCGCCGGGCTCGGCGCGTCTGATTGCGCGCGCGATGCGCGACGCCGTCCGGCGGGGAACGGGCCGGGTGCTCGCGGCCAACGCCACGCCGATCGCCGGGAAGACCGGCACGGCGGAGCTCGACGATACACCCTCGCACTCCTGGTTCGTGGGCTTCGCGCCGTACGGCGCGGCCGGCACACCGCAGGTGGCCTTTGCGGTCGTCGTCGAGCGCGCGGGCTACGGCGCCCGCACGGCCGCGCCCATCGCCGGCGACATCGTCGATGCCGCCCGCGAGCTCGGGCTGCTGGCCGGGCGCCCGGCGGGCGCGACAACAACGGGGTCGCCATGAGCAGGATGCGCGAGCTCACGAAACGGATCGGCAAGGGCGTCGAGAAGCTGCTCGGCGTCGACGGCGAGGACACGCCGTCGCCGCTCGAGATCGCGGCCGCGATCGTGAGCGCGGTCGAGGAGCGAATCGAGCCGGTGGGGGGCGGCCAGCGCGTGTTTCCATACAACCACCTCACGGTCCGCGTCGTGGCGCCATCCGTGACGGAGCGCGTGCGGCTCGACGCGACGCTCTCGAACATCGAGGCGCGCGTGCGCGCGCGGCTCCAGGAGCAGAGCGCGGACGTGCCGCGCGACCTCGCCGTCCAGGTCGATTACCTGGCGAAGCCGGCGAAAGGCTGGACGCGCGGAGCGGTGTGGGCGATTGAGTACACACGCGTCGAGACGGGCGCTCGCCGGCACCCGAAGGCGAACGTGCCGACCGTCAGGCTCGTCGTGCTCCGCGGCAAGGCGGAGCGCGGGCGCTACACGTTCACGGAGCCGATCATCAGGATCGGCCGCACGAGGGAGCCGATGGATCGCGCGGGGCGCGTGCGCGTGAACGACGTGTCGTTCCTGGACGATGGCGATGCCACGAACCAGACCGTCGCCCGCTCGCAGGCCAGCATCAGGTTCGACAGCCGCCGGCGGGAGCTCCGCGTCTACGACGAAGGTGGCGCCAACGGCACTCGCGTCGTGCGGGCCCGGGAGACGATCGAGGTGCCGCGGCGGGATCCGCGAGGCGTGCGGGTGGAGAGCGGCGACGTCATCGAGCTCGGACGGGCGCGCGTGAAAGTGGAGGTTCTGTCCTGAGGCGGGAATCCAGGGCGCGCGGCGCAGCGCCGGGGCTCGGCCGGCGCCCAGCCGTCGCGATGCGGCGCCGAGCTATCGGGACCGCTCCGTGTCGAACTGGTCGATGGTCTGCTGGATCAGCCGCTCGTTGTCCTCCGCCGTGAGGTGACGCCCGATCAGCTTCTCCGCGATCATCACCGAGAGCTCGACCGCCTCGCCGCGGATCTGGCGGACGGCCTGCAGCGTCTGCAGCTCGATCTGGCGCTCGGCGTTGCGGAGGATCGCCGCGGCCTCGGCGCGCGCGCTCTCGCGCAGCTCCTGGCGCAGGCGCTCCGCGTCGGAGCGGCTCTGCGACACGATGGCGGCGGCCTCGACGCGGGCGCGCGCGATCATCTGCGCCGACTCGTGCTGCACGCGCTCCAGCTCCTGCCGCGCCTGCTGGGCGTCGTCGAGCGACCGGCGGATCGACGCCTGCCGCTCCTCCAGGGCCTGGAGCAGCGGCCGCCACGCGAACTTCGCGAGGAGGGCGACCAGGACGAGGAACGTGGCGATGGTCCAGATGAACAGCCCGGGATCGAGCTGGACCAGCGGGTTATTCATGGCACCCTACTTCAGCAGCACGATCAGCAGCACGAACACTTCCGCGAGAATCGCGACGCCTTCGAGCAGGAACAGCGGCAGGTTCACCGCGCCGGTGATCTGCGCCGCCGCGTTCGGCTGCCGCGCCACGCCCTCGGCCGCCGCCGCCGCGAGCCGTCCGATGCCGATCGCGGCGCCGATGACGACCATTCCCAGGCCGAGCGCGGCGCCGAAGTAGTGCAGAAACTGCATGCCGGTATCCTCCGTCTTAGTGGTGCGCGTGAATGGCCATGCCGATGAACACGGCCGTGAGCAGCGTGAACACGTAGGCCTGGACGAGCACGACGATGATCTCGAGGCCCATGATCCCGACGGCGAGCGGCACCGACACCACGATCCCGATGCCGATGCCGGCGAGCGCCGTCTTGAACATCTCGGCGAAGATGAAGACGAACGAGAGGATTGCCAGGATCGCGATGTGCCCGCCCGTCATGTTCGCGGCAAGTCGCATCGTGAGCGCGAACGGCCGGACGAACATGCCCATGATCTCGATCGGGATGAGCAGGATGTAGATCGGCCAGGCCAGGCCGTGTGGCACGAGGTTCTTCCAGTGCTGGATGAACCCGTGCGCCTTCGCGCCGGCGGCGATGATCGCGCCGAAAGTCACCGTCGCCAGCGCCGCCGTCACGTTGAAGTTGGCCGTCGCCGTCGTCCCGCCGTGCAGGAGCTGCTTGATGAAGGAGTCGGGCGGGCTGTGCAGGACGAGGTGATCGACGAGCCCGACGACCTCGAAGATCGGGACGAGCCCGATGGCGTTCGCACAGAGGATGAACACGAAGAACGTCAGGATGAGCGGCGCCCAGGTGTTGACCCACTTCTTCCCGACGTTCGGCTGCACGATCGAGTCGCGCACGAACTCGACGACCGCCTCGAGCGCGGTCATGAAGCCCGACGGCACGCGCCCCCCCTGACGCAGGTGGCGCCGCACGGTGAACGTCACGCCGGCGAAGACGATCGTGGCGACGAGCCACAGCATGAACACGTGCTTCGTCACCGAGAAGTCGATGCCGAAGATCGTCGGGAGGTGAATCAGCGGGTGGTCGAGGCCGCTGTTCGACACGTGACCGATGATGACGTCGCCGGCGTTGAACCTCTCGCCCGCGGCCGCTTCCGGCGCGTACTCGTCCAGCAGCATCGTGGCGGTCATCGGAACAGCCGCCTGAGCGCGAGCGCTTCGGCCAGGTGGAGCGCGACGAACGAGATCGTGAAGCTGGCCACGAAGGGGATCGGGCGCAACGAGAGGACGCTCAGCATAAGGGCGACGTACGCAGCGAAGAACACCATCTTGCCGGCAAACGCGGCGATCATCACCGCGGTCAGGCGCTCCGGCCGGCGCCGCCAGGTGCGCTCGGCCAGCACCCAGGACCCGCCGGCCACGGCGAGCGGGCCGGCCATCCCGAAGAGCACCTCGGACATCATCGCCGGAAGACCAGCTTCGCCAGCTCGTACAGGCCGACGGCGACGCCGACGAGGAGCCCGGAGACCAGGAACCAGGGCGACGTGCCGCGCCAGGCGTCGAGGGCATACCCCGCGCCGCCGAACAGGAGAATCGCGCCGATCAGCGTGTACCCGGCCGTGACCGCTGGTCCCGAGCGCCGTAGATTCTCCTGGAGAAACCTCAGCGAACGCGCGAAGAAGAGACCGCCGTCATCGTCCGGCATCGCGTGGGCCCACCGAACTGCCCGAGTATAGCAAACTTGTGAAATAACTCACAATTCGGGGAGCTCCCGGCGCCGGTCATCGCACGGCGGTCACCCCGACCGCGCCGAGCGCCCGCGCCGAGGTCTCCGCGGCGTCGAAGAGCGGCCGCGGGTACAGGCCGAGCGCCAGCGTCGCCGCGAGCGTCACGGCGATCGCGACGGCCAGCGCCGGACTGAGCCGGGGCTCCGAGCCGGCCGGCTCGTTCCTCAGCCACATGTAGACGACGACGCGGATGTAGTAGTAGAGGGAGACGGCGCTGTTGAGCACGCCGATCACGGCCAGCCAGACGTAATCCGCCTCGATGGCCGCGCCGAAGAGCCACAGCTTGCCCATGAACCCGGCCGTCGGCGGAATGCCGCCGAGCGAGAGCATGAACAGGAGCATCGCGAACGCCGCCAGCGGACTGCGGAAGTAGAGGCCGTTGAAGTCCTTGAGCTCGTCGCCGATCGCGTCGCGCCGGCGCAGCATCACGATCACCGCGAAGGCGCCGAGCTGCATGAACGCGTACACGGCCAGGTAGATGAGCGCCGCCGCGATGCCGCGCTGCGTGCCGACGACGATGCCAATGAGCACGTAGCCCGCCTGGGCGATGGAGGAGTACGCGAGCATCCGCTTGATGTTGCTCTGCGTGATCGCTGCGACGTTGCCGACCGTCATCGTGAGGATGGCCAGCACCTCGAACAGCACGCGCCAGTCGACGCTCGCCGCCGGCAGCCCCTCGACGAAGATCCGGATCAGCATCGCGAACGACGCCGCCTTGGATCCCACCGAGAGGAACGCCGTGATCGGCGTCGGCGCCCCCTCGTACACGTCGGGCGCCCACATGTGGAACGGCACCGCGGCGATCTTGAAGCCCATGCCGGAGGCGAGGAGCACCACCGCCAGCAGCAGCATCTGCTGGTTCGCGCCGTCCTGCTCCACGAGCGCGGTGGCGATCGCCCGCAGGTTGGTCGATCCCGTGAGGCCGTAGAGGATCGACATCCCGTAGAGCAGGATCCCGAGCGAGAACGCCCCGAGCAGGAAGTACTTCACGGCGGCCTCGTTCGAGCGCCCGCTCGGCTTGAGGTAGCCCGCCAGGATGTAGAACGACACGGCCATCGTCTCGAGCCCGATGAAGAGCGTCACGAGCTCGACGCCGGAAGCCATGAACATCATGCCGAGCGCCGCGGCGAGGATCAGGAAGCAGTACGCGCCGGCCGGCGTGTCCTCGACCTCGAGGTACGACCCCGACATCAACAGCGTGAGCGCCGCGGCGACGAGGACCAGCAGCTTGAAGAAGAGGCCAAAAGCGTCGATCGACAGGAGGCCGCCCGACACGGTCACGTGGGGGGCGCCGACGGCGAACAGGGCGGCCACGGTCGCGGCGAGCACGGCGACCGAGAGCCCCGTGAGCACGCCCCGGCGCTCGCGAGGCACGACGAGGTCGGCCATCAGGACGAGCATCGAGCCGATCGTCAGCACGATCTCAGGGAGGATGTAATAGAAGTCCGAGAGCGCGAGCCCGGGAGGCATCAGCGCGCCACTCCAGGGCCCGTCGCCGGCAGGCCGGACGGCGCGGCGTCAGCCGGCGGCGTCGTATCCGCGCACGGCGCCGCGTCAACGAACTGCGAGGCGACCACGGCGTCCGGCGCGGCGGTGGCGGCGGGCTCCGCCGGGGCGCAGTCGGCCGCCACCTGCCCCTGCACGTACTCCGGGCTCACCCGCGCGATGACGCGCGACACCGAGGTATCGAGACGACGCAGGAACGGCGACGGATACAGGCCGATCCAGACCGCCAGGATGATGAGCGGCACGAAGAGCGCCACCTCGCGAGGGCCCACGTCGGCCAGCCCTTCGTTCTTCGGGTTATCCACCTTGCCGAACATCGTGCGCTGGTAGAGCCAGAGCATGTAGGCGGCGCCGAGCACGATGCCGGAGGCGGCCACGGCGGCCCACGCCAGGCTCACCGCGAAGAGCCCCTGGAGAATGAGCAGCTCCCCGATGAACCCGTTCAGCGCCGGCAGCCCGATGGACGACATCGTCATCACGAGGAAGATCGCCGCGTAGACCGGCATCACTTTTGAGAGGCCGCCGTACTCGGAGATCTCGCGCGTGTGACGCCGGTCGTAGACGACGCCCACGAGGAGGAAGAGGGCGCCGGTCGAGATGCCATGGTTGAGCTGCTGCACGATGCTGCCGGTGATGCCCACCGGGTTGAGGGCGAACATGCCGAGCATCACCATCGCCATGTGGCTGACGCTCGAGTACGCGACGAGACGCTTCCAGTCGCGCTGCGCCATGGCGACGAGCGCGCCGTAGATGATCCCGATGATCGACAGCGTGACCATCAGCGGCACGAACGCGTGCGTCGCCTCCGGCAGAATCGGCAGGCTGAAGCGGATGAAGCCGTACGTGCCCATCTTCAGCAGCACAGCCGCCAGGATCACGGAGCCGGCCGTGGGCGCGTCGGTGTGCGCGTCGGGCAGCCAGGTATGGAACGGGAACATCGGAACCTTGATGGCGAACCCCAGGAAGAACGCGAGGAACACCCACCACTGCAGGTTCGTCGCGAAGCCGTGCGCCTGGTACCGCGTGATGTCGAAGGTGTACTCGCCCGTGGCGCCGTGATACGCGAAATAGAGCGCGAGGATGCCCAGGAGCATCACGACGCTTCCCACCAGCGTGTACAGGAAGAACTTGATCGCGGAGTAGAGGCGGTTGGCGCTCCCCCAGATCCCGATGAGGAAGTACATCGGCACGAGCATCACTTCCCAGAACAGGAAGAACAGCAGGAAGTCGAGCGCCATGAAGGCGCCCAGCATGCCGGTCTGCAGGACGAGCAGGAAGATGTAGTACTCCTTCACGCGCTCCGTGATCGCCTCCCAGGACGAGAGCACGGCAATCACGCCCATCAGCGTCGTCAGCAGGATCAAGAGGACGCTGAAGCCGTCGACGCCCAGGAAGTACTCGGCGCCGATCGACGGGATCCAGGGGATCCGCTCGACGAACTGGTACTCGGGGTCCTGGGGGTTGTACCAGAACCAGAGCGGCACCGACGCGAGGAACCCGGCGAGCGCGAACAGGTTGGCGATCCACTTGATGGCCTGCTCGCTGCGCCTGCTCACGAAGAGCAGCAGGAACGCCCCGGCCAGGGGCGTGAACAGGACGAGCGAGAGGAGCGGGAAGCCTGCGGTGTTGGACATGATCTCTATCGAAGAAACAGATACCCCGTCACGAACGCGAAGACCCCGACCAGCATGAGCAGCGCGTAGTTCTGGACGAGCCCGGTCTGCAGGCGGCGGAACGTGAAGCTCGCCTCCTCGATCATTCGCGCGACGGCGTTGACCAGGCCGTCGACCACGGACCTGTCGGTCAGGCCCGACATCCACGACGTGACGACCGTCACCTTCCCCGTGCCGTTCACCGCGCCGTCGACGACGGTGCGATCGATCGTCCAGAGCCCTCGTGCGGCGGCGACCGTGCCTTCGACGATCGTCGCGTTGTACGCCTCGTCCACGTAGTACTTGTTGAACAGCACGCGGTGCGCGCCGGCCCATCCCCGCGCCAGCCGCTCCGGGATCGACGGCTCTTGCACGTAGAAGCGGTAGGCGAGGACGATCCCGAGCGCGGCGACGCCGGCCGACAGCGCCATGAGCGCGTACTCGGCGGCGTGCGAGATATGGTGGGGCTCGTGCGCCGCGCCCTCGAAGCTCGGCGCGAGGAACGTCGCGATGGCATTGCTCCCGGCAAGCGCCGCCGGAACGCCCACGAAGCCGGCCACGATGGAGCCCACGGCCAGGACCATGAGCGGCCACGTCATCGCCCCCGGCGATTCGTGGGGACCATGCCATTCTCCGCGATCCGCCATCCGCGATCCGCCATCCGCGTCCTGCACGCGCCCATGACCGCCATCCGCGATCCGCGATCCGCGATCCGCGTCATGCACGCCCCCGGCGACGCGATCCGCCATCCGCGATCCGCTGTCCGCGGCGTGCGCGGCGCCGTGCGTGTCGACGAGATGCTGTCCGGATGCTCCGACGGCCGCGTGGCCGGCGTGGGCCCACGCCGGGCCGCGATACGCACCGAAAAAGGTCAGCGACATCAGCCGGAACATGTAGAACGCCGTCATCAGCGCCGTCGCGACGGCAATCCCCCACACGGCCTTGTTGCCGAGGAAGGCGTTGAGCAGGATCTCGTCCTTGCTGAAGAACCCCGAGAGCGGCGGAATGCCCGCAATCGCCAGCGTCCCGACGAACATCGTCATGTAGGTGACGGGCAAGTACTTCCTCAGCCCGCCCATGCGCTGCATGTCCTGCTCGCCCGCCATCGCGTGGATCACCGACCCGCTGCCGAGGAAGAGCAGCGCCTTGAAGAACGCGTGCGTCATCAGGTGGAAGGCGCCCGCCGCGAACGCGCCGAGCCCCATGGCCGTGAACATGTACCCGAGCTGCGAAACGGTCGAGTAGGCGAGCACGCGCTTGATGTCGTTCTGCACCAGGCCGATCGAGGCCGCCATGACCGCCGTCAGCACGCCGACGATCGTGACGATCTCCATCACCATCGGCGCGTGCGAGAAGAGCGCGGCGTTGCGGCCCACCATGTACACGCCGGCCGTCACCATCGTGGCCGCGTGAATCAGCGCCGACACCGGCGTCGGGCCCTCCATCGCGTCGGGCAGCCAGACGTAGAGCGGAATCTGGGCGCTCTTGCCGACGGCGCCGATGAAGAGGAAGAGGCAGATGAGCGAGACCGTCCCGAAGGCGGCGGTCTCGACGGGCCAGGCCGCGGCGCGCTCGGCGACGACGCGGAAGTCGAGGCTGCCGAAGGTCACGAAGACCAGGAAAATGCCGAGGATGAAGCCCCAGTCGCCGATCCGGTTGGTGATGAACGCCTTCTTCCCCGCGTCGGCGGCGCTCTTCTTCTCGTACCAGTAGCCGATCAGCAGGTACGAGCAGAGGCCCACGCCCTCCCAGCCCACGAACATCACGAGGAAGTTGCTCCCGAGGACGAGCATGAGCATGAAGAAGCAGAACAGGTTCAGGTAGCTGAAGAACCGGGCGTAGCCGCCGCGCGGCTCCGCGTGCATGTACGCGGTCGAGTAGAGGTGGATCAGGAACCCGATCCCGGTGACGACGAGGGCCATCATCGCGGCGAGCGGGTCGAGCCTGAAGCCCCACGGGACCTCGAACGCGCCCATGCTGCCGTCGGCGAGCTGCAGCGGCAGGCGCGGAATCCAGGGCCCGACGACCACGTCGTGCACGCGGCTCGCCGGGTCCAGTCCGAGGAGCTGCCAGAACGCATACAGCGAGAGGCCGAGCGCGCCGGCCATCGTCGCGCACGCGACGACGGCCGACGTCTGCCGGCTGAAATACCTGATCCCGACGAGGCCGTTGACAGCCGCGCCGATGCCGGGGAGCAGCGGGATGAGCCAGATCAGGTCCATCGCAGCTCCAGGTTCCACGTTCCGGGTTCCTGGTTCCGGGTTCGTGTTCGGGGTTCTGTTCCGGGTTCGGGGTTCCTGGTTCGCGGTTCGCGGTTCGGCGTTCCCGGTGCCTGGTTCGGCGTTCCCGGTTCCCGGTTCGCGGTTCGAGGGTCGCCGTTCGCGGTTCGTGGTCCGCGGATCGCGGATCGCAGATCACGGATCGCGGTTAGAACAAGAACCGTGAACAGCGAACCCCGAACGGCGAACCCCGAACAGAACCCGGAACACGAACCCGGAACCCGGAACCTGGAACGTGGAACTGTGGACACGCTCATGGCTACCACTTCAACAAGTTCATTTCGTCGATGTTGATCGTCTCTTTGTTGCGGTAGAACGCGACGATGATCCCGAGGCCGACGGCGGCCTCGGCGACCGCGACCGCGATCACGAAGATCGCGAAGACCTGGCCCGACGAGTTCCCCCACTGCTCGGCGAAGGCAATCAGGTTGACGTTGACCGCGTTCAGGATGAGCTCGATCGACAGGAAGATGACGATCACGTTCCGGCGCGTGAGGACGCCGAACACGCCGATCATGAAGAGCGCCGCCGACAGCAGGAGATAATGGGTCGGGGAAATCACACAATCACCACATCACCGCACTCACACCAATCACAGTTCCTTCTTCGCCAGGATGATCGCGCCGACCATCGCCACCAGCAGGAGCATGGAGGCGACCTCGAACGGAATCAGGTAGTTCGTGAAGAGCGCCATGCCCACGTTCTCGACCGAGCCCGGCTGGCTGACGGCGGCGCCCGCCGCGGGCGCCGGGCGAATCGCGTTGTAGACCCCCACGAGCGCGAGCTCCACGAGCACCACCGCCGCGATGATGCCGCCGAGCCCGCTGCGCCGGTTCGGGTCCACGTGCTCCTCGGGCGCCCGCTTCAGATTGACGAGGATCACGACGAAGACGTACACGAGGACGATGCCCGCGGCGTAGACCATCAACTGGAACACCGCCAGGAGCAGGTTGTTCATCGCCGCGTACAGGATCGCCACGAACACGAAGTCCACGGCGAGCAGGATGGCGCTGTAGAGCGTGTTCCTCACCGTGACGACGAGGACCGCGAACAGCAGGATCAGCGCGGCCAGCGAGTAGAACGTGATCGCGTCAGCCATCGCGCCCCCTTACAGCAGCACCTTGAACACCGCCGTCACCACCACGTTGGCGATGGCGAGCGGGATCAGCACCTTCCACCCGAGCCGCATGAGCTGGTCGTACCGGTACCGCGGCAGCGTGGCGCGCACCCACAGGAAGATGTAGAGCCAAACGAAGGTCTTCAGCAGGAACCAGATCCACCCGGGGATCAGGTCGAGAAACGCCAGCGCCTCGACGTTCGGGAACGGGCGCAGCCATCCGCCGAGGAAGAGCGTCGTCGCCACCGACGACACGACGATCATGTTCGCGTACTCGGCGAGGAAGAAGAGCGCGAACCGCATTCCGCTGTACTCGGTGTGGAAGCCGCCCGTGAGCTCCTGCTCGGCCTCGGGGAGATCGAAGGGCGCGCGGTTCGTTTCGGCGAGGCCGCCCACGAAGAAGATGAAGAACGCCAGCGGCTGGATGAACAGGTACCACCAGCCGTGCTGGAGCTGCGCGTTGACGATGCCGACCAGGCTCATCGTGCCGGCGGTCACGATCAGGCTCACCAGCGTCATCGTGACGGCGACCTCGTAGCTGATGAGCTGCGCCGACGCGCGAAGGCTCGCCAGCAGCGGATACTTGCTGTTCGACGCCCAGCCCGCGAGGATGATGCCGTAGACGCCGATCGACGAGACCGACACCACGTAGAGGAGGCCCACGTTGAGATCGGTGATGTAGAGCGCCACCTGGCGGCCGAAGAGCGAGATCTCCGGGCCGAAGGGGATCACGGCGAAGACCAGGAGCGCCGGGATGAGCGCAATCATCGGCGCGGCGGTGAACAGCACCCGGTCCGCCTTCACCGGCGTGATGTCCTCCTTCGTCATCAGCTTGACGACGTCGGCAATCGGCTGCAGCACGCCGTAGGGGCCGACCCGCATCGGCCCGAGCCGCACCTGCACCCAGGCGATTACCTTGCGCTCCAGCAGCACCATGAAGGTGACCGCCACGAGGACCGAGTTGAGGACGATGAGGATCTTCAGGAGAGGGATGACGATGGTGTCGATCACCGGTCCACCTCGCCGAGCACGATGTCGATCGACCCGATGAGCGCCACGACGTCCGCCACCAGGTGCCCCCTGACGAGCCGCGGCAGCGCCTGCAGGTTGCAGAACGACGGCGGGCGCACGCGGAACCGGTAGGGCGACGTCGACTTGCCGTCGGCGACGATGAAGTAGCCGATCTCCCCCTTCGGCGACTCGATGGCGTGATAGGTCTCCCCCGCCGGCGGCTTGATGAGCCGCGGCACCTTGCCGACGACCGGGCCCTCGGGCAGGCCCTCGATCGCCTGCCGGATGATGCGCAGGGACTGGCGGAACTCCTCGATGCGCACGAGGTACCGGTCGTAGGTGTCGCAGGCGGCGCCGATGGGCACCTCGAAGTCCATCTCGTCGTACGCCGCGTAGGGCTCGTCCTTCCGGATGTCACGCCTGACGCCCGACCCGCGCAGCGCCGGCCCGCTCAAGCCGATGGCGATGGCCTCCTCCGCCGGGATGACGCCGACCCCCTTCGTGCGCTCCAGCCAGATGCGGTTATGCGTCAGGAGCTCCTCGTACTCGACGAGCTTCGCCGCCATGATGTCGCAGAAGGCGAGCACCTTCGTGCCCCATCCCGGCGGGATGTCGAGCGGCAGTCCGCCGACGCGCATCGAGTTGTAGGTGAGCCGCGCGCCGCAGTATTCCTCGAAGAGATCCAGAATGAGCTCGCGCTCGCGGAACGCGTAGAGGAACACCGTCATCGCGCCGATGTCCATCGCGTGCGTGCCGAGCCAGAGGCAGTGGCTGGCGATCCGCTGGAGCTCGCACATCACCGTCCGGAGGTACCGCGCGCGCCGCGGCACCTCGATCGACATCAGCTTCTCGACCGTCTGGCAGTACCCGACGTTGTTCGTCGCCGCCGCGACGTAGTCCATGCGATCCGTCAGCAGGACGATCTGGGTCCAGTCGCGGTTCTCGCACAGCTTCTCGATCCCGCGGTGCAGGTAGCCGATTACCACGTCGGCATTGAGCACGCGCTCGCCGTCGAGCGTCAGCACCACGCGCAGCACGCCGTGCGTGCTGGGATGCTGCGGCCCCATATTGATGACCAGCTCGTTCGTGTCGAATTGCGGACGCGTGTTTACGGGCATCAGGGCTCTGTCAATTCAAATGCAGAAGCCACAATGCAAACGTTGGCATTGTGCCTCCTTGCCTTGCATTACTCGATCTCCGACTCGAGGCCGGCCTGCTTCAACTTGAGCCAGTCGAGCGGGCTTTCCATCAGCAGCTCGCCGGGCCCCTCGAGCGGATAGTCCTTGCGCTGCGGGTAGCCCTGCCAGTCCTCCGGCATCAGGATCCGCCGGAGATCCGGATGGCCGGCGAACGCGACGCCGAACATGTCGTACACCTCCCGCTCCAGCCAGTTCGCGGCGGGCCAGATGCCGGTCACCGACGGCACCGGCTCGTGCTCGCCCGCCCGCACCTTGACCCGGATCCGCTGCCGGTCTCGAATCGAGTAGAGCGCATAGATGACGTCGAAGCGCTGCGCGCGCTGCGGCCAGTCGCTCGCCGTCACGTCGGAGCAGAAATCGAAGCCCGCTCCGGCAAGGTGCCGGGCCACCTCGAGGAGACGCGCCGCCGGCACGACGACCGTCCAGTCGCCGACCCAGAAGCTCACCTGCGAGACGGCGTCCGGCAGGGCCGCCTGCAACGCCGTGACCACGGCGGGGACTGGCTTGTCGGCGGGCGGCGGCGGGTCGGCCGGACCGGTTGGCGCGGCCGCGGCCGGCGGCTTGTGTTC
>JBOGIW010000013.1:0-7134 GCA_050748045.1 Vicinamibacterales bacterium | reverse complement strand
GCCCAGTGCAATCCGTGCACGGTGGAAGCGGGCAAGAGCACGGCGCTCTCCGCAACGGCCACCGATCCGGACAACGATTCGCTTACGTACCGGTGGAGCGCGCCGACCGGCACCTTTGGAACGCCCGACGACGCCAAGACGACGTGGACGGCGCCCGATCAGGAAGGCACCGTGCCCATGACCGTCACCGCCGAAGACGGAAAGGGCGGCCGTGCCACGAGCACCGTCAACGTACAGGTGGTGCGGCCCGCGCAGAAGACCTACACCTTCGAGGACGTACACTTCGACTTCGATCGGTACAACCTCAGGCCCGAGGCGGTGAAGATCCTCGACGAGGCCGTGACGACGCTGCGCGAGAATGCCGATCTGCGGGTGACGATCGAGGGACACACCGACAGCATCGGCACGTCCGAGTACAACCTCGCCCTCGGTGAGCGTCGCGCCAACGCGGTGCGCGACTACCTGGTGAGCCGCGGCATCGTGGCGAGCCGTATCGAAACGGTGAGCTACGGCGAGGAACGGCCCAGGGCGGACAACAGCACGGCCGGCGGGCGCGCGCTCAACCGCCGTGCGTCGCTCATCGTGAAGATCCAGTAGGCACAGCTCGTGCTTGGTAGAGGCGCATGAAGTTCATGCGCCTTTACCTCAGCGGCTACTTCATCCTGCTCGCCGGTGCTGCGCTGGCGCTGTGGCAATCGGGCATCCTACGCCAGATTCCGGGCATCTGGATCGCGATCGGCGCCGTGATTGCCGTCGGTCTCGGCATCGTCCTGGCGGTGTCGTCCACCACCCCTGTCGTCACGACGCGCGAGTGAAGCTGGGCTGGTGAGGCCATGGCGCGTTTCGTTCTTGCCACAGTTGTCCTCGGCGCTTTCCTCGCCGCGCCCGCGCGCCGGGACGACGGCGAGATCAAGGTCGAAAGCCTGACGTTCAACGGCGTCGAGTCGATCGATGAGGGCCAGCTCCGGAACGTCCTCCAGACGAAGAAAGGGTCGTGGCTGCCCTGGGGGAGGCAGCGCTACTTCGACCGGCGCGCCTTCGAATCCGACCTCAAGCGCATCCAGGCCTTCTACCACGACCGCGGCTTCCCGGACGCGCGCGTCACGTCTTTCGACGTGACGCTCAATGACCGGCAGGACGAGGTCGATCTCACGATCAACATCTCGGAGGGCGATGCGGTCCGCATCGCCGAGATCCGGCTCGAAGGCTTCGACGTGCTGCCGGAGGACACCCGCGCCACGATCCGGGAGCAACTGCCGCTCGCGCCGGAGCAACCCTTCGATCGACAGCTCGCCGTGACCGCCCGCGAGCGCTCGGTGAACGTGCTGCGCGACCACGGGTATCCGTACGCCGAGGTCACGCTGGCGGAGGAACCGGCCGGCCCCCGTCGCGTCGTCCTCGGCCTGCGGGCCACACCCGGCCCTCTCGCCTACTTCGGGCCCGTCGAGATCTCCGGCCAGGCGAGCGTGGGCGACCACGTCATCCGGCGGCAGATCACCTACGAGCCGGGCGAGCTGTTCCGCAGGAGCGCGATGCGTGAGAGCCAGCGGAAGCTGTATCAGCTCGAGCTCTTCGAGTTCGTGAACATCGACTCGCGGGAGGATCGCGAGCGCAAGCCGACGACGATCCCGACGCGCGTGACCGTGGCCGAGGGCAAGCACCGGAAGGTCAACGTCGGCGTCGGCTACGGCACCGAGGAGCAGGCGCGGGTACGCCTGCGCTGGGATCACGTGAACTTCTTCGGCGGGGCGCGGCACGCGGGGTTCGAGGGCAAGTGGTCGTCGCTCGACCGCGGGGTTCGTGTCGACTTGCGCGAGCCGTACTTCTTCCACCCGGACTTCTCCCTCGAGCTCGATGGGCAGGCCTGGCAGGCCTCCGAGCGCGCCTACGCGGCCAACACCGTGGGCGGCCGGTTGACCGGGGTGCGCCAGGCGAACACACGCGACAGGTGGGGCGTCTCGCTCATCAACGAGTACCAGCGCAGCCGCATCAGCAACGAGGCGCTCACCGACCTGACGCTTCGCGACGAGCTCATCTCGCTCGGCCTCGACCCGCGCACCGGCCAGCAGGACGGGACGCTCTCGGCCGTCGCGTTCGACATCCGGCGGGACACGAGCGACAACGTGCTCGACGCGCGCCGCGGGTACTACGTGGCGGGCTACGTGGAGCAGGCAGGCCGCTGGATGTGGGGGAACTTCAACTACGTCTCCGTGCTCGGCGAAGCTCGTCATTACCTGTCGCTCGGCCGCCGGATGGTCATCGCCAACCGCCTGCGGATGGGCACGATCGATCCGGTCGACAACCGCGACGACAACGTGCCGTTCAACAAGCGGTACTTCCTGGGTGGATCCACCAGCATGCGCGGGTGGGGCCGCTTCGAGCTGAGCCCGCTGAGCGGCTTCGGTCTGCCCGTCGGGGGACTGAGCATGGTCGACGGTTCCGCCGAGGTGCGGACGGCCGTCTGGGGCAAGGTGGGCCTCGTCGCCTTTCTGGACTACGGCAATGTCTGGGACGAGGGATGGGAGTTCGACCTCGGTGACCTCCGCTACGCCGTCGGCCCGGGGCTGCGCTACCTGACGCCGATCGGTCCGACGCGCTTCGACTTCGGGTACCAGGTGAATCCTCTCGAGGGCCTGCTCGTGAATGGCGAACCGCAGAAACGCCGCTGGCGGATCCACTTCTCGATAGGGCAGGCGTTCTAGGCCGTTCGCCCATGTCTCTCGCCCGTCGATCCCTCCAGGTCCTCGCCTTCATCTGCACCCTCATCGTGGGCGTGGCGTCGATGGCGGTCATCGTCACGCAGACCGCCTGGTTCAAAGAGTGGCTCCGCGGCTTCATCGTCCGCCAGGCGGCCGATTACCTGAACGGACGCCTGTCGATCGGACGTCTCGACGGGAACCTGTTCTTCGGGGTCGAGCTCGAGGACATCGACCTCACCATGGACGGAAGGACCGTCGTCGAGGTCAAAGACGTGGGCCTCGATTACAACGCCTTCACGTTCATCGGCGGGCACGTCGCGCTCGACGACATCCGCTTGAACCAGCCGATCGTCCGGCTGGAGCGGACGGCCGATGGCTGGAACATCACGAGGCTCGTCAAGGCGCGGACGCCGGATCCCGACGAGCCGAAATCGCGGCGGCCGCTCGAGATCGGGGAGATCGGCGTCACCGACGGCGCGCTGGAGCTCGCGGGCGAGCCGGTAGGCACCGCCGGCGTCGAAATGCCCGCGCGCGTCGAGAGGCTGAATGCGTCCATCGGCGTGACGAGCGACGAAGAGACGCTCGACGTGACGATCGCGCACGTGTCGCTCCGCGCGCACGAGCCGGCACTCGGCCTCAACGACCTCTCCGGCCGCATCGTCCGAACGGCAAACAAACTCCACTTCGAGAACGTTGCCCTTCGCACGGAAGAGAGCTCGCTGCGCGTGGACGGGACGCTGCACGACATCGAAGACGGCACCCGGGCCGTGGACGTCCGCGTGACGTCGGACCGGCTGACGGTCGACGAGATCGCGCGCATCGTGCCGGCGCTGCGTGGCCTCGAGCTGCAGCCGGCGTTCGAGGTGACCGCGAAGGGTCCCGTCGACCGGATGGCGGTGACCCTGAACGTGCGGGAGAGGACCGTCGGCACCGTCAGGGGGGACCTCACCGTGGACGCGCTGGAGCCCGGGCAGCGGATCGCCGGCCGCGTCGAGATGGCGCACGTTAACGTCGGCCCCATCGCGAAGAGCGACACGTTGAAGAGCGACATCACGGGCCGGGCGCGCGTGGACCTGGCGCTCCCGTCCGGCCGCTTGCCGCTCAGCGGCACGTATCGCGTCGACGCGTCGCATGCGCGGATCGCGGGGTACGAAGCGCGGGACATCACGGCGGCGGGGCGCATCGACGGACCGACGATCCGCTTCGACGCCAGGGCGGCGGCATACGGAGGGTGGGCGACTGCCGCCGGCACCGTCACGACGGGTACGCCGCTGGCCCTGGACATCAGGGGACAGGCGGCGGACGTCGATCTGCGCAACCTCCCGCCGCAGGTTGGCGCGCCGCGCGTGGCGAGCAACCTCGATCTCGACTACCACGTGGCCGGCAAAGGCCGCGTGGTGTCGGGCGATGTGCTGTTGCGCACGTCAACGCTTGCCGGGGCCACGATCGCGTCCGGCACGACCGGGCAGTTCACGGTCGGCGCCGGTGCGCCACGCTACGCGGCGAAGGGCGCCGTGTCGGAGCTCGACATCCAGCAGGCCGGCCGCGGCTTCGGCATCGGCGCGCTCGACGCCGATCGCTACAAGAGCCGCGTGAACGCGACGTTCGCCGTGCGCGGCAGCGGCGGCGGGGCGAACCCGCTCGAGCTCGAGGCGTCGGGCTCGCTCACCGAATCGGCGCTCTTCGGCGCCACGATCCCGCGCATGGACCTGGAGACGACGGTCGCGGGTGCCGACCTGCAGGTGCGCGCCATCGGCCAGTTCAGCGGGCTCGATCCGGCCGTCGTCACCGGCAATGCCCGTGTGAAGGGCGAGGTCGCCGGCGCCGTCGATGTGAACGCCACGCTGCTGAACTACCGTGCGGGTGTGACACCAGGATCGGTGAACGCACGCGGCCGCATCAACCTGGGCACGTCGAGCGTGGCCGGCGTGACGATCGATTCCGTGGTTGTCGACGGCCACTTCGCCGATCGCGCGGGGCAGATCAACCAGCTCTCGGTGACAGGGCCCGACGTGACGCTCCACGGGCAGGGCGCGCTCGCGCTCAACGAGACCGGCGCGTCCAACATGCAGGTCCATTTCGAGAGTCCGTCGCTCGACCGGATCGGGACGATCGTCGGCCAGCCGTTCAAGGGGGCGGCCCTCGTCGATGCGACGCTGACGGGCAACGCACGCGCGCTGCGGGCCGCCGGTACGCTGAAGGGGAGCAATATCGGCTACGCCGACAACGAAGCGCTCAACCTCGATACGACCTTCAGCGTCGCGGTGCCCGACCTGACGCCGGGCCGGTCGATCGTGCAGGCGGAGAGCCGCGCCACGTTCCTCGAGATCGGCGGGCAACGCATTACCGAGCTGACCGCGAACACGCGGTACACCAGCCAGGAGCTCGAGTTCGACGTGACGGCGCAGGAGGGCGTCCGCTCGATGGGCGCCGGCGGCTCGATGGTGTTCCATCCGGATCACCAGGAGATTCACCTCGCCAACCTGACGCTCCGCGCGGAGAACGTGGAGTGGCGCACGCCGCCCGGCAGCGAGGCCGCCGTGCAGTACGGGAGCGATCGGATCGTCGTCGAGAACGTCAGGCTCGTGAACGGCGATCAGCGAATCGAGGCCGACGGCGTGATCGGGTCCAGCGAGGAGCCGCTGACGGTGCGCGTGGAGAACGTGGACGTGGCGCAGCTCGACGAGCTACTGTTGACCGACTACGGCGTGGCCGGGCGCCTGGACGCCGCGGGGACCGTCGCGGGACCGAGGGACGCGCTCAGGGCCGACGGGAGCTTCACGCTCTCCCCCGGCGCCTTCCGGCAGTTCACGTTCGAGGCATTGACCGGAAAGGTCGAGTACAGCGGCAAAGGGGTGAGCCTCGACGTGCGGCTGCAGCAGAACCCGCAGGCGTGGCTGACGGCGAAGGGGTTTGCGCCGACCTCGCTCTTCCGTGCCACGCGCGCCGAGGAACGAGGACGCGCCGGCGACCCGGTGGACGTTCGCATCGAGACCTCGCAGATCGACCTCGGGATCGTCCAGGGCTTTACCCAGTATGTGACCGGCGCGCAGGGAACGCTCCAGGCGAACATCCGCGTCGAGGGGACCGGCTACGACCCGCAGGCCAGCGGGTTTGTCGACATCAAGGGCGGGGCGTTCGCGGTGCCCGACCTCGGGACGTCCTACACCGGCCTCGACACCCGGATCGATCTCGAGCCCGAGGCGATCCAGATCCGCCAGTTCAAGATCCTCGACTCGCGCGGCTTCCCGATGACGATCGGCGGCTCGCTCGGCGTCGACGCGCGCCGGGTGGAGGGGGTCGACATCCGCATCACGGCCGAGAACTTCGAGGTCATCGACAACGAGCTTGCCGACGTGAAGCTCGACACGAACCTCCGCGTCACGGGCACGCCGTCCGAGCCGCGCGTGGAGGGGCAGGTCGAGATCGAGAACGGCACCATCCAGGTCGCGGAGGTGATCGAGCGGACCTCGGCGGATCCGTACGCCACCGAGGCGACCGAGATCGCCCCGAACGCTCCCGAAGGACCCGTCGCGGCGACGCCGACCGTGTTCAGCGCCCTCGATTTGAACGTGGCGCTGTCGATCCCGAGCAACCTCGTCGTGCGGGGAAGCGACCTGCGGCCGGCCGACGCGCCCATCAGCCTCGGCGACGTGAACGTGACCGTCGGCGGCCTCGTCCAGCTTCGCAAGCCGCGTGGCGAGGGTCTCGTGCGGATCACGGGCGAGATGAACACGGTTCGCGGCACCTACGACTTCCAGGGGCGCCGCTTCGAGCTGCTGCGCGACGGGCGCATCCGCTTCACAGGCGACGGCGAGATCAACCCGTTGCTCGATTTCCAGGCGCGGCGCGAGATCTCAGGCGTGGAGACCTTCATTCGCGTGCAGGGGACGCTGCGCCAGCCGGAGCTCGCGTTCTCCAGCCGGCCGCCGCTCGAGGAAGCCGACATCCTGGCGCTCATCGTCTTCAATGCGCCGCTCAACGAGCTTGGTGAAGGGCAGCAGATCTCGCTGGCCCAGCGCGCCACGGCGCTGGCGGGCGGGTATCTCGCGTCGGGCCTTGCGCGCTCGATCGGCGGCGCCCTGGAGCTGGATCAATTCGAGATCCAGGCGCAGGGCGACGGCGGAGCGCCGACGCTCACGATCGGGGAGCAGGTGGGCGAAAGGCTCTTCTTCCGCGTCCGCCAGAGCTTCGGGACCTCGCAGGGCACCGAGTTCATCCTCGAGTACCAGATTGCCGACTACCTCCGGCTGCAGGGCTCCATCGCCGAGACCGCCGGCGGCAACCAGCGCCTGATGTTCCGCCGCGTGGAGCGCGGCGGGCTGGATCTGATCTTTTTCTTCAGTTACTGACGACTCCGACACACGGCAATTGGCTCGCCACGAAGGTCACGAAGCACACGAAGCGCCGTTCGACGGGTCGGCCGCGTTGCGGC
>JBOGIW010000012.1:0-7802 GCA_050748045.1 Vicinamibacterales bacterium | reverse complement strand
CCGGAAACCGGCTCCGACCGCCTGCGCCGCGTGATCAACAAGACCGTCACGAACGACGAGATCCTCGCGGCGGCCGAGACAATCTTCGGCCAGGGGATGGCGAGCCTGAAGCTGTACTACATGATCGGGCTGCCCACGGAGACAGACGACGACCTCGAGGCCATCCGCGACCTGACGCTGCGGCTCCGCGAGATCATGCTGGCCCACGCGCGCCCCCGCGGGCGGGTCGGCACAATCGTCGGCAGCGTCAATCCCCTCGTGCCGAAGCCCGCCACGGCCTACCAGCGGCTGCCGATGGCGAGCGCCGCGAGCCTCCAGCGGAAGATGCAGCGGCTGCGGTCGCTCATGAGCGGTATCGACAACGTCTACTTCAACATCAAGTCGGAGCGGCATTCCTTCTACCAGGCGCTCCTGTCGCTCGGCGACCGGCGCGTGGCGCCGGCCATCGAGGCGGCGGAGCGGAACGGCGGCAACTGGCGCGCCGCGTGCGCCGAGGCCGGCGTGGACGCCGACTTCTACGTGTTCCGCGATCGATCGCAGGACGCCACGCTGCCGTGGGACATCATCGACGGCGGCATGAAGGACGGGTTCTTCCGCGCCGAGCTCGAGAAGGCGCTCCGCGAGGAATGGACGCTCCCGCCGAAGCGCGCGCGGGAGAACATCAGGCTTCTGCCGGTTCTTCAGTAGCCGCCCGCTCTTCGTACTCCGCATACGCGTGCAGCACCGCCTGCCGGATCCGATCCTGTGCGGTGGAGTCGGCAATCGGCCGCAGCAGCGAGAAGCTCCGCCGGTCGCCGTTCACGGAATACTGTCGCGCCGGGAACGTGACGTTCCGGCCCCCTCCGACGCGGCGCTCCCAGATGGCGAAGCCCAGGAGCTTCAACCCCTCGAGGACACCGTCGGTGAAGTGGAGCTCGACGTCGGCGAGCTTGCCGGGCGGGTTCTGCTTGTCGTTGGGCACGATCTTCACGGTCACGGGCGCCTCCTCGCTTGCGCTGGCTGAGCCGGGATACGCAAGAGGCGGGCCCAGCATCCGGCCCTCCAGTCGTCTTCTCAAGTTATTGAACAGGAAGGAGTTGTGAGTGGGCGCCAGTCGGATGCCAACGGGAGGCGCCTGCGGCGTGCACGCGCGTTGTCAGGTCCCGCGATCCGCACTCCGCAATCCGCGATCCGCGCGACAGCGGATGGCGGACAGCAAATGGCGTCTATCGAAGGAGCATCACGTGCGCGATGGCGAGGTCGCGTGAGTGGGTCAGCGTGAGGAGCGAGCCGGTCGCACCCATCGCCTGGAAGCGCGCGAGCGCCCCGCCGTTGAAGCGGAGCTCGGGCGGGCCGTGGCGACGGACGACCTCGATACCGGTCCAGAAGACCCCCTGAGACTGGCCCGTGCCGAGCGCCTTCATCGCCGCTTCCTTCGCGGCGAACCGCGCGGCAAACGACGGCGAGCCGTCGCGCTTCCGGCGGCAGTATTCGATTTCCCCCTCCGTGAAGACGCGCCTGACGAAGCGCTCGCCGTAGCGCTCGATCATCCGCGCGACGCGGGGGATCTCGGTGGCATCGAGTCCGAGGCCGATGATGTCCATGACGCGTCGCAGCTACAATCCGGTCATCGCAAATCCTACAATGCTTCTGCCCGATCTTCCCGAGACCTTCACCTGGATCCACGAGCCGTGGGGGTGGGCGCTGCGGTGCACGCCCCTCCAGCTCATCGCGCCGCACCTGTTCACGACGCGTCAACAGGCGTTGTCGTCGCAGGACGACTGGCAGCGGGTGGCCGGCGCCATCGGTGCCGAGACGGTGCAGACACTCACGCAGGTGCACGGCCGCGCCGTCGCGGCCATCAGGATGCGAGCTGGGGAGCGGGCCGAGCGGACAGCCCAGCGAGCGGCCGGAGGCCGACGTGCTCGTCTCCGACGATCCGAGAGTGGCACTTGCCGTTCGAGCGGCCGACTGCGTGCCGCTTCTCCTTGCCGACCCCAGGACGGGGGCGGTGGCGGCAGTTCATGCCGGGTGGCGCGGCACGGCGGCCGGCGCGGCCACAGCCGCCGTCGATGCGCTCCAGCGTGAGCTCGGGGCGGAGCCGTCAGGCCTCGTCGCGGCGATCGGGCCAAGCATCGGTCCGTGCTGTTACGAAGTCGGCCCCGAGCTGGTGGACGCCTTCGCCGCTGCCGGTCATCCGCCTCATCTCATCGATCGCTGGTTCCTGGCTCCGCCGCCGCGGCGCGGGGCGCGTCCTGCGCCGGGCAGCGCCGGGGCGCCCGCGCTCAGGCTCGACCTGTGGGGCGCGACCCGCGACCTGCTGATGCTCGCCGGGCTCGCCGCGCAGCACGTTCACACATGCGCCCTCTGCACGGCGAGCCACGTCGACCTGTTTCCCTCGTACCGGGTCGAGAGAGACGGCGCGGGCCGCATGGCGGGTGCGATCCGGGCGCGTCGACCTTCGACGTCCGACGTTCGCTAGGCGCGCGCCGCGCGCGCCGCTTCGTCCATCGCCTCGTTGGCCAGCCGGTCTGCGTCCCGGTTGTGCTCCCGGCGCACGTGCTCGAACCGCACGCGGCCGATCTGGCGCACGAGCGCGCGCGCTTCCGCGTAGAGCGGCTGCAGCCCGGGGTTCTTGACTCGGTACTCGCCCGTCAACTGCTTCACGAGCAGCTCGGAATCCGACCGGACGTGCAGCGCACCGACGGCGTGCTCCACGGCCCACCGGAGCGCCGCCAGCAGGCCGCGATACTCGGCGACGTTGTTCGTCGCCGTGCCGAGCGACTCCTTCAACTCCACGACCGAGCCGTCGTCGCGCTCGATGCGCACGCCGTACCCCGCGGGGCCGGGGTTGCCGCGCGACCCTCCATCGATGTTCGCCGTGGCGGATGCGCCGCCCGCTGATCCGAAGAACGAGAGCTGGCTCACGCCGTTAGCTTACGACGTGACGGTCGTTGGAGGCGTGACGGGCTGCGGGGGCGGGACGTAGTAGAGGATCCGGTGGCACACCTCGCACTGGACGATGGTGTCGTTGTGACGGACCTGCTGGAACACGGGCGGCCTGAGGCGCACGTGGCACACCGAGCAGAGGCCGTCGCGCGTGGCCGTGCAGATGGCCACGCCTTTTCGCGCCCTCGCCACCTGCTCGAAGAGCGCGACGAGCGGCTTCGGCAGCTCCTCGACGATCGCGGCGCGCGCGGCGGTGGCATCCTCGAGCGTCCGCCCGGTCGTGACCAGCTCCTCGGCGAGCCCCTGCTTCTCGGCGTCCACTTCCTGCCGGGTCGTCGCGAGCATTGTCTCCGCCCGCTTGACCTCGGCGGCCAGCGCGTCGCCTTCCATCATGCGCTCGAGCACTCTCTCCTCGACGGCACCAAGCTCCTGCTGCGCCGTGGCGATCTCATGCTGCATCGCCTGGTACTCGCGGTTGGTCTTGACGGCGGAAAGCTGGTCCTTGAACTTGGTGAGGCGACCCTGGTAGACGGCGGCGTCCTTCTCGAGCACGCAGCGCGCGTCGTGGCTGTCCGTGAGCCGCCGCTTCGCGGACTCGACGGCAAGGCTCGCCGCGTGCAACCGCGCGTCGGCGGCCGCGAGCCGCTCCGGGTGCGAGGCGATCCGGGTCTTCGCCTCCGCAATGGCCAACTCGAGCCGCTGAAGCGTGATCAGGCGTTCGAGATCTGGGGACATGCTCTCATCCCGACTCCCAACTCCCAACCTCCAACTCCCAATCTCCAACTCCCATCTCTCAACCCCCAACCCCCAACTCCCAACTCCCAATCTCTCAAACTCCCAAATCTCTCAACTCTCAAATCAACTCTCAACTCCCAACCTCAACTCCCAACCTCAACTCCCAACTCCCAATCTCCAACTCCCAATCTCCAACTCCCATTCACCCAACTCCGAATATTTACTCCCAACCCCCAACTTCAACTACCAACCTTCAACACTCAACCTCCAACTCCCGGTCATCCAGGTAGAACGGCCCTGAAGATAGGCACTGGGCCAGGGAGCTCCGGATTGGGTGACGTTGGGTGTGGGAGTTGGCCATTGGGAGTTGGGCGTCGGGAGTTGGGGGTTGGGAGTTGGGAGTTGGGAGTTGGGAGTTGGGCGTAGGCCATTGGGATTCCGACGTTGAATGGGCCCGCCAGGATTCGAACCTGGGACCAACCGATTATGAGCCGGTCGCTCTAACCGCTGAGCTACGGGCCCTCACTTCCGCTCTCCGCGATCCGGTCTCCGCCGTCCGCTCTCCGCGGTCGGCGATCCGCGTGACGCGCGTACTACGTGCGCCCCTCCAGGAAGGCCTTCAGTTTACGCGACCGCGAGGGGTGGCGGAGTTTCCGCAGCGCCTTGGCCTCGATCTGCCGGATGCGCTCCCGCGTCACGGCAAAGCTCTGGCCCACCTCCTCCAGCGTGTGCTCGCTGCCGTCGCCGACGCCGAAGCGCATCTTGATCACCTTCTCCTCGCGCGGCGTCAGCGTCTTCAGCACCGATTCCGTCTGCTCCTTCAGGTTCAGGTTGATCACGGCTTCCGCCGGCGACACGATGTTGCGGTCTTCGATGAAATCGCCCAGGTGCGAATCTTCCTCTTCGCCGATCGGCGTCTCGAGGGAGATCGGCTCCTGCGCGATCTTCAGCACCTTGCGGACCTTCGCCACGGGAATGTCCATCCGCTTGGCGATCTCTTCCGAGGTCGGCTCGCGGCCGAGCTCCTGCACGAGCGCGCGCGACGTGCGTATCAGCTTGTTGATCGTCTCGATCATGTGGACGGGGATCCGGATCGTCCTGGCCTGATCCGCGATCGCCCGCGTGATCGCCTGGCGGATCCACCAGGTCGCGTACGTCGAGAACTTGTAGCCCCGGCGGTACTCGAACTTGTCCACGGCTTTCATCAGGCCGATGTTGCCTTCCTGGATCAGATCGAGGAACTGCAGGCCGCGGTTCGTGTATTTCTTCGCGATCGAGACGACGAGGCGGAGGTTCGCCTCGACGAGCTCCTTCTTCGCCTGCTCGGCCTGCGCCTCGCCGCGGGCGATGACTTCGATCGTGCGGCGCAGCCGCTCCGGCGTCTCCTCGAGCTCGTCGATGAGCGCCTTGACCGTGGCCCTGATGTCCTTCTGCCGCTTGAGGAGGTTCTTCCGGTCCTCGTCCTTGAGCCTGGTCGGCTTGATCTTGCCGCCCACGCGCGGGTTGATCTGCCGCTCGATGGCGTCGACCTCGCGCTGCACGCGCTGGACGGCATCCACCGCGTCCTTCACTTCGTCCACGAGCCGGCGCTTCACCGACTCGGTGAACTCGATCCGGCGAATGAGCTGCGAGACCTTGATGCGGGCGCGCAGCGCTTTCCAGCGGGCGCGGCGGAACTTCCGCTTGTCCTTTCGCGGCGTCTCCTCCATCTTCTCCGCGAGCTTCTGGAAGTCGAGCCGCGCCTTCTTCACCGCCTCGATCTGCTTGAGGAGGTGCTGCGCGCGCTCCTCGATCAGATCGTCGGTGATCTCCTCGTCGGTGAAGATGATGAGCTCGCGCACCGTCCGCTCGCCGGCGCGGAGCTGATCGCCCATGTTGATGATCGCCTTCGCAATCGTCGGCGTCCGCGAGATCGACTTGATGACCGCCAGCTTGCCCTGCTCGATCCGCTTGGCGATGGCGACCTCGCCCTCGCGCGTCAGGAGCGGCACCGTGCCCATCTCGCGCAGGTACATGCGGACGGGGTCGTTCGTCTTGTCGAGCGCGCCCGGCGTGAGATCGAGCTCCGGTTCGTCGCCGGACCCTTCGCGGTCGAAGCTCTTGTCGCCCAGGTACGCCTTGTCGGAGTCGACCACCTCGATGCCCGCGCTGCCGAATGCGTTGAAGAGGTCGTCCAGCTCCTCCGACGAGGTGACCTCCGACGGCAACAGCTCGTTGATCTCGTCGTAGAGCAGGTAGCCCTTCTCCTTGCCGACGTTGATCAGCTGCCGTACTTCGTCGTATTTTTCTTCAATCGACAAGACGTCCTACCCTCCGACTATGACAAGGCTTGAATGAGGCGGCCGAGGTCGCCGTTCCGGGCGAGCAACGCGTTGACCTCCGGTCCCGCTCCGAGCCCCGTCCTCTGAAGCCGGTCGATCTCCTGCTGAATGGCGGCGCGCTCCCGCTCATAGCGCGCCCGCTTGAACTGGCGCACGCAATACTCGAGCGATAGGGCTGGTGCTTCGGGTTCCGCTGCAATCCCGGTTACCAGTTGCGCCTCCCGATCCGTTAGACGCTGGAGGAGCGCAGCTGGAGAGAACCCCTTATCTTCGTTCAGTTTTGACGCCAAATCCAGCACAGACCGGGACGCGAGGCCCTCGACGTCCGGGGCCTCCAGCCCTTCGAGCGTGACCAGCGCGGCCGACGGGTCGTGGATCAGCCACCAAATCAGGCCCTTTTCGGCCTTCGTGACCTGCCCGAAGCCCGGCAGGTCTCTTTTTGTCACCGTCCCGTGGCGATGCACCGCCGCCCTCCGAATCTCGGCCCGCACCACTTCATCCGTCACCCGGGCCTTGAACGCGACCCGCTCGGCAAAGCGGTCCCTCGCCGCCGCGTCGGGGATCCGCGCGGCGACCGGCAGGATGTCGGACACGAACCGGACGCGCCCCTCGTCGGTGTTCAGGTTATGGCGCGCGGCCACCCGGTCGAGCAGGTATTCGAGATAGGGCCTCGATTTCTTGAGCCGCTCCGCATACCCCGCCCCCCCGTGTTTCCGGATATATGTGTCGGGGTCCTCACCGGCCGGCAGGACGGCGACATTCACCTCGAACCCCTCGGCCACGAGCATTTCGCACGACCTGGCCGCCGCGTCCTGGCCCGCGGCGTCGGGGTCGAAGCTCAGGACGACCTTGCTGGTGAACCGGCGAAGCTGCTGCGCCTGCTGCGGCGTCAGCGCCGTGCCGCACGAGGCGACCACCGCGTGCACGCCTGCCTGATACACCTGCGCGAAGTCGAAGTAGCCCTCGACGAGCACCGCGAAACCACCCTGGCGCACCGCCGCCTTCGACAGGTTGAGCCCGTAGAGCGTGCGGCTCTTCGAATAGATCGGCGTCTCCGGGGAGTTCAGGTATTTCGGCTGCTGGTCGGCGTCGACCGTCCGGCCGCCGAACGCGATGACCGACCCGGTGTCCCGGCAGATTGGAATCATCAAGCGGTTCCTGAACCGGTCGACGACGGACCCATCGTCGCGCTGCACGACGAGGCCGGCACGCAGCAGCAGCGGCAGGGAGACCCCCTGCTCGAGGAGAGCCTGCTTCAGGCCGTCGCGTGAGCCCGGCGCATAGCCGAGTCCGAGCGCGTCACTCGTGGCCTGGCTGATGGCGCGGTCGGCGATCTGCCGGCGGATGCGTGCGCCGGCGTCCGACGCGAGCTGCCGCGTGAAGTACGCGGTGGCTGCTTCATGGACCTTCAGGAGCGCCTCGCGCTCGCCCGCGCTGGCGCGCTGCTCCTCGCTCGCCTCGAGCTCGGGCAGGGCGATGCCGGCCCGCCCGGCGAGCATCTTCACCGCTTCGACGAAGCTCATCTTCTCGTGGAGCTCGATGAACTTGATCACATCGCCGCCGACGCCGCACCCGAAGCAGTGAAAGAAGCCCTTGTCGCGGTTGACGTGGAACGACGGCGTCTTCTCCCCGTGAAATGGGCACAGCCCCTTGTACGTCGCGCCCGTCTTCTTGAGCGACACATAGTCCTGGATCACGACGACGATGTCGGCCTGGTGTTTCAGATCGTCGATGAAGTGCTGGGGAAAGAGGGGCATTGGCGGCTCGTCAGTCCTTGAGCTCCACCACGGTGACCCCCCCGCCGCCCTGATCGGGCGG
>JBOGIW010000011.1:0-14867 GCA_050748045.1 Vicinamibacterales bacterium | reverse complement strand
ACGATTCGCTGCGCGAGCTGGCCGACAACACGGACGGCATGGCCGTCGTGAACACCAACCTCATCGAGCCGGCGATGCAGCGGATCGTCAACGACCTTACGTCCTACTACCTCATCGGCTACTATTCGTCGAATACGAAGCTCGACGGAAAGTTCCGCGAGATCTCGGTTCGCACGAAGCGGCCCGGCGTCCGCATCCGCGCGCGACGCGGCTACCGCGGACTGACCGCCGACGATCTCACGGCCGCCGCGAACGCGGAGAAGGCGAAGTCGCCGACGGCTGTCTCCAGGGCGTTCGACTCCGTAGCAACGGTCAGCCCGCGCAGCCAGCTCCGGATCCGCACGGCGGCATGGCCGGCGCCGGCGGCCGGCGACACGCCGGCGGGCGCCGTGTGGATCGTCGGCGAGATCGACTACCGCACGCGCAAGGAGCTGGCGTGGAGCGCGGGGGCGACGGCGGACGTGGTGGTCGTGTCGGCCATGGGCGCCGGCGTCGCCGCGCAGACCGTGGAGATTCCCGCCGGGCAAGGGACATTCACAGTCCGCGTCCCGGAGGCTGGCGGCGTTGCCCCCGGCGAATACGCGGTCCGGATCCGCGTGAAGCCCCGGCAGGATTCCGGGCTGCCCATCAGCGATGCCGCGCGCGTGATGATCCCGGCCGACGTCGCCCCGATGGGCGAGGCCGTGCTGTGGAGGCGCGGTCCGACAACCGGACCCAGGTATGCGATGACGGCGGATCCTCGCTTCCGGCGCAGCGAGCGCGTGCGGCTCGAGCACGCGACCACCGCGGCCGGGATGCCCGCCGCCCGAATGCTCGATCGCGGCGGCAACCTGATCAACGTGCCCGTGCAGGTGACCGATCGCCAGGACGCATCGGGTGAGTTCCGCTGGCTCGTGGCCGAGGCCGCGCTGGCGCCGCTCGCCGCGGGCGACTACGCCATCGAGGTCTCGCTCGACGAGGCCACGGTCGTCACCGCGTTCAAGGTCGTGCCCTGAGGTGCGGGAGCTGACGGGCGGCGTCTCAGCCGCCCACCGAGAAGGTGAGCGTCCACGGCGTGACGGGCGCTCCATCGAAGGCCTTGATCCCGTCGAGCAGCTCGACGCGCACCGTCCTGAATCGCTCGAGCGGGCGCGTGAACGTGAGCTCGAGCGCGTGCGTGCCCGGGTCGTAGACCGTCTTCACGTCGATAGCCGGCGGCTGCGGCTCGCCCCGCTCGAGAGACTCCGCGCCGGCGTAGCCGATGCGGATGCGCCCTTTCAAGGTCTCGGGCTCGATGCCGCGTGAGAACTGGACGCGAATCGGACTGGTCGGCGGGACGTCGGTCTCCCCCTCGCTCGGGGAGCTGAAGACCACGTCGACCGGCGGCGGCGGGGGCAGCTCCATCGGCGGCTCTTCCGGCGCCGTCATCGCGGGCGCCTCGGCCGACACGATCCTCGTCGCCTCGATGGTGACAAGCCCATGCTCCTGCCTGACGAGGCCGCTCACCTCCACCCAGGTGCTCGTGTCCACGCGCCGGTCGACGTTGAGATCGAAGCCCTTTCCCCGGGCCCTCAGTCCGGTCACCCACACCGAGGCGTCCGCCATCTTCAGGACGAAGTCGTAGCGGCTCTTCTTCGGCGCATCCGGCTGGTCGCCGAAGAGGTTTCGACCGCGGAACTGTCCTACGAGTGTGACCCGCTGATCCTGGAACTTCCACGGCTCGAGCGCCAGCGCGCGGATGGAGGGCGACGTGTGAGCCTGGGCGGGCGCAACGCCCAGCGCCCTGAGGATCAGTTCTTCACCCGGCCTCGGCCAGCGTTCCCGGTCGCGCTGTTCGTAGTCGCCGACGCGTGGATCGCCCGGCTCGAGGCGCCCGACGTCGATCAACTGCGCGCGCACCTCGACAGGGCCGTCAAGGAGACGCGCCTTGCCGGCGCCGGCCGGCGGCCCGTCCAGCAGCACGCGCATCTCGTGCTCGTCGGAGCGCAGCGTCACGCGGCCGTCGGACTCGGCCAGCTCGCCGCGGACCACGACCGGCTGCAGGTGGAAGTATCCGGGATACTGGCGGATGCCGTCGACGGTCGTCAGGCGTCGCACGGCGGGTTGCGCGAAGGCGCTCCCCGCCGTGACGAGGGCGATGACGACGGCCCGTGCGATCACACGACTATTCTACTTTCCGCATCCCCATGCGCGCGACGATGACCGCGAGCGCGAAGAAGAGGAGCGCGCCGAAGAGGTGGCCGAGCGCATCCTCGCCGTGCAGGAACGGCAGGGCGTTGCCGATGGCCTGGAACGGCGCGATGTTGTTGGTGCCCACGAGCACGGCGAAGAGGATGCCGCAGATCGACCCGCCCGCAATGAGGCCCGAGCTGAAGAGCGTTCCCGCGCCCAGCTCCGACCCCTGCCCGGTGCCGGTCTTGCGCTCCACCCAGTACCGCACCAGGCCGCCGGCGAAGATCGGCGCCGTCGTCGCGATCGGCAGGTACGACCCCACCGCGAAGGACAGCGAGTGGACTCCACACAGCTCCAGCGTCACCGAGACGAAGATGCCGACGAGGACGAGGCCCCAGGGCAGATTCTGATCCAGGAGGCCGCTGATGATCGTGGCCATCAGGGTCGCCTGCGGCGCGGCCACGGCGGCCGATCCGATTCCGAACACCTGGTGCAGGTAGATCGTCGTCATGCCGATGACAAACGCGGAGGCGAGCACGCCGATGATCAATCCGAGCTGCTGGTACACCGGCGTGGCGCCGACGATGTAGCCGGTCTTGAGGTCCTGCGACGTGGTGCCGGCATTGGCGGCGGCGATGCAGACCATGGCGCCGACGCACAGCGCGATCGGCGCGTAGACGTCGCCGGTCCAGCCGAGCGCCACGAACAGCAGGCACGTCAGGATCAGGGTTGCGATCGTCATCCCGGAGATCGGGTTCGACGACGAGCCGATGAGCCCGGTGATGCGCGACGACACCGTCGCGAAGAAGAAGCCGAAGATGAGCACGAGGACGGCCGCGAACACGTTGCCCTGCGTCGGCAGCCCGGGCGCGACGACGAGGAAGAGGCCCAGCAGCACCGAGCCGCCGATGACGAACGGCATCGGGATGTCGCGCTCCGTCCGGACCTGGACCGCGGCCCCCGCGCCGGCGCTGAGGTCGCGGAAGCTGCCGCGCGCGGACGCGACGATGGTCGGGATCGTGCGCGTCAGGGTGATCAGGCCCGACGCGAGCACGGCGCCTGCGCCGATGTAGCGGATGTAGGCGCTCCAGAGCTGGCCGGGTTCCATCTCCGAGATGAGGAACGGACGGCCGGTCTCGGGGTTGTTGGCGAAGTTCGGATGGATCGGCGGCAAGGGCTCGGTCATGTAGCCGCCGAGGATCGAGAGGAGCGGGAGGAGGACCAGCCACGACAGCACGCCCCCGGCGAACATGGCCCCGGCGATGCGCGGGCCGATCACGTACCCGACGCCGAGATACTCCGGCGAGATGTCCACGTTCAGCGTTGCATTCGGGAACTGGCTCGTGCGCGCCGCCGAGTACCCGATCTCCGTGCGAAAGAGGTTGAAGATCCACGACAGGGACTTCCAGAGCGCGCCCACCCCGAGGCCGCCGAACACGAGCGCCGCCAGGCGTCCGCCGCGCTCGCCCGCGACGAGCACCTCGGCGCACGCCGTGCCCTCGGGATACGGCAGCACGCCGTGCTCCTTCACGATGAGCGCGCGCCTGAGCGGCACCATCATCAGGACGCCGAGGATGCCGCCGGCGAAGGTCAGCATCGTGATCTGGTAGTAGTTGAAGTAGTCGGGCCCGTACGGCACGAGGAAGATCAGCGCGGGGATCGTGAACACGACGCCGCCGGCGACCGACTCGCCCGCCGAGCCGATCGTCTGGACGATGTTGTTCTCGAGGATCGTGGAGCCCCCGAGCTTCTTCAGCACCGAGATCGCGAGCACCGCGATCGGAATCGAGGCGCTGACGGTCAGACCCGCGCGCAGTCCGAGGTAGACGGTGGACGCGCCGAAGAGCAGGCCGAAGAGCGCGCCGAGCAGGATGGCCTTCGTCGTGAACTCCGCCATCGATCCCGCCGGCGGGACGTAGGGCTGGAACGCGCCCGCCTGCGGCGACGGGGGAGCCAGCCCCGGCCTCTGGGGAGGAGACGTCGCGGTCGAGTGTGCCATGGCGCGTGATGGTAGCATTGAACCTTGTGAAAGGTCCGAACAAGAGGAGGCAGACACCCGACCAGGTCTCGGAGCTCACCACCAACCGCCTGTCGGTCTACCTGCGCTGCCTCAACGAGCTCGACGCCGCGGGCGTGCAGACGATCTCCTCGCAGGCCCTGGCCGAGCAGTTCCACCTCAACGCCGCCCAGATTCGAAAGGACCTCGCCTACTTTGGAGAGTTCGGCGTCCGCGGCGTGGGCTACTACGTCAAGGATCTCCGCCGGCACCTCCGCCAGATCCTCGGCCTCGACCGCAAGCTGCGCGTCGCCATCATCGGCGCCGGCAACCTCGGCCTGGCGCTGGCCGACTACCCCGGCTTCCGCCAGGAAGGCTTCGAGATCGCGGCGCTCTTCGACGCCTCGCCCGACAAGATCGGCCGGGCGTCGCGCGGCGGCGTGGCGATCCACGATATCAAGGATCTGAAGCGCATCGTGCGCCGGGATCGCATCGACATCGCGATGCTCGCGGTGCCCGCCTCGGCGGCCCAACCGGTCGTGGACCTCGTGGCCGCCGCGGGCATCAAGGCGATTCTCAATTTCTCTCCCGGCGCGCTGACGGCGCCCGCGCCGGTGAAGCTGAAGAGCGTGGACCTCACGGTGTCCCTCGAGAGCCTGTCGTTCTATCTCGCCCAGGGAGAGGATGTCTAAGAGGCACCTGACGCACGTGGATGCGCGTGGACGCGTCACGATGGTCGACGTCGGCGACAAGCCGGTGACGGCGCGCGAGGCGCTGGCGCGCGGCGAGATCGTGATGAGCGCCGAGGCGCGCCGGCTGATCCGTCGCGGCGGCCTGAAGAAAGGCGATCCGCTGCAGGCCGCCCGGCTCGCCGGCATCATGGCCGCCAAGCGGACGTCGGATCTCGTCCCGCTCTGCCACCCGCTGCCCCTCTCGAGCGTCCACGTCGAGCTCACGCCGTCGCGCCGGGGCTACCTCATTGCCGCGCGCGTGCGCACGAGCGCGCGGACCGGCGTCGAGATGGAGGCGCTCACCGCCGTGGCCGTCGCCGCGCTGACCGTCTACGACATGGTCAAGGCCGTCGACAAGGCCATGGTCATCGGCGACATCTGCCTCGTGGAGAAGACCGGAGGGAAATCCGGGCCCTACCGTCGGCGATGACCGTCCTCATCTCCATTCGCCAGCCTGTCGTCGCGTGGGCGATCCCCGCCAGTCACGTCGAGAGACTTCGCCGGCGGTTCCCTGACATCACCTTCCATCACGCACTCGACGACCGTGCCGACGCGGAGGGCATCGTCGACGCCGAGGCGGCGTTCACCTGGACGATGACGTCCGGCCTCGTCGCGCGGGCGCGGAGACTCCGATGGGTCCACTCGTCGGCCGTCGCCGTCGGCACGCTGCCGCTCGGCGAGCTCGCCTCGCGCGGCGTCGTGGTCACCAACTCACGCGGCGTCCAGTCGGCGGCGATTGCGGAGCACGTCATCGCGTGCGTCTTCGCGCTCGCGAAGCGGCTGCCCCTCATCATCCGCCGGCAGGAGACGCGGACGTGGGCACAGAACGAGATGGTGGGCGGCGCCGCCCCCTGGCTCGTCCAGGGTCAGACGATGGGCATCATCGGGCTCGGCACGATCGGCCGCGCCGTAGCGGGCCGCGCGGCGGCCCTCGGCCTGCGTGTCGTCGCCGTGCGCCGGCGACCCGGCGAGGCAAGGCCCGCCGGCGTGGATGACGTCGTCGGACCCGGCCGGACGGGCGAGGTCATCGCGTCGAGCGACGTGCTCGTGCTGGCCGCCCCGTGGACGGCCTCGACCGATCGGCTGCTGGACGCAACAGCGATCGCGCGGATGAAGCGAGGCGCCGTCGTGATCAACGTCGCGCGCGGGCAGCTCGTGGACGAAGCCGCGCTGGCCTCGGCGCTGGCCGGCGGACGGCTGGCCGGAGCGGCGCTCGATGTCTTCAACGAGGAACCGCTGCCGCCGGCCAGCCCGTTGTGGTCGTTGCCGAACGTCATCATCACCCCGCATACGTCGGGCTTTCGTGCCGACCACTGGGACGCCGTCGTCGAGCTCTTCGAGACGCAGATCGACCGATTCCGGCGCGGGCTTCCGCTGCGGAACCAGGTCGACTGTGCCGCCGGGTATTAGGACGGCCCCGGGGCTCGGGCTGGCGTCTGCCTGAACCCTCTGATACACTGCCGCCGGTTTCAACCGGTCATTTTCCTACCTCGGCAACGGTCCGCACGACCGGGAGACGTTGTCATGAGCGAGCCCGACCTGATCGTAGGCGTCGGCGGCGCGGCGGGTGACGGAGTGGCGTCGGCAGGCAATACCCTGGCGCTGTCCATGGCGCGACAGGGGCTGGGCGTCTACGCGTACAACAGCTATCAGTCGGTGATTCGAGGCGGCCACTCGTGGCTGCGGCTGCGCATCTCGGCGCGCAAGCCTCTCAACCAGGGCGACCAGGTGGACGCCCTCATTGCCTTGAACCAGGACGCCCTCGATCGTCACCTCCAGGAACTGCCCCCCGGAAGCGCAGCCCTCTACAACGCCGCCCGGCTGCGTCCCAGCTACGAACCGCCTCGCGGGGTCCAGTTGTGCCCGCTGCCGGTTCCCGACCTGACGCCGGCTGCCAAAGAGCTTCCCGTGATGCAGAACACGGTGGCCGTCGGCGCCGTCATCCGCCTCATGGGACTCGACTTCACCGGTCTCGAGTCGGTGCTCGCGTCGACCTTCGCCAAGAAGCCCCAGGTCGTGGCGGTGAACCGCGACGCCGCCAAGGCGGGCTACGATTACGCGGGCGCCCACTTCGCCCCGCTGCCCCGTCAGCTCCGGGCGACGGCGCAACGCTGGACGCTCGTGACCGGCAACGAGCTGCTGGCGATGGGCGCCGCGCTCGCGGGCTGCAAGTTCTACTGCGCGTATCCGATGAGTCCGGCGACCCACATTCTCGAATGGTTCGCCGGACACGCCCAGGAGCTCGGCATCTGTGTCCGCCAGGTCGAAGACGAGATCTCGGTCATCAACATGACCATCGGCGCGGGCCACATGGGCGTACGAAGCCTGTGTGCCACGTCGGGCGGAGGCTTTGCGCTGATGACCGAGGCGGTGGGGATGGCGGGCATCATGGAGACGCCGGTCGTCATCGTGAACGTGCAGCGGGCCGGCCCCTCGACAGGCGTGCCGACCAAGACCGAGCAGGGGGATCTGAACCAGGCGTTCGGCGCAAGCCAGGGCGATTTCCCGCGGATTGTGATGGCGCCGCTCAGCATGCCCGACTGTTTCGCCGCGCCCGCGCTCGCGTTCAATCTGGCGGAGCGCTACCAGTGCCCGGTGATCATCCTCTCGGACCTGCTCATGGGCGAGGGCAACGAGACCGTGGATCCGGCGCTCCTCGACGTCGATTTCGAGATCGATCGAGGCGCGCTCATCACGGCCGCCGCCGGGCCGCCCGCCGGCGAGCCCTACCTTCGCTACAAGGACACGCCATCCGGCATCTCGCCGCGGGCGGTTCCGGGCGTGCCCCATCATCTGTACGTCTCGGCGAGCGATGAGCACGACGAGGACGGTGTGCTGCTGAGCGACGTCTACACCGACCCCGAGCGGCGCACGAAGATGGTCCGCAAGCGGGCGCGGAAGATGGCCGGCGTCATCAACGACATCCCGGCGCCGGTGCTGAGCGGTCCGGCAGACGCAGACGTGACGCTGGTGGGATGGGGATCGACATGGGGCGTGCTGAGCGAGGCCGTCGAGCGCCTGAACCGGAACGGCATCTCCACGAATCACCTCCAGATCACGTTCCTCGTGCCGTTCCACGCCGAGCAGGTCGGCGCGCTCCTGCGCGGGTGCCGCAAGGTGATCATCGCCGAGAACAATCACAGCGGCCAGTTCGCCCGGCACCTGCGGGCCGAGACCGGTCTGGCCGCCGGCGCCCACATCCGCAAGTTCGACGGGGAGCCGTTCGAGCCGCAGCACATCGTGACGGCCGTCACGGAGATCGTGGAGACGGGCATCGACCTCGTCGAGGTCGTGTCGCATGAAGCCGGGTGGCGGACCGAGCATCCCACCGGGACGAGCGGCGATTGGGCCGGACGCCACGTCGCGTCCAGCATGGCGTGATCGGCGCAAAGGAGCGATTCATGGTCAGCACTCTTACCGCGATTCTCGACGCCAAGGACTTCAAGACCGAGGTGCCTCCGGACTGGTGTCCCGGGTGCGGGGACTTCGGCGTCCTGAACGCGCTCTTCAAGGTGTGCGCCGATCTCGGGCGCCAGCCGCATGACGTGCTCGTCGTCTCCGGCATCGGGTGTTCGTCGAACCTGCCCGGGTTCTTCCGATCGTATGGCGTGCACAGTCTGCACGGCCGGGCGCTGCCGTTTGCGACGGGCGCGAAGCTGGCCAATCGCGCTCTCACCGTGATTGCGACCGGCGGCGACGGCGACGGGTACGGCATCGGCCTCAATCACTTCATCCAGGCGATGCGCCGCAACATCGACGTGACCTACGTCGTCATGAACAACGAAGTGTACGGTCTCACGACCGGACAAGTGTCGCCGACGAGCGAAGTGGGCATGAGGACGAAGACGACGCCTCATGGCAATCTCGAAGGGATGCTGAACCCGCTCGCGCTCGCGCTCGCCAGCGGCTGCGGGTACGTGGCACGCGGGTTCAGCGGCCAGCCGAAGCACCTCCTGGAGCTCTATGCGGGCGGCATCAGGCATCCCGGGTTCGCGCTCATCGACGTGTTCAGCCCGTGCGTCACGTTCAACAAGCAGAACACGTACGACTGGTTCCGCAAGCGCGTCTACAAGCTGGAGGACGATCACCACGATCCCACCGACTTTCACGCGGCGATGGACGCCGCGCTTCAATGGGGCGACAGGATCCCGATCGGCCTCGTCTATCGCAACCCCGACCCGCCGCGGAGCCTGGACGAGCTCGATCCAGGGCTCCAGTCCGGGCCGCTCGTGCACCAGCCGGCCGTCGTGACGCGGGAGCGGCGGCGGAAGCTGATTGAGGAATTCATGTAGGCCGTTCCGCGTGCAAGCCGGAGGATGGTGCCATGGCCATCGTCGAATCGATCAGGGACTTCATCCGGCGGGAACGCCTCCCGTACACCACGCTTCATCACCGGCCGGCGTACACGGCGCAGGAAGAAGCCGCGGCCGCGCACGTGCCCGGCCGTCAATGGGCGAAAACCGTCACGTGCTTCGCGGATGACGAGCCGATTCAAGCCGTGCTGCCCGCGGATCTCGTGGTGAACCTCGACCGGCTGCGCCTGCTGGCGGGAGCCGGGTCCATGCGTCTCGCCACGGAGGCCGAGGTCGCGCGTCTGTACCCCGGCTGCGAAGCCGGCGCGATGCCGCCGCTCGGCCCGCTCTACGGGCAGCGCGTCTTCGTCGACGCGACCTTCATTGCGGAACCCGACATGGTGTTCAGCGCCGGCACGCACACCGACGCCATTCGGATGCACTACAACGACTTCGCGCTCCTCGCCAAACCGGTTGTCGGGGCGTTCGCGACGAGGCGGACCCGGGATTTCCCAGAACCCGTGTGACGCCGGCGTCGCGGACCGCGGATCGCGGCTAGCGGAGAGCGGATCGCGGACCGCGGATCACCGCGGAGGCGGCTCGATGTGAATCACCACGTCGACGATCTGCGGGTAGCGCGCCATGAGCGTGTCCTTCACGACGTGCGACGTGGCGTGGGCAGCCTCGAGCGGGGTGTCGCCCCTGAGCCAGATGTGCAGATCCACGAACACATGGTCGGCTGAGCCGCGTGTGCGGATCTGGTGGCACCCGAGCACGTCGGGCACCGATTCGACGACGTCCTGAACGTCGCCCTCCGCGATGACGATCTCATCCGAGAGGATGCGCGAGGCGTCCTGCGCGATTTCCCAGCAGGCGCGGCCGATGAACCCGGCGACGAGCAGCGCCGCCAGCGGATCGAGGATCGGATAGCCGGCCGAGACGCCGACGAGCGCGGCGATGACCGCTCCCGACGTGAGCACGTCGCTGCGCGTGTGCTTCGCGTCGGCGAGGAGCACTTCGCTCTTCAGGCGCCGCCCCTGCCCGAGCTCGTACCGCACGACGATCAGGTTGACGACGAGCGTCACCGCCATCACCCCGATGCCTTCGGGAAACACCTTCGGCACGGCCCCCGTGCGGACACGATCGAACGCGGCGGTCATCACCTCCACCAGGACGATGACCAGGAAGACCAGGATGCCGAGCGACGCGATCGTCTCGTACTTGCGATGGCCGTAGGGGTGGTTCTGGTCGGGCGGCCGCTGCGCCACCGAGACGCCGACGAGCGCCACCACGTTGGCCGCCGAGTCGGTGAGGGAGTGGAAGCCGTCGGAGAGCACCGAGACCGCCCCGGTCGTGTAGCCGAGGGCGATCTTTGCGAACGCCACCGCGAGGTTCAGAACGAGGACGCGATAGAGGACGCGGGCGACCGAGGCGTACCGGCCGGCGCCTAGAACACGCGCGCCGTCGGAATAGGCCACCAGCGCAACTGGACTTTCCCGATGATGTACTTCTTCGGCACCTCGCCCCAGTGGCGGCTGTCGGAGCTGTTGTTCCGGTGATCGCCCATCACGAAGTAGTAGCCCTCGCGGACGACGAGCGGGCCGAAATCGTCATGGCTGCGGTATTCCGGCGGAACGAAATCGTCGCGCAGCGGCACGTCGTTGACGTAGACCCGGCCGTCGACGATGCGGACGGTATCGCCTTCCTCGGCGATGACCCGCTTGACGAACGACTTGTCGGGGTTGATCGGGTAATACAGCATGACGATGTCGCTCCTGCGCGGCTCGCCGATGCGGTACGCCAGCTTGTTCACGATGAGCCGGTCCTGGTCGGCGAGGGTCGGCGCCATGCTCTGCCCCTCGACGCGCGCCACCTGGAAGCCGAACGTCACGATGAGCGTCGCGTAGACGGCTGCCGAGGCGAGCGTCTTGAACCAGGCCACCAGTTCGTCCTTCCAGACGTTCAGCCGCTGCACCACGGCGGCCGCGGTGCGCTCGTCGAACTCGAGTCGCACATCGGGCGCCGCCGCCGGGGCGGCCAGGGCGACCGGCTCGGCCGGGGCCAACTGGAAGGCCTCCAGGGACACATGCCCCGAGGCGTCGGGCGTTACAGCTTGAGGTACTCCCGGAGCCGCTTCGTTTGCGACCGGCTGACCGGGATCTCCGTCGCCTTCGCGTCCTTCATCCTGAGGATGTAGTTCCTGCTGAACCAAGGGACTATCTCCTTGATTTTGTTGATGTTGACCAAATGCGAGCGATGCACGCGCCAGAACACGTCCGGGTCGAGCCGCGCCTGCAGTTCATCCAGTGTACGGTAGTTCGACGTTCCAGACACCTGGCCAGTCACTATGTTAATCGACTCGTCAGCCAGCGACGCATAGATGATCTCTTCGGCGTGAACGAGGAGAAACCGTTCTCCGACCTTCACGGCCACCTGGTCCCGGCGAGTCTGCCGGCCAGCCATCATTTTGACGAACTGTTCGAGCTGGTCGTTGAGGGGGCCCCCACCGGAGCGGGTGGAGGTCAGCCGTTTCCGCGCCCGCCGGACGGCCTGCTCCAGGCGCGCGGGATCGACCGGTTTCAGCAGGTAATCGACCGCGTTGACCTCGAAGGCCTCGATGGCATGCCGGTCGAAGGCCGTCACGAACACCACGGCCGGTGCCAGCTCATCTTCGAGCAGGCGCCTCGCCACCTCGAAGCCGGTGAGCCCGGGCATCTGCACGTCGAGGAAGACGAGGTCGGGCTCGCTCCGCTCGATGGCGGTGAGCGCCTCGAGACCGTTGCCCGCCTGCGCCACGACCTGCACCTCGCCGAGCTGCTCGAGCTGGTAACAGAGCTCGTCGCGCGCCAACTGCTCGTCGTCCACAACGATGGCTTTTAGCATCTCTCGGACGCGAAGCGTACCCTCCAGGCACCTGATGTACCGAATGCACCCGATGCACCCAGTGCACCCATCACGCCGTGATCCGTTCGGCGGCCATGAGCTCGGGCACCTCGATCCGCGCGCGGAACCCGCGACCCGGCTCGCTCGTGAGCTTCAACTGGTACGACGCGCCGTAGATCACGCGGAGGCGCTCGGTCACGTTCGAGAGCCCGATACCGTGCGACATCGGCTGGTCGTCATGTCCGAGCACGACACCCATGCCGTCGTCCTCCACCTCGATCACCGTGCGGTTGCGCTCGCGCCAGCTCCGCATCGTGATCGTGCCGGGGCCGACCTTGCGCGTGAAGCCGTGCTTGATCGAGTTCTCCACGAGCGGCTGCAGGATCATGCTCGGGACGATGACCTCGAGGGTGTCGGGGCTGATGTCCTTGCGCAGCGTCAGCTTCGGCCCGAAGCGGACGACCTCGATGTCGAGGTATTCGTCGATCGACTCGAGCTCCTCGCGCAGCGTCACGAAGTGCTCGTGGCTGCGGAGGAGTCGGCGGAGCAGGCCCGACAGCTTGACGATCAGCATGCGGGCCGTATCGGGCTGCGACCGGACGAGCGAGGAGATCGACGCGAGGGTGTTGAACAGGAAATGCGGGTTGATCTGGCTCTTGAGCGCTTCGACCTTTGCGGCGAGCAGCAGCTTCTCCTGTTCCTGCAGGCGGTGCTCGATGCGCGCGGTGTTCCAGATTTTGATCGGCGTCGCCACGGCGAGGACCGACGCGAGCACGACGAGCAGCGTCATCCAGGGCGAGGGCGATCCGAGGTAGAAGAGCCGGTGCGCGCCGAAGCGCGCGCCGAGCGCCTGGCGCAGGAGCTCGAGCGCGACGGGGGCGGCGAGCAGCACGAGCTGCCAGTTGATCTCGGCCTTCCGCAGCGTCTGCCAGACGTGCTTGCCGAGGTCGACGAACACGAACGGCGTGAATTGCCAGATCGCTTCCTTCGGGCAGGCCTCGCGCAGGCCGCCGCCGGCGAAGCCGCAGCCCACGGCGAACAGGATGGCGATAACCTCGCCCGCCACGAGCGCCGGCGCGGCCACCAGTGCGCCGACGAGCGCGCCGGCGTACGGGCCGGCGATGAGCCCGGCGAGGAATGCGCCTTCGAGCGTCAGGTCGGCGGCGTTGTAGTTCAGCAGCAGCCGTGCCGTCACGCCGGCCATGAGCGGGATGCCGATGGCGGCGGCGAACACCAGCCGGTCCGGCCAGGCGCGGCGCTCGAAGATCAGGATGTGGCGGAACCGCCGATACCGCGCCAGCATCGTGGCCAGAACCGCCATCGCCGCCAGCTTCACGATGAGCGTCGTGAGCAGGAACTGCTCGGCCGAGAGGAAGGTCGGCTCCTGGAGCACGGCGCTATTGTAGCCGCTCGGTCGCCAGGTGCTATGATCGGAAGGTTGCCAGGACGACTGCTTTCATGATTCGTGCGCTCATCGCCGGTTTTGCCACGACCTTCAAGCACATGTTCCGGAAGCCGATCACGGTGAACTACCCGGAACAGAAGATGCCGATGTTCCCGAAATGGCGCGGCAAGCAGGTGCTGACGCGCGACGAGAACGGCCTGGAGAAGTGCGTCGCGTGCGGCCTCTGCTCGGTCGCGTGCCCTGCCGACGCCATCTACCTCGAACCGGCCGAGAACGACGGGACGGTCCTGGCCGGCCCCCGCTACGCGAAGGTGTACCAGATTCACAAGATGCGGTGCATCTTCTGCGGCTACTGCGAGGAAGCCTGCCCCGTGTCGGCGATCTTCATGGGGAAGGACTACGAGCTGGCAGTCTTCAGCAAGGACGACTTCGTGTGGGACAAGGCGGACCTGCTCGTGGCGCCGCCCTCCGGGCTCCACCCCGAGGGCGGATAACCCGCGCCCCCATCGATGAAGCCGTTTCTCGACGCGATCGGCGAGCGCGTGCTCGTGTGCGACGGGGCGATGGGGACGATGCTCTACGCGAAGGGCGTCTTCATCAACCGGTGCTTCGACGCGCTGAACCTCACGCAGCCCGACGTCGTGTCGGACGTGCACCAGGACTACGTGCGCGCCGGCGCGGACGTCATCGAGACGAACACCTTCGGCGCGAACCGGGTGAAGCTCCGGGCGTTCGGTCTCTCGGATCGGCTTCACGAGATCAACGTCGAGGGAGTCCGGCTCGCGCGGCGGGCCGCCGGCAGCCGGGCGTACGTCGCGGGCGCGATCGGCCCGCTCGGCGTCCGCATCGAGCCGTGGGGCAAGACGGGGGTGGACGAGGCCGAAGCCTGGTTCCGCGAGCAGGCGCAGGCGCTCGTCGACGGCGGCGTCGACCTCTTCATCCTCGAGACGTTCCGCGATCTGAACGAACTGGGCGCGGCGATTGCCGCCGTGCGCAGCGTCTGTGCGCTGCCGGTGGTGGCACAGATGACGATGGAGGACGACGGCAACAGCCTCGACGGCGCGCCGCCGGAGCAGTTCGCCCCTGAGCTCGAGCGCCGGGGCGCCGACCTCATCGGCGTGAACTGCAGCATTGGCCCGGCTCCGATGCTGGAGACGGTCGATCGGCTGGCGCAGGCGACGCGGGCACGGCTCTCGGCCCAGCCGAACGCCGGAAAGCCTCGCGACATCGAAGGGCGCAACATCTATCTCTCGTCGCCCGAGTACATGGCGTCATACGCGCGGCGGTTCGTCGCGCGCGGCGTCCGCCTGGTGGGCGGCTGCTGCGGCACCACGCCCGAGCACATCCGGCAGATCAAGGTCGCGGTGAAGGCGCTGGCGCCGGCCGCCGCGCGCGCGGTGGCCGCCGGG
>JBOGIW010000010.1:0-6166 GCA_050748045.1 Vicinamibacterales bacterium | reverse complement strand
GGCTCGTACATCACGGCGCCGACGTAGAGGGTGTCGGCGTCGTAGAGGAATCAAACCTCCGTACGCCGGGTCGCCAGCTCGAACTCGGCGGGCTGCTGCTGGTAGAAGTCGGTCGTGGGGTGGCGAGTTCCCAGGCGGGCTCGTCGAGGATGCCGTCGAGGCGAATGGGCTCGTCGATGCGGACCGCCTCCACGCGCTTCGAGGCGCGGATGGCGTCGATGTCGGGACGCTCCGACGCGAACACGTCGGCGCCGCTGATCGCGAGGCCGAAGACGACCAGGGCAAACGTCAGGGATGAGGGGCGAATGTGGCGTCTCATACCTGTGGCCCGTGGCCTGAGCCAGCCCTCGCCCCTCGACCCGTGACCCTGTCGCTAGTTGTTGGTCGTCGCCCCGCGCGGGAAGTAGCGGCCCACCAGGTGCGCCGGGTTCGCGCCCTTCTTCGGCCGAAATTTCTGCGGACGGCCGACGTGCACGTCGGCGGTATAGAGGCTCCCCTCGCTGTCGGTGTGGAACTGGTGCACGCCCCAGAAGCCGCCCGGGAACGCCCCGAACGTGCCCCACGAGTAGAGCAGCTTCCCGTGCAGATCGAACTTGGTGAACTTCTGCGTGATGCCGTCGGCGACCCACAGGTGCTGGTCCTCGCTGAGGAGCAGCGAGTACGGCCGGCGCACGTTCGGCCACGCATCGAGGAACTTGCCGTGCTCGTCGAAGACCTGGATGCGCGAGTTCGCGCGATCGCTGATGTAGATCCGGCGGTTCTTGTCGATCACGATGGCGTGCACTGTGTTCATGTACGACGGCCGGGTCTCGGTCGGCGCATTCCCCTTCTGGCCCCACGTCATGAGGAACTTGCCGTTCTTGTCGAACTTGACGACGCGCGTGTTCACGTACCCGTCGCTGACGAAGAACGTGCCGTCGGGCAGCCACGCGATATCGGTCGGCCGCGCGAAATGCGTCTCGTCGTTCCCGGACTGCGTCGGCGTCCCAATCGTCTGGACCAGCGTCTTGCCGTCTCGCGTGATCTTGTAGATCGCATGCGCGCCGTCGTCCACGAGCCAGACGTGGCGCTCCGAGTCGTACGGGTTCACCAGGACGCGGTGCGGCCGCACGAACAGCTTGTTGTGCTGCTCCCACGACTCGACCATCCTGCCGTTCCGGTCGACGATCGTGACGACGTGATCCCAGCGCGGATGGCGCGCCGGGTCCTTCTGCGAGAGGTCGTAGCCGGAGACGTTGCGAGCCGGGATGAACCCGCCGCCGCCGCCGCCACCCTGCTGCTTTACCACCGGAAGGCAGCCGCGGGCGAAGATGATCACCCGGTCGGGGCTTTCCGCCCAGATGCCGGCCGTCGAGCCGATCTGGAACCCTTCTCCGCAGTAGTTCTGCGGCCATCCGGCGACCAGATCGTACGGACCTGTTTCGTCGCCTCCGCCCTTCTCCTGCATCTGCGCGGCGCCGACGACAACGAGCAGGAATGCGAGTGCCGCTGCCGCGGCCATGGTGATCGTCCTCACTGGCTTACCCCCTTTTTGTTTTAATGCCACAGCTCCGTCAGGTTGTCAGGGATCACACCTCTAGCGCGACGACTCCACACCGGTCGCGGCGAAGGTTCGTCGCGCGGCCGCCGACGTGAGATACCGAATGAAGTCCCTGCCCGCATCCGGGGCGCGCGCGGCGCTCATCACGGCCGCGATGTACGTCGTGTAGCTCTGCACGTCGGCGGGCAGCGGCCCGACGAGCGTCACGCCCCTCGGCTCGAAGTCCTTGATCGCCGTGATGGGACCGAAGCCGATCTCGCTCCCCCGGCTGCCGCGGAGGACGTGCTCGAGCACCTCGGCGGCGCTGACGTAGCGCGTCGTCTTCGGCTCGATCCGCTCGAGGATCCCCATGCGCTCGAACAGCGTCTCCAGGTACTGGCCCGTGGAGGCCTTGTTATAGACAACCGAGCCGGCGCGCAGGAGCGCGTCCTTCAGCGCGGCGGCGGTTGCCACGTTCGGGGGCGCCGTGCCGCGACGCACCGCGACGCCAACCCCCACCCGCGCAACCGCGACCTGCGAATCGACGACGATCGCTCCCGCCTTCGCGGCGTGCTCCATCACGCGCGCGGGTGCGATGAGCACGTCGGCGCGGTCGCCGCCTGCCAGCCGCTTCGTGAGCTCCGGCCCCGTTCCGAAGACCACGTCCACGTCACGGCCGAATTCACGCTCGTAGTGCCTGGCGAGCTTCCGAAGGGCCGACTCGACGGCGCCGGCGCACAGCACCGACAGGTCCGCCGCAACTGCGGCCGGCACGACGGTGGCGGCCAGCAGCAACGCCAGCTTGAACCGCATGGCCTCCTCCCGAGCTACAACCCGCCGGCCGAGGGGTCACGGCGGATCATGGCGCCCCAGGACGCTTCTCCTTGCGGAGCTCTTTGATGAAGGCGTCGGCCTGCATGGCTTCCGGTGTCCCCGGATGCGTCGCGACCACCTGCTCGAAGAGCCTGAGCGCCTTGGCGACGTCACCCTTGCTGAAATGGGCCTTGGCCAGGCCCAACGTCGGCGCAGCCGCGGCCGGCTTCGCCGCCAGCGCTTTCTCGAACTGCGCGATGGCCCTGTCGTTGTCGCCCTTGGCGAAGTACACCGCGCCAAGAGTGGAGGCGGCCTCGAGCGCGAGCGGATCCGCAGCGAGGTCCGGCTGTTTCGCGAGCCCCTTCTCGAAGGCGGCGATCGCCTTGTCGTAAGACTGCATCTCGACGTACGCGCTCCCGAGCTGGTACTGAATCTTCGGATCGCCGGGCCCAAGCGAGGCCGCTTTCCCGAGCTGAGCGACCGCCTCGGGCGTGCGCTCGAGATGGAAATAGGCGAGCGCGAGATTGACGTACAGATCGGGCACCGTCGGCGCCTTCTGCACCGCCGCTTCGAACGCCGCTGCGGCCGCCGCGAAATCGCCCCTGTTGTAGGCGGCAACTCCCCGCGCGAACTCCTCGGCGCCAACTGGCGTCGCCTTCGCGAGCTTGAAGTCGAATCGCCGGTCGGTTCCCGCGACGAGCTTCACGCGGTCCGTGATCGGCTGATAGCCGTCCTTTTCGACGACCATCTCGTACTCGACGGCCTGGAGCCCGCGCCTGTAGAAGCGGCCGTTCTTATCGCTCTTGAGCGAGACCTCGCGGCCGCGGTCGAGGTCCTTCAGCCGTAACGTCGCCCCTTCGATCGGCTTCCCTCCCTCGTCCACGACCGTGCCCTGCATGACGCCCAGCTCCATCTGGGCGAACGCGGCGGTGACGCCGAACATCAGCGCCACCGCCAGTACCAGCCTGAGGATTCGAGCCATGGAACGGTTCTTCGGTCTTTGGTCTCTCGTCTGGGGTCTCTGGTCTTTGTCTTCAGTCTTCAGTCTTCAGTCTTTGGTCCTTGGTCCTTGGTCCTTGGTCTCCGGTCCTCTAGAAGCGCACGCGGACGCCGAACTGCATCTGCCGCGGGAACTGCGCCGCCGTCGAGATCATGAAGTTCCCGGAGGCTCGATTGCCCGTCGGGGCGACCAGGTTCTCGCGGTTCAACAGGTTCAGGATGTCGTAGAAGAGATCGAGGGAATCGAGCCCAGCCGCCAGCGGAATCTGGTAGCGGACCGACAGGTCGATCAGGAACGATCCGGGACCGGTCAGGCCATTGATGACCGCTCGACCAGACGAGTCCAGCTCCGACTGGATCGGCCGCGTGGCGTCATCGACTCCGCGGATCGGGCGGTCGTTGTTGTCGAGATCGCCGTTGACGTCGCGGCCCACCGTCTCGTTGATCGCGGCCCCGGAGATGGCGCTCAGCACGGTCGCAAGGGTGAGCGATCGCCAGAGATTGGCGCTGGCGCTGGCGGCGAACACCTGGCGCCGGTCGGACGCAAACCGCCCGTAGTCCACGCGCGGGTCGTTATCGAGCCACACTCGGCGCGCATCGGGGTTGCCGAGGCCCACATAGCGGCTCTTCTGCAGCGTGTACGCGAGCCGGCCGCTCCAGCGGTTCGCCATCCGTTTCACGAGCGAGAGCTGAAGCGACTTGTAGTTGCCGTCGAAGAGGGAGCTCGTCTGTGTCTGGAGCACGCGCGCAAACGGCGTCGCGCGGGCCTCGGCAGGAATGAGCGTGGCGTTCGGATCGAAAGAGGCGACGCCGGGACGCACCCGGTTGACCGGCTCGTTGATGTCGATGATGCCGATCTGGTCGCGGGAGGCGTTCGCCACGTAGTCGGCCGACGCCGCCATGTTGCTCATGAGCTGGCGGCTGACGCCGATGCTCCAGGACCACGTGTAGGGCATCTGCCGATCCGGGCTGTCCACGCGCGGGTTCCGGTTGAACGTCGAGCCGGCGATGATCTGGTCACGCAGCCGGTTGACCTCCGCCACGCCGGCCGGGCTCAGCGACGCGACGCCGGGGTTCCCGGCCGAGTCGGTGATCATGTCCGGGCGGAGCACCGGACTGTTCGGGTCGTTGATCGAGAGTGTCGGGAAGAGCGTCCTGACGCCGCTCTGCTGGTGAACGAGGTCGAGCACGACGGGCACGTAGGCGTAGAACTTCCCGGCACCGCCTCGCACGACCGTGGTGCCGGTACCGGTGACGTCCCATGCGAAACCCAGGCGGGGCGCGACGTCGTCCTTGCTGTTCGGTGTGTGCTTATGGTGATCCCAGCGAACGCCGAGGTTCAGGGTGACGTTGTTGCTGACGCGCCACTTATCCTCCAGGAAGAGGTAGGTTCGGCGATCCTTGGAGGTCACGGCGTAGCCGAATTCATTCGGTGGCCCCACCGTCACGTCGAACTGGAACGGGTAGGTCGCGGGGTCGGCGGGGTTGTAGGGCGCATCGCTCCTGAACTGGAAGGTCCCTGAACTGAACGTGGTGCGCGGGGGCATCTGGTTGAAGCTGATGCCGCCTCCCGCCTTGAAGGTGTGTTCGCCGCCCCAGAGGCTCGGGACGAAATAGCTGAACGACTCGTCGACCACGTAGGTGCGAATCAGGGTATTGAGTCCCTCACCGCCCCTTCCCGTGGCGTAGCTCGGATGCTCGTTCCGCTGGCCGATCGAAAAGGGATCCCGGCCCGCGAACCCGATCTGATTCACGTCGTCGTCGTCGAAGAAGGCCTGCGCCCCGGTGCCCAGCTCCTCGCCGATCCGGCCGATGCGGATGACGTTCGACGCACGATCGCTCAGCACGCTCGTGACGGTGCCGCTGACGAGGTGATCCCAGTCGCTCTCCCATCCCTGCGCATCGATCGTTTCCTCGTTGGTATTGAATCCCTCGCCTCTGGTGGGGGCGGTCTCGAGCAGCCAGCGAACGCTCACGAAGTTCCGATCGTTGATCTGGAGGTCGCCGCGCCCGAAGTAGTTGGTCGCCCTCACCGAGAAGGTGCCGACGAAATCGCGCGCGAGGGGCGCCGCCGCCGCGGGGAAGCGTTTCAGCCCCGCGATGTCCTCATGGTCCTTCTCCAGGGAGAAGTGGAAGTGGGCGCGATTGCGGATGACGGGGCCGCCGACCGCGAACCCCATCTGGAGCGTCCGCTCGTCCGGCTTGGGTGCCGTGTCGGGAAGGAAATGGCCGCGGGCATTGAACCGGTCGTCGCGGAAGTAGGTGTAGGCGCGGCCGTTGAAGTTGTTGGTGCCGCCGCGCGTCACCATGTTGATGATCGCGCCCGCGCCGCCGCCGTACTCGGCGCTGTACTGGTTCGACAGCACCTGGTACTCCTCGATGTTGTCGAGCACGACCCGCACCTGCGTGCCCTGGCTGCCGCCGAGGCGATCGTCGTTGTTGTACATACCGTCGACCAGGTACAGGTTTGACTGGGCGGGCGTCCCGTTGGCCACCACCTGGCCACCTTCGAACGTCGATGCCGCGGGGTTCGGCGTCATACCAGGGACGAGCTGCGTGAGCGCCCCAATGTGGCGGAAATTCGCCGGCACCTCCTCGATTTCCCGGCTCGACAGGGTCCCCCCAATCCTGTTGCTCGACCGCTCGACGAGCGGCGAGGTCCCGGTCACTGTCAGGGTTTCCGCCACGCCGGAGAGCCGCAGCGTGAAGTCGAGAATGAGCTCGGCTCCGGAGGTCAACGTGAGATCGGGCCGCGTCAGCGACGCGAACCCGCCCATCTCAATCCCCAGGGAGTACGTGCCCGGTTCGAGTCTGGGAACGGAATAGGCTCCGGTC
>JBOGIW010000009.1:0-2527 GCA_050748045.1 Vicinamibacterales bacterium | reverse complement strand
GCCGCCGGCGTCCATGCAGGGCTCATCAGCGCGCTCCGGGCGTTCTCGCCTCCCGGCAGCAAGGTGCTGGTGCAGACGCCCACCTACAACGCGTTCTTCACCGACATCGCGCTCGTCAAGTGCAAGGGCGGAGGAGAATCCGCTGAAGCTGGTCAACGGCCGCTACACGATGGATTTCGAGGATCTCGAGCGCCGCATCAGCCACGACACCAACACGCTGATTCTCTGCAATCCGCAGAACCCGACCGGCAACTGCTGGTCGCGGGAGGAGCTGACCACACTCGGGGACATCTGTGCCAGGCGCCGCGTCGTCGTGCTCGCCGACGAGATTCATTGCGATTTCGTGACGAAGGGGAACAGGTACACCCCCTTCAGCACGCTCGGCAACAGAGAGATCGTGATGAACAGCATCACGTTCAAGTCCGCGAGCAAGTCGTTCAACCTCGCGGCCGCCAAGTGCGCCTACATGTTCTCGGACAACGCGGACTACATGGCTCGCGTGAAGGCGACGGGGCATCGGCAGGACCTCAACACGCTGGGCGTCATCGCGTGCCGCGCCGCCTACGACGAAGGCGGGGACTGGCTCGATCAGGTGGTGGCCTACATCGACGGCAACCAGGACTACGTCGAGCGGTTCGTCCGCTCCAACCTGCCGCTCGTGAAGTTCGTCAAGCCTCAAGGCACGTATCTCGCCTGGCTCGACGTGAGCCAGGTGGCCGACCGGATCGGCGCGGCGCGGATGGCGGCTGACGCGAACAGGCGCCGGCCGGCGGCGGCGGCGGCCGTGATGCCCGAGACGATGGTCGAGCGGTACTTCGTCGAGCACGCGAAGGTGCAGATGAACGCCGGGCCGCCGTACGGCGACGGCGGGGCCGGCCACATGCGCATGAACATCGCCACGTCACGCACGCTCGTCGAGCTGGCGCTCACCAACCTCGCGAGGGCGCTGCAGCGCGCGTGAGGCCTCAGGCAGGCTTGCCCGTCTTTTCCCCGTGAACGCGCAGATTGCGCAGATTGCCAGGGGAGGCATGGCCGCTTCGCAAGCACACATCTCCGGCTCGACGCCCATGGGCGCCACGGTGATCCCGGTTGGCGCGACCTTCAGGGTGTGGGCCCCGCAGGCGCGCGACGTGTACGTGGCCGGCGATTTCAACGGCTGGGCTCGGAACGACGATTCCCTTCTCGTCAAGCACGACGGGGGCCGTTGGGCCGGCTTCATTCCGGGCGCCGCCGACGGGATGAAGTACAAGTTCTACGTCGTCGGAGATGGCAGCGAGGGCTTCAAGCGCGACCCCTACGCGCGCGAGCTCACGGTGAGCTGGCCGAATCCCGACTGCATCCTGCGCGACGCCAACTCCTACCGGTGGCAGGATGCGGGCTGGCGGCCGCCGGCGTTCAACGATCTGATCTGCTACCAGCTTCACATCGGCACGTTCCATGGGCCCAACCGGGCGTCGCGCGTCGCGAAGTTTCTCGACGTGCTCGATCGTGTCGAGTACCTCGCGGACCTGGGCGTGAACGCCATCGAGCCGCTGCCGGTCGTCGAGTACAGCACGCCGCGGAGCATGGGCTACAACGGCTCCGACCTGTTCTCGCCGGAAATGGACTACCAGGTCGCCGGCGACGAGATTGACGGATACTTGCCGCGGGTCAACCGGCTCCTCGCGCAGAGAGGCAAGAGCCCCGTCACGCGCGAGCAGCTTGCCGTGCCGGTCAACCAGATGAAAGCGCTCGTGGACGTCTGCCACGCGTACGGGCTGGCGGTGCTCCTCGACGTCGTGTACAACCACGCGTCCGGCGACGTCCGCGGCCAGGATGAGTCCATTTACTTCTTCGATCGGCGGCGCCGGGGCAACGACAATGACAGTCAGTACTTCACCGACCAGGAGCACACCGGTCCCGTCTTCGCGTTCTGGCAGGCCGAGGTGCGGCAGTTCCTGATCGACAATGCGAGATTCTTCGTCGAGGAATACCACGTCGACGGATTCCGGTACGACCAGGTGACGGTCATCGACGTGCAGAACCGGCCCGATGGCTGGCGATTCTGCCAGGATCTGAACGGCACGCTCGGAGCGGTCGACGCAGGGGCGATCAACGTGGCCGAGTACTGGGGGCCCGAGCCGGCGGTCGTGCGCCCGCGATCGGAGGGCGGCGCCGGCTTCGACGCGAACTGGCACGACGGCCTGCGGCGGAGCATCCGCGGCGTCCTCGCCCAGGCTGCCGGCGGGCGTGACAGCCAGGTGCGGTGGCAGCCGGTCGTCGACCAGTTGCGCGCGCCGGGGTTCCGCAGCGCCTGGCGGGCGGTGCAGTACGTCGAGAGCCACGACGAGGTGTACCGGGACCGCGCGCCGCGCATCGCGGACCTGGCCGGCGGCGGCGACAACCGCACCTGGTACGCGCGGAGCCGGTCGCGCGTGGCGATGGGGCTGCTCCTCACCGCGCCCGGCATCCCGATGCTCTTCATGGGCCAGGAGTTCCTCGAGGACAAGCGATGGGCCGACGCTCCCGAGGACCACGCGCACACCCT
>JBOGIW010000008.1:0-4063 GCA_050748045.1 Vicinamibacterales bacterium | reverse complement strand
GAGCGAGAGCGCCGCAATCGGGTTGTACCAATGTCTCGGAACTGCGGCCCCGGACAGATGTGTCGCGCCGGGAAAGGCTCGAGTATCCATTGACACGTCCATGTCGAGCACCTCGAACCGTCACAGGATGAACATCTTCATGAGTCTCACTGCCCTGATCGAGAGGCTCCGCCAGTGCACACACCACGCGCCGGGTAGTGAGAGGTCGCGATAGTACTCACGGCTCGGCAAGAAGTAGCCCAGGACAAATCTCAGACGCCGCAGAGGCGGCCTGACGCGACGGAGCATTCTCAGACCCTCGATGGCCGGCTGAACACTCGCCGGAGGAACCTGAGCCTTCGGTCCCGCCGTTGGAGAGAACAACGAGACCAACACGCGGTCACTCTCCGGTGACAACGTCCTCGCGGAACGCTCGGCATCGAACAATCCATTTATCGCGCGGACAAACCGCTCGATGTGCGCTCTGGAAGGTTCCGGCAGGCTCACATGGAGCGATGTCTCGCGCCAGCTGACGTGCCGACGCCGGGACACCATCGCGATGTCGAGGGCCTGCACGAGAGAAGGGTTGTAAAGCTCGATCGCATGCAAGACCAGATGCGACAACAGGTCGGGTGCTGCGAGAGCGTACGTATTTCGTCCGGGACCCGGCATGGGACGCACTCGCTGCCACATGGCTGCCACGTCAAGTCCGATGTAACGGCCACCAACCCTGTAGCGAGGCGTGTAGTGGAGATCGATTTCGACGTCGTCTCGCCGCAATGGTATTCGGCCGATTTCGACCCTGTCCCACTCGGGGCTGGTCGTCCCGTAGATGGACCTGTGCCAGCGGTTCCTTGATACGTAGGAATCGGCCCGGCGAAAGCCAGTGGACACGAGCGCATCGAACGCCTCCTGCACCTGGCCGTCCGGCACGAGAATGTCGACGTCGAACATTGCTCGAAACTGGGCGTCGCCGTAGATGGACTGTGCCAGTGCGACGCCTTTCAGTGGTACAACAGGAATGTCTCGGCTATCGAGAATCGAACTGATCTCTTCGAATTCCTTCTGCCGCGCACGACAGTTGGAAGAGCATCTCGCCATTTCCCCATTGAGCCCGGCCCGAACGGACGGTGCGAGGTGGGTCAGCAGACGAGCCCTCGCCAGCAGATGAGCAACAAAGCCACCCACACGATGCTTCCTGCAGGATGACAGTATCCAGTCCCAATCAAGTGTCTGAAGGTCATCGTGCCGTTGCGAACAGTACTGCTCATCGTCGAGGACGAACGCTCGTAAGCACTGCAGAACGAGCGCCGATTCCGATGGATGCGATGTGATGCTGCAATGCCCGAGGACGTCGTTCGGGATGTCATCGACAGTCATGGTGCACGCCTCCACCGGGTGTGGGCGAGCCGAATATTCAGTGGGGAGCCCCAAGTGCCTGAATGGTTAGTCCGATCGGATGGCTCCTTCACCTTGCGCCGACGATGGGCCGTTCGATTCTTCCAGGTCTGGCAGCAGTGATCATCGCCACATGCACAGAGTGGGCCAGTAGCACTCGTCACGCGGCAAACGTTTCGAACGTCTCAACAGCAGCATTGTTCTTACTAACGGAAAGAGCGTGGCCAGATCTGCGCTGCCTGTTTCACATTCCTGGTTCTTTGTGGCTGCCGATGGAGAATGCGATGATCTCAGTGGCAGTGAGGTCGATCCCGCCTTGCAGATCCCTTGCAGTCCGTATCATTGGCGCGACGCCTTGTCTCGCGCCTGAAGCAGGTTGGTCACGACGTGTAGTCGCCGGCTCCTCATGGATGGCAACGTCGACGAAGTCGTCAGGATTCCATCCATGAGGATGGCATCCAGGGGCTGCTAGGATCCCGTAGGGCGTGCGCCTGGGCCCGCGAGACGCCGGCCGGCGCGCGCGCCGGTGTGGCCCGCCGGCGTGATCGTCACGACGCCGTTCACGATCACGTAATCGATGCCCGCGGGATACTGATGCGGCGCCTCGTAGGTCGCGCGGTCGATGACGGTGGCGGGGTCGAAGACGACGAGGTCGGCGTAGTAGCCCTCGCGCAGGATGCCGCGGCGCGGAATGTTGTACTGCGCGGCGGCCAGGCTCGTCATGCGGCGCACGGCCTCGCGGAGCTCGATCACCTGGTGTTCCCGGACGTAGCGCCCGAGCACGCGCGGAAACGTGCCGTACGCGCGGGGGTGCGGCTGGCCGCGGCCGAGCTCGCCGTCCGGACGCAGGGCCGCGGCGTCGGTGCCGATCGTGACGAAGCCGTACTGCATCGCCGTGCGGACGTCGTCTTCCGACATCATGTGATAGAGGGCGCCGACGCGCCCGTCGGTCTCGACGAGCAGCCGGAACAGCGTGTCCCACGGGTCCTCGCCCCGCTCCGCGGCGATCTGCGACAGGCGCTTGCCGAGGAGCGACGGGTCGGCTTGCGGCGGCAGCGACGCGATCTGGATGCCCTCGAAGCCCGCCCCGGCGACGAGGTTCTCCCACCCGTCGATCGTCGTCTCGATCTCGCGGCGGATGCGGGCGCGCAGCGACGGGTCGTTCAGCCGCGCGATCGTCTGCGGGCGGCCTCCCTCCTGGGCCCAGCCCGGCAGCACCGCCAGGAGGCCCGTGCCGCCGGCGGTGTAGGGATACTGGGTCGCCGACACGAGCTGCCCGCGGGCAATCGCCGCCGCGATCATCGCGCCGATCTTCCCCATCGATCCCCACTGCGGCCGCGCGGCGACCTTCAGGTGAAAGATGACGACCGGCAGCTTCGCCTCGTCGCCGATGCGAATCGCCTCCGCGACGGCCTCCTCGACCCGGAAGCTCTCGCCGCGCACGTGCGACACGTACACGCCCTTGTGCCGCGACGCCACGCGCGCCAGCGCGACCAGCTCGGAGGTGTCCGCGTAGGACCCTGGCGGGTAGATGAGCGCGCTCGAGAGCCCGAACGCGCCGGCGCGCATCGCGCGATCGACCAGCTCCTCCATCCGTCGCAGCTCGTCGGCCGTCGCCGTCCGGTTCTCGAGTCCCACCACCTCGCGCCGGGCCATCGTGGCGGGCACCAGCGTGCCGAGGTTGATCGAGATGCCGCGATCTTCCAGCGTGTCGAAGTAGCCCTCGGGCGTCGTCCAGTCGAACGCCAGCCCGAAGCGCTGCAACGCCTCGACGTCGGCCGTCGTTTTCGTCCAGAAGGCGGGGCTGCTGCCCTCGCCGATGATCTCGCTCGTGATCCCCTGGCGGATGTGGCTTTCGCCGTTGCCGTCGGCCAGGAGCGTCGTGCCCGACTGGCCCTGCGTATCGATGAACCCCGGCGCGACGACCTTTCCGGCGGCGTCGATCGTTTCGCCGGCCCGGCGCTCGGAGAGGTCCCCGATGGCCGTGATGCGATCACCTGCGATCCCGACGTCGACGCGGAGCGCCTCCTGCCCCGTTCCGTCGAGCACCTCCCCGCCGCGGACCACCAGGTCGAATTCCGGCGGCGCGGCGCAAAAGGCGAGCGCCGCACAGAGGAGCAGAATGATCAGGCGTGGATGCATGCGCGTCACTATAATCGCGATCCGAGATGTACCACCTGAATCCTGCCGCGCGTCACCAGGGACGGCAGCCGTACCGCGCGGAAGACTACGCCGATCTGTCGGCGTTTTCCAGCCGGCACCCTGAGCTCGGGCCCACGCCGCTCCGCCCGCTGCCCTGCTTCGCGCGAGCGCTCGGCATTGGTGGGCTCTTCGTCAAGGACGAGTCGTCGCGGTTCGGGCTGAACGCCTTCAAGTCCCTCGGCGTGCGGTACGCCATGGATCGGCTGCAGCGGGAGCACCGGCTGCCCGACGCCGCGACGCTGGCGTGCGCCAGCGCCGGCAACCACGGCCGCGCGGTGGCGCGCGTCGCGCGTCAGCGGGGGCTCGCCGCCACGGTCCTCGTCCCCAAGGGCACGGCACGGGCGCGCATCGACGCGATCGAGGGCGAGGGCGCGCGCGTCGAGGTCGTGAACGGCTCCTACGACGACGCCGTGCGGCTGAGCGCCCAGCTGGCCGGGGAGAGGCGGCTCGTGCTCTCGGACACCTCGTGGCCCGGCTACGAGGA
>JBOGIW010000007.1:0-13431 GCA_050748045.1 Vicinamibacterales bacterium | reverse complement strand
CCGGCCCGCTCGCCGATGCCGTTGATCGTGCACTCGACCTGGCGGGCGCCGGCCTGCACGGCCGCGAGCGTGTTCGCCGAGGCCAGTCCCAGATCGTCGTGACAGTGCGTGCTGAACGTCAGGTCGTCGGCGCCGGACACGCGCGCGCGAATGTGCGCGAAGAAGTCGGCAATCTCGTCGGGGGTCGAGTAGCCGACCGTGTCGGGCAGGTTGATCGTCGAGGCGCCGGCCAGGACCACGGCCTCGATCACGCGGCACAGGAAGTCGAGGTCGCTCCGGGTGGCGTCCTCGGCCGAGAACTGCACGTCATCGGTGTACTTGCGTGCGAGACGAACGCCATCGGCTGCCGCCTCGAGGCACGCCTCACGGCTGATACGCAATTTCGATTGGAGGTGCAGGTCGGAAGTGGCGATGAAGGTGTGGATGCGGGGCCGGGCGGCTGGTTCGATGGCCCAGCCGGCGCGCTCGATGTCGTCGCGCCGGCACCGCGCCAGGCACGCAATAATCGGCCGGCGCACCTCGGCGGCGATGCGGCGCACGGCCTCGGCATCGGCCGGCGAGGCGATCGGGAAGCCCGCTTCGATTACGTCCACGCCGAGCGCGTCGAGCTGCCTGGCCAGCTCCAGCTTCTCCTGCGGCCGCAGTGAGAACCCGGGCGCCTGCTCGCCGTCCCGCAACGTCGTGTCGAAAATCCGGACCCGCTCGGCCATGGACATATCCTCGGGACAACCGCCAGCAAAGTCAAAGTGATAATCTTTACGGTTAGATGATCAGGGCTTATAGGCCAGGGCGCGGGGGGTAGCGCGTGGAACTGGGCGAATTGCGCGTGTTTCTGCGGGTCGCCTCCGAGCGGAGCTTCTCGCGGGCGGCGTTGAAGCTGCACCGGACCCAGCCGGCCGTGAGCCAGTCCATCCGGCGCATCGAGACCGACCTCGGCGAGCGGCTGTTCGACCGTTCCACCAAGGACGCCACGCTGACCGAGGCGGGCCGTCTCCTCAAGGAATACGCCGAGCGCATGCTCCGCCTCGAGGAGGAGGCGGAGGCAGCGGTCCGCGAGCTGAAGGACCTGCAGCGCGGCCGCGTGCTCATCGGCGCCAATGAAGCCTCCGTGCACGCCGTGCTCCCGCTCATCGCCCGCTTCCGGTCGGAGCACCCGCTCGTGCACGTGGACGTGCGCCGCGTGCACGCCCGGCAGATCGGCGCCGAGGTCGCGCAGGGCAGCCTCGATTTCGGCGTCCTCACCTTTCAACCCGCGGAGGCGGGGCTGAAGTCGGTCACGCTCGGCCAGGACGAGCTCGTCATGCTCGTGCACCCGGCGAACCCGCTGGCGAAGCGGCGCGAGGTGGCCATCGCGGAGTGCGCGCGGCAGACGGTCGTGGCGCACAACGATCCGTCGCACGTGCGGGAGCGCGTGCTGCGGCTGTTCGAGCAGAACCACATCCCGGCCAACATCCTGATCTCGCTGCCGAGCCTCGAGGGCATCAAGCGCGCCGTCGCGATGCAGCTCGGCGTGGCGCTCCTGCCGCGCCGCTGCGCCGAAGCCGAGATCGCGCGAGGCGAGCTCGTCGCGCTCCAGGTGCGCGACCTGCGCCTGCGGCGGCAGGTGCGATTGATCTATCGCAAGGCCGGCGAACGGTCGCATGCCGCGACCGCGTTTCTCAGGCTGGTGGAGGGCTCGTAAACGCCGAGAGGTACGGCAGCCGCGCCGCGATACGCCGCACCTCGTCGTACCGGTCGAGCAGGAGGCCCGTCGTGTCCCACGCGCCCGAGAGGAAGGCGTCTCGCGTGTGCGCGGGCATCTGGACTGCACATGTGAAGTCTCTCGACGCGCACGCGAGCGTCTCGAGGCTGACGCGGACCGCGCGGCGCGGGTCGCCGCCGGCGAGCGCCATCAGCGCGTCCAGATCGACGCGCGCCGCCGTCACGCAGGCCAGTCCGATCATCGCGGCGTTGCCGAAGAAGATGTCGGAGAACGATTCGCCGACGATGGCGCGGATGCCCCAGCGGTAGAGCGCCTGGGGCGCGTGCTCGCGGGAGGAGCCACAGCCGAAATTGCGGTGCACGACGAGCACGCGGGCGCCGCCGAAGCGCGGATCGTCGAATGGATGTCCGGGTGTCGTGCGATCGTCCTCGAACAGGTGGCGTTCCAGGCCGTCGAACGATACCGCCCTCAGGAATCGCGCCGGGATGATGCGATCGGTGTCGATGTCGTCGCCCGCGAGCGGCAGCGCCGTGCCTTCGACCTCCAGGACGCGGAGCGTCGCCGTCACGAGACGCGGCTCCCGGACGCCACGACCTGCCGCACGTCCACTACTTCGCCGGCCAGCGCCGCGGCGGCCACCATCGCGGGGCTCATCAGCAGCGTGCGCCCCGTCGGACTGCCCTGCCGCCCCTTGAAGTTCCGGTTCGAGGATGCCGCGCAGACCTGCCGGCCCTCGAGCTTGTCGGGGTTCATGCCAAGGCACATCGAGCAGCCGGCGTCCCGCCACTCGAAGCCGGCGTGGCGGAACACGTCATCGAGTCCCTCGCGCTCGGCGGCCGCTCGAACGCCGGCCGACCCGGGGACGACGAGCGCCTTCACGTGCGGCGCCACGCGCCGGCCCGACACGATGCGAGCGGCCTCGCGGAGGTCCGACAGCCGCGAGTTGGTGCACGACCCGATGAAGGCCACGTCGATCTTCTGCCCTTGCACGCGGGCGCCCGGTGCGAAGCCCATGTAGTCCAGCGCGTCGCGCACACCGGTCTGCTCGGCGCCGGGCACGTCGCTCGGCCGCGGAATCGGCTCATCCACGCCGACCGACTGGCCCGGGTTCGTCCCCCACGTCACGATGGGCGTCAGCCGCTCCGCCTCGACCTCCACGTCGTCGTCGTAGCGCGCGTCGGGATCGGAGGCCAGCGACGCCCACCAGGCGCGGGCGCGGGCGAAGGCATCCCCTGCCGGCGCGTATCGGCGGCCCTCCAGGTACGCAAACGTGGTCGCATCGGGATTGACGTATCCCACGCGCGCGCCCCCCTCGATCGACATGTTGCACATCGTCATGCGCTCGTCCATCGACATGCGCGCGACCGTGTCGCCGGCGTACTCGTAGGCGTAGCCGGCCCCGCCCTGGACGCCGAGCCGTCGGATGATGGCGAGAATCGCGTCCTTCGCATACACGCCGGCCGGGAGCGTGCCCGTCACCCGGATGCGACGCACGCGGACCGGCTCGATCGCCAGGCACTGTGTCGCGAGCACGTCGCGGACCTGCGACGTGCCGATGCCGAACGCGAGGGCGCCAAACGCGCCGTGGGTCGAGGTGTGGCTGTCGCCGCACGCGATCGTCATGCCGGGCTGCGTCAAGCCGAGCTCGGGCCCGATGACGTGCACGATGCCCTGGTTGGCGTCGCCGAGGTTCCAGAGCGGCACGCCGAAGTCGTGGCAGTTGCGCTCGAGAGCGGCCATCATCCCTTCGGCCATGACGTCGAGGAAGGGCCGGCGCCGGTCGCTCGTGGGGACGATGTGATCGACGGTGGCGAACGTCCGCTCAGGGAAGGCAACCTCCCACCCCCGCGCGCGCAGCGCGTCGAACGCCTGCGGCGAGGTCACTTCGTGAACGAGGTGCAGACCCACGAACAACTGGGTCTGTCCCGTCGGCAGGTGTCGGACGGTGTGGAGATCCCACACCTTCTGAAGGAGCGTGCTTCCCATCGTGTGTGGAGGTGCGTTCGCTCTCCGGGGCTGTCTGGCCGCCAATCGTAGCACCGGTTGGCCGGATCCATGCATTGCAGCAGGGGCGTGCCGGTGCGGATGACCTTCGGAAGTTTGATGGCCGCCACCGTTCTCGCCGGCCTGGCGTGGGGCTGCGGCGGGAATACCAGCACTACCATCAGCGAAATCACTGGACCCGACGCACTGCGGTGCCAGACGGCGCTCTCGACGACGCCGTTAATCGTTCCACACGGTGGAACGCGCGTCACGCTCACGGTGATGGCCGAGCGCGAGTGCGCATGGACCGCGACGAGCGATGCCTCGTGGGCGCAGATAACGCCGACCTCCGGTCAGGGGGAAACGCCGGTCACCGTGACCATCGCGGCGAACCCCGCGGCGCAGGCTCGCTCGGCGGCAATTGTCATCAACAACACGCGGTTGAGCTTGACGCAGGAAGCCGCGCCGTGCCGATTCCAGCTCGAGCGGACGCGCGACCGGATGAGTCACGGAGCCGGACGCACGACCGTCGGCGTCTCGGTGGCGGACGGGTGCGCGTGGCGCGCGACGAGCAATGCGCCCGCCTGGGCCCGCGTCGTGACCGGTAGCGGCACCGGCAGCGGCGCCGTCCACGTCGACATCTCGCTCAATCCCGGCCGTGAGCGAACGGCGGTGATCACGATCGCGGACCAGACCTTCACGCTTGTTCAGGAAGGGCGGCCGGCGTCGGCGCCTGTTCCGGGCCCGAGTCCCGGACCGGCGCCACCGCCGAATCCGACGTGCACCATCACGCTCGACCGGGCCGAGCAATCATTCGGCGCGCCCGGCGGCAACGGATCGGTTCGCGTCGAGGCGCCGGCGGGCTGCGCGTGGACGGCCTCGGCGAGCGCGCCCTGGATCGACCTCTCGGGCTCGAACGGCATGGGCCCCGACACCGTGCGCTACAGCGTCGGTTCCAACTCGAGCACGTCTCCGAGGACCGCCACCATCACCGTTGCCGGGCGCACGCATACGGTTCGCCAGGATGGGGCACGCGCCGGCGGCGGAGGTGACGGTGGCGGAGGTGGCGGAGGTGGCGGTGGCGGAGGTGGCGGAGGCGGAGAGCGGGTCGACGTGTCGGGCCGCGCATTGCTGGTCGAAGGCTCGTGCCCGAACCTGAGCTTCGTCGTCGCCTTCCGACGCGTGTTCACCAATGGCGACACGAGGTTCAGGGGTCGGTGCAGCCGGATCCGCAACGGCACCGAGGTCTCGGTGGAAGGACGCGTTCAGCCGGACGGACGCGTGCGCGCCACCGATGTACGCGTGCGCGGCGACGATGACGATGACGACGATGACGATGAGGATGACGATGACGACGATCGAGGGCGATAGATGCAACAGACAATGATCGGGGCCGCTGCGGCGGCGCTCGTCCTGGCGCTGCCGGTCTGGGCGGCGGCGCAGGAGGCGCCGGCCGAGCGGGCGGCGACAGTTCAGGACATCCTGTCGTTCCTGGTGACGAACCAGGGTGTACAGACGAGCGACTTCGATCGGGATCGCGAGGCCGCCGAGGCCACCCGGGCGACGCTCTCGCGCGCGCTGCTCGCGGCCATCGCCACGATCCCCGTGGGCACGTCGTCGAGCGGCTTCACGTACCGGCTCAACCCGGCGCTCGGCACCGTGGAGCGCGCCAGCGAGACCTTCGGCCCGTTCTTCGTCGAGCGGGCGCTGACGTCGGGCGCGGGGCAGGCGAACTTCGGGGTCACGTTCGGGTTCGCGTCGTTCACGTCGCTCGATGGCTACGATCTCGGGGACGGCCAGTTCGTGACGATCGCGAACCAATTCCGTGACGAGCCGGAGCCCTTCGACATCGAGACGCTGGCCCTCGACGTCGAGACACGCACCGCGACCTTCTACGGCAACGTCGGGCTGAGCGATCGCGTCGACGTCGGGATCGCCGTGCCCGTCGTCCAGCTCGACATCCGGGGGACGCGCAACAACACGTATCGCGGGCGCATGCTGCTGCAGACGCGCGCGCGCGCGGAAACGCTCGGCCTGGCCGACGTGGCCGTGCGTTCGAAGGTCCGGCTGACGGGCGACGGCCCTGGCGTCGTCGCGGCCGCCGTCGAAGTGCGGCTGCCGACGGGACGCGAAGAGAACCTGCTCGGTTCGGGCGAGACCGCCCTGCGGTTCCAGGGGCTCGCGTCGGCCGAGGCGGGCCCCACGAGCGTGCACGGCAACTTCACGCTGGGCACCGGCGGCCTCGGACGGGAATACAGCTACAGCGGGGCGGTGGCTGTCGCCGCCACGCCGCAGGTCACGATCGTCGGCGAGGTGCTCGCCCGCCGGATCGCCGGCGTGCAGCGCATCTCGGAAGTGATCGCCCCGCACCCGCGCATCGCGGGCGTGGATACCTTGCGCCTCATCCCGAGCGGCGAAGACCAGACCACCGCCTTCGCCGTGGCCGGATTCAAGTGGAACGTCGGAGGCACGTGGCTCCTGCACGGGAACGTGCTCGTGCCGATGACCGAGTCAGGGCTGACGGCGAAGTTCACGCCCACCGTCGCGCTGGACTATTCGTTCACGCGGTAGGGCGGGGGCGTGCAGCGCGGCTACGATGAAGCTCCGAGGATGCGATCGACGAACCTGCGCACCCGGATCAGCGCCGTCTCGACATCGGTGGCGCGCAGCTCGAGTTCTTCGGCGAGTCGCGTGAAAGGTGCCGCCCAATGCGACGGCATGGCGTCCAGATCGGGTGGCCATGCATGGGTGTTCCGGCTGCGGAAGACCAGCTCGCATGCGTCGCGAAGCCCGCCGTAGTCACCTGTGACCAACCCCTCCATCAGGAGGAGATCGACCAGGTCTCGGAACCGTTCATTCTGCCTGCCGGGCCGCGGCGGAAGGGTCATGCCATGCAGCTTCTGCGCAACGTGAAACCGGAGCGGCAGGCACGGCAGCTGCGCCGGGCCGGTTACGCCGAAGGCGTCGGTGAGCGTGATGGCCTCGACCCATTCGACATCGGATTCGCCGGCCTCCGCGCGCGACATCGACGCTGATGCTGGTCCAGGGTTGGCGCCGATACGTGACCGCGAACTCGATGGTGACCGCGGCGTTATCCAGCAGCAACGGCTCGCCCTTACGTCGGAATGAGAAGCCCTGATTCGGCTCGCCCGTCAGCGCCTGTTCGAGCGCGTCGGCGAGGTCAGCCTCCATGTCGCGCAGGACGACGTCGATATCTTTGGTCGCACGGGCGCGATTGCGCAGACGCAATTCGAGCGCAACGCCGCCCTTGACGATGAACCGGGGGTCATCGGCACCTGTCGCGCGCTCGAGGGCACCCGCCATGATCATGTAGGCGACCCACGCGCGAACGCGGCCTTCAGCGACGCCGAGCTCCCGTGCGTACGTCTGCGCGTACCTCGCCAGCACTCCTGCCGACGGCGGAGGCCCAGTGGGTCGTCTCCGACCTGCTGTCATCTCGCGTCCATGCGCATTGCCTTCGAGCGCCGGCGGCGAGGCGTCGAGCCCAGCAGCTCTTGCTCCAGGCGATCGGCCTCGACGATGCGAAGAGTCCCGGACCGCCGCCCATCTGCGATCGCCTGGCCTATGAGCGCCGAGCCGAGGTGACTGGCATGCGCATCGCGAATGGATCTGGCGGGCGTCGTGACGGGCACTCCTTCAACCCATTCGACATCGCCGGGCGCGAGATCCGCGTAGTGGATGGCTAGCGCCTTCGGGACCTCCCGTCGGAGCCGGACGTTCGTGGGCAGGGTCAGGTGAATCTGTGCTGGGCTCACATCAGACAGCCCGTGGATGGACAGAGCCGATTGATGAGACACCACGCCGAGGACGTCACGCCGGCGGACCTGAGGCCAGAGGACGGCGGCCATGTAGTGCGCGAGCTGGCTGGCGGGAAACCTCGTGAACCGATACACACCGCGGGTGACTCGCTCGATGTCTCCCCGTTGGGCGAGCTGGACCAGCCGGACTTGTTGTAGACCCGCCGCTTTCGCCTGGGCCGCAGTGAAGTAGCCGCTCTGGTCCTCAGCGATTCGGTAGAGGACGGTGTCCCAGTGGCGCCTGTGCATCGTGCCTGAGCTGTTTGGCAATAATATAACGTCTTCGAGTATTAATGCCAACGTGCACGACCACCGTCGCGCTGGACTATTCGTTCACGCGGTAGGGGAGCTCTGGTCTCGGGTCTCGGGTCTCGGGTCTCGCGTCTCGAGCCCCGGGTACTTGTCTCAGTCCTTGACGGCAGAGCGTCAGGACGATCGCTGCGGCAGGTACTTCCGCCCGAGCGCTTCCTCCCAGCGGAGGTAGTTGATCATCTGGTGATAGGGCCGGTCGGCGCCTGTGGGCACCACGTCTTCGGGAGGGGTCATCACGCCGGCGAGGCCTCGCTCGACGGGCAGGCCGGCCGAGCCCCACGCCGACATCCCCCCGTCGAGCACGGCCACGCCGGCGTAGCCGAGGTCCACGAGCGTCGAGGCCGCCAGCGGCGCGCTGCGGCCGCGCGTGTCGGTCACGACGATCGGCCGCCCCTTGTCAACAGCCATCTCGCCGATCCGAAGGTCGAGCCAGGTCCGCAGGATCCACTGCGCGCCCGGCACGTGGGCCGCGGCGAACTCGTTGCTCGGGTCGACGAAGATGACGAGCGGCTGCTCATCGGCGATGCGGAGCTGCAGGGCGGCAGGCGACAGCACCTCCCAGCGTTTCCCGGCATCAGGCGTGCCGGGCGGCTCCTCGTGCGGCAGACCGCGCTCGAGCGACAGCCCCGCCGCCACCCACGCCTCGGTCCCCCCCTGTACCGCCAGCACGCTGGCGAAACCCATCTGGCGGTACCACGACGCGATAATCGTCGAGCGCACGATGCCGTCGCAGCAGAAGACGATCGTCCCATTGCGGACGGCCACGACGTCGTCGGCGTGCAGGATCGCCTGTCCGCCCGGAACCCACCAGAAGCCGGGGATGTGGCCGGCGCCATATTCCTGCTCGGTGCGCACGTCCACGTAGTAGTGGCACTCGCCGCCCGGTCTGACGAGGCGCGTCGCAAGATCCGCCACGGTGATGAGCTCGACGCCGTCCTCCTGCGCGATGCGCACGGCGAAGGACGTGGCCTCCGCCAGCGCCGCCGGTCCCGGCGACGGCAGCTCGCACCGCGTGGCGCCCTTCTCCAGCTCGAAGCCGGCCAGCGCCCAGCCCGAGATGCCGTTCCTGAGGCCGACGACGTTGCGCATGCCCATGCGGTGGAGGAGCCGAGTGGCCAGGATGCTTCGGGGACGCCCGGCGCAGGTCAGGACCACCGTGGCATCCGGCTGGGCGCGCGCGATCTCGGCGATGCGAAGGCCCAGCTCCCCGCCCGGCGCGCAGCGGGCGCCGGGGATCGACGCCTTCGCGTACTCTTCGCGGGTCCGGACGTCCAGGACGACGAGCGGCTGGCCGCTGCGAAGCCGTCGCGCGAGCTCGGCGGCGTCGATCGTCGGCACGTCGTGCTGGACCTGGATCCTCTCGCCGAAGTCCTTGCCGAGCACGTTCAGGCCCCACTCGGTGGGCAAACCGAGCGAGGCCCAGCGATTGACGCCGCCTTCCAGCACCGCCACGCGCTGGTATCCCATCCGCTCGATCGTTCGCGCCGCCGGCCACGCTCGGCGTTCGTCGTCGTCGCACACGACCACCTGAACCAGGGTGCAGGGCACGAGCCGCGAGAGCCGGAACTCGATCAATCGGCGGGGGAGCGAGCTGGAGCCAGGAATGTGGGCGGCGTTGTACTCGCCGTGCTCGCGGACGTCGAGCAGCGCGCACGCCGACCGCGTGTCGAGGATGTACTGCAGCGTCTGCGGAATGATCTCGGAAGGCATACGGTCGTTTCGCGCCGGCGTGACGGCAGGCCGTCAGCAGTTGTCGAACTTCTCCTGCGCAATCGGAATGACCGTGTTCGTCGCCGGGTCGTACATCGAGCGTGGCAGCCCGACCAGGTCCTTGCCGTACACGTGGATCTCGACCGTCGGGCGGTCGGTGAAGTTGTCCATCCGGTGGATCTCGTCCTCGTGCGGGACGAGCAGGCTCACCTCGCCCGGCTTCATGAAGAGCGTCCGGTCCTTCGCGAGCCGCGCGTGCCCGTCGCGATCCCGATCGTCCACCCGGCGGTAGCGCGTTTCCTGGATGGTGTTCTTCAACAGGCCGATCATGCCCCACGTCCGATGGTCGTGCGCCGGGATCGAATCGCCGGGTCCCCAGACCACCGCGGCAATGAAGAGCCCGTCGCACCGGAAGAGGGCGTAGTTGCCGTGGTTGGCGCGCTGGCCCCGGCCGATGGGGCGCTGATACACCTCAGGGATCGCACTGGGGTTCTGGATGAACCGCTCCAGATACGCCGATCCCCGCTCGAACAGCCGCCCCTGGTCGGGATGCGCCCGCACGAGGTCCTCCATGTCCGCCGCGAACTGCTCCAGCGTGTATGCCGCGAGGTGGGGCATAGAGTCTGTTCAATCCTCCGTCACGTGAGACGAGCGGCGGGCGCTCAGCGCGCGCCGGGCTCGATCGCCTGCAGCCCGCGCGCCTGCAGCATCCGGTTGAACGCCGGAAGATCCGTCGCCAGCACGTCGTCGTACCGGCGCTGGTGCGCCGCGATCTGCTTCTTGAGTTCCTGGTGCACGGCCATCTGCTGCGAGGTCGGCGGGAAGTCGCCGCCGGCAAGGCCGTTCGCCAGGTACATCATCTTGCTGACGAGCCGGGCCGGCCATCGCGACGTGTCCTGCCCTTCACCGGTCAGCTTCAGCTCGATGAGGTGGCCCTCGATGTCGACGAGCTTCTGGTTCAGCGCCTCGGCGGCGGCTCTGGCCGACTGCCCGTCCCCGCTGCGCCCGAAGGAGCCTGCGAGATCGAGCAGCTTGCGGCGGGTCTCTTCGATCTGGTTGACCATCCTGACGACCGATGCCAGCTCGCGCCGCAGCTCGAAGAGCATCGTCATCTGCCGCTGGATGTCCGCTTCGCTGCCGCCGGAGTGGGGGTCCTTCTTCACGGTCAGTGACTGGGTCAGCTTTTGGCCACCCACCGACAACTCGACCGTGTACGTGCCGGGCGGCGCGAGAATGCGGATCCGTCCTCCTTCGGGGAGCGGCTGCGTTCTGAACCCTTCCGGGCCAAGCCCGACCTCAGGCGCGTAGAGCGGGCTGGTTCGGAGCTGAACGAACTCGTTCGAGTCCTCGTACCGCAGATCCCACCACAGCCGGTTGATCCCCACGTGCTTCGTCGCCGGCAGCGTGCGAATCCGCTGCCCCTTCGCGTCCTTGATCTCGATCGTCACGTCGCCCGCGGGCACCGATTTCAGGTAGTAGCTGATCGACGCCCCGTACGGCGGGTTCTGTCCGACAGCCGGATCGTCGGCATGGTTGGCCGAGTGATTCGACGGCGCCGTGACCGCGCGGAACCGGTACGCCGGACGCGGGACGAAGAGGTGCGCGCTGGATTCGAGCACGCTCGCCGAAAGCTGTTGAAGCGGAGTGATGTCGTCGAGAATCCAGTAGCCGCGACCGTACGTGGCCACGACGAGGTCGTTGAAGTGCTCCTGGACGACGAGCCAGTACACCGGCGCGTGCGGCATGTTCGCCTGCAGCGGCATCCAGTTCTCGCCGTCGTCGAACGACACGTAGAGCGCGTTCTCGGTGCCGAGATACAGCAGGCCGCGGCGCACGGGATCCTCGCGGACGACGTGGGCGTAGCTGAGCATGCTCCGCGGGATCCCGTTCACGATCTTTCTCCACGTCCTGCCGTAGTCGGTCGTCCTGTAGACGAACGGATCGCGGTTGTTGACCTGATGGAAGTCGACTGTCATGTACGCGCTGGGGGCGTGGTAGCGGGACGGCTCGATGCTGCTCACGGTGCCCCACACCGGAAGGTCTGGAACGTTCGCCGTCACGTTCGTCCAGCTCTTGCCGCCGTCGCGGGTCACGTGCACCAGCCCGTCGTTCGACCCGGCCCAGATGAGCCCCTTCTCGAGGCGCGACTCGGCGATCGAGAACAACGTGCCGCCGTATTCCGGCCCGATGTTGTCGGGGGTGAGGCCGCCAGAGATCTGCTGGCGGCTCTTGTCGTTCAGCGTGAGATCGGGGCTGATCACCTGCCAGCTCTGGCCGCCGTTGGCCGTCTGGTGCACGTGCTGGCTGCCGACATACAGCGTGTTGCGGTCGTGCGGCGAAATCGTCAGCGGCATCTGCCAGTAGAAGCGGTACTTGAGGTCGGCGGCGGGCCAGCCGTTGGTCTGATCCGGCCACACTTCCACCGCCCGTGCCTGCCGGCGGTTCGACTCCCAGCGCGCCACCGCGCCGCCGCCGCTGCCGGAGCCCGAGGAGCTCGACCAGACGATGTTGCTGTCGACCGGGTCGGGAGTCGCCCAGCCGCTTTCGCCGCCGCCGACCGAGTCCCACATGGATCGCGGAATACGCCCGCCCAGGTAGAAGGGACCCGAGCCGCCCTCGCCGAGCCTGCTGTTGCTCGGTCCACGGAACGACGGACCGTCCTGGCGGTTTCCGTAGACGTTGTACGGAACCTGGTTGTCAACCATGACGTGGTACATCTGCGCGATCGGAAGCTGAATGCGCCACCAGGTCGCGCCGCGGTTGACCGAGACGCTCACGCCGAAATCGTTGCCGACGATCATCCGATCGCCGTTCTTCGGATCGATCCAGATATCGTGGTTGTCGCCGCCCGGCCGGCGCAGGCCGAACTCGTCCCGCACGGTCTTGCCGCCATCGAGCGACCGGGCGAACGTGCCGGTGAGGAAGAAGAGCTCGTGCTCGTTGTCCGGGGCCACGGCGACGTGCGTGTAGTAGTGGGCCCGGCCGTTGACCTTGTGGTCGTAGCTCGTGAGCGTCCAGGTGGCGCCGCGATCGTTCGAGCGCCAGAGCGTTCCGCGATCGGTCTCCTGCCCTTTCCACGGCACGCCGTCGCCGGTCTCGATCACCGCGTACACGGCGTTGGGGTTGGACGGTGGCATCGCGACGGCGATCTTCCCCACCGGGCGGGTCGGCAATCCGCGGCCGCTCAGGCGGCTCCACGTGACGCCGCCGTCGGTCGATTTGAACAGGCCGCTCCCGGGCCCGCCGCTCTCGCGCCCCCAGGTGGCCATCTCGAACTGCCACATGCCGGCGAAGAGCGTGTCGGGGTCGTTCGGGTCCCTGGCGATGTCCGAACAGCCCGTGCGCTCGTCGACGAAGAGGGTCCTCGCCCACGTCTTGCCGCCGTCGGTCGTGCGGAATACGCCGCGCTCGGGCTGCGGGCCATACCCGTGTCCCACGGCGCACGCCATCACCGTGTCGGGATTGCGCGGGTCGATGACGATGCGGCCGACGCGGCCGGTGCGGTCGAGGCCCATGTGCGTCCACGACTGGCCGGCGTCGGTCGACTTGTAGATGCCGTTGCCGATGGAGATGTTGCTGCGGATGCAGTCTTCGCCGGTGCCGGCCCACACGATGTTCGAATCGGAGGGCGCCACCGCGAGGGCGCCGATCGACTGCACCGGCTGGTCGTCGAAGACCGGCGCCCAGTGGGCGCCGCCGTCCTCCGTCTTCCAGACGCCGCCCGACGCCCCGCCCGCGTAATAGACGTTGGGGTCACCAGGCACGCCGGCCACGGCCGGCACACGGTTGCCGACGGGACCGATGTGGCGATACGGGAGCCGCGTCAGCAGCTCCGGCGTCACGCGCGCCGCCTGCGCGGCGAGCGCGCCGGCGGCAGCGGCCACGAGGGCCGCGGCGGTCACGACT
>JBOGIW010000006.1:0-8098 GCA_050748045.1 Vicinamibacterales bacterium | reverse complement strand
GCCTCGTAGCCGGTACGCGGCTCCCAGCCGAGGAGCGCGCGGGCTTTCTCGATGCTCGCCCACGTCTGCGGCACGTCGCCCGGCTGCTCCGGTTCCCGCTCGAGCGTGGCCCTGATGCCGAGCGCCTCCTCGAGGCCGCGGATCATCTCGAGCAGCGTGAGCGTCGCGTTGTTCCCGAGGTTGATGACTTCGTACCCGGTCTTCCGGTAGTCGATGGCGGCGCGCACCCCCGCGATGACGTCGTCGATGAATGTGTAGTCCCTCCGCGACGAGCCATCGCCATACACCGGCAGCGGCCGGCCAGCCAGCATCTCGCGCGCGAATTTGTGGATGGCGAGGTCGGGGCGCTGGCGCGGTCCGTACACGGTGAAGAAGCGCAAGGCGATGAACCGGATGCCGTACAGATGGCTGTACACGTGCCCGAGCAGCTCCGCGCTGACCTTGGTGCTCGCGTAGGGACTGATCGGGCGGAGCACGTGATCGTCTTCCCGCCACGGCACGCGTGGGTTCACGCCGTAGACGCTGCTCGACGAGGCGAACACGAACTGCGGCACCCCCCACGCTCGCGCGAGCTCGAGGAGGGTTTGCGTGCCCCGCACGTTCACGTCCTGGTAGCCGATCGGGTCGAGCAGGGACGGGCGCACGCCCGCCTTCGCGGCGAGGTGCACCACGGCGTCGAAGCCGCCCGCGAGCGCGCGCCGCAGGGCGTCGCCGTCGCGGAGGTCGCACTCGACCAGACGCCAGCGGGGGTTCCGCCTGTGGGCGCCGATGTTGCGATCCTTGATGGTGCGCTCGTAGAAGGGGTCGAAGTTGTCCACCACGGTCACGCGATGACCGTCGGCCAGCAGGGAGTCCACGAGATGGCTGCCGATGAAGCCGGCGCCGCCGGTGATGAGGAGGTGCATGGAGAGATTCTGGATTCCGATGCTCGATTCCGGCTATGAATGCCGATTCCGATGCCGATTCCCATTCCGATTCCCCCACGCGTGCAGTTCTGTGAAGGCGATCGCCCCGCGGTGAATTTGGTCTTCTCTCAGGAAGACTTCGCCGCGCAGAGGCCTTCCGGTGTGCCGATTTCGAGCGTGCGTGGCTGGTACGTGGTTTGTGCAGGGTCTCTGCATGGAATCGGCCTCCCGCTCCGCGACGTTTCCGCCATCCCTCCTGGCGCGCGACTGGCGGAGCCATTCCGCGTGGACGCGAACGGTCGCCGTCATCCGCATCCCACGCTTCCCCCTGCTCGAGTCCATCCGCGGGAAGAGGGGCGAGCCGGACGATCCGCTCGCGGCGTTCGCCACGGAGACGGAGCTCGAGTCATCCCGCCGCGCGCGGTCCCGCCCCTGATCTAGACACTCTGCGGCGTGAGCAGCTCCGCCCGTCGTGGCGCGCCGAGCCGCACGACGTTCGGTCCGGGTGCGCGAATCGCGTTCCGGGTGTCGACGACCACCGTGGCGACGCGTTGCAGCAGGTCGTAGTCGAACGTCGAGTGATCGGTCACGACGACGGCGCAATCGTAGGTGCCGGGGCGCACGGCCGCGAGATCGACGTGCTGCAGGTCCACGCCCCCGTGCCACACGTGTCCCGCCAGCCGCGGGACGTACGGATCGCTGTACGCCAGCACGGCGCCGCGCGCCTGGAGCAGCGCGAGCAGGTCGAGGGCAGGCGACTCGCGGATGTCGTCCACGTCGCGCTTGTAGGCGACGCCCGCCACCAGCACGCGCGATCCGTTCAGCGGCTTGCGCACCGCGTTGAGCGCATCGGCGACGAGCGACGTCACGTAGTGCGGCATCGCGCCGTTCACCATACCGGCCAGCTCGATGAAGCGGGCCTCGAATCCCGACTGGCGCGCCTTCCACGACAGGTAGAACGGATCGATCGGGATACAGTGCCCGCCGAGGCCGGGACCCGGGTAGAACGGCATGAAGCCGAAGGGCTTGGTCGCGGCGGCGCGCACGACCTCCCACACGTCTATCGACATGCGGTCGCACATCAGCGCGAGCTCGTTCACCAGGCCGATGTTCACGGCGCGGAACGTGTTCTCGAGCAGCTTCACCATCTCCGCGACGCGCGGCGAGCTGACCGGCACGATGGTCTGGATCGCCGAGCCGTACAGCGCCGTCGCCAGCGCCGTGCAGTCGGGCGAGACGCCGCCGATGACCTTCGGCACGTTCGCCGTGTTGAACTCCCGGTTGCCGGGATCGACGCGCTCGGGCGAGAACGCGAGGAAGAAGTCGCGGCCGACGCAAAGCCCCATGCGCTCGAGGATCGGCAGCACGAGCTCGTCGGTCGTGCCGGGATAGGTCGTGGACTCGAGCACGATCAGCATGCCGGGGTGCAGCCGCGTCGCCACCGCGTCCGCCGCGGCGACGACGAACGAGAGGTCGGGATCCTTCGCCTTGCCGAGCGGGGTCGGCACGCAGATGGTGATCGTGTCGAGCTCGGCGACCGCGTCGAAGCTGCCGGTCGCACGCAGGCGGCCCCGCGCGTGCAGGGCCGCCACGTCCGCCGTGGGCACGTCGTCGATGTACGATCGGCCCGCGTTCACGGCGCTGACCTTGTTCGCATCGAGGTCGATGCCTGTTGTGTCGAAGCCGGCGCGCGCCAGTTCGACGGCGAGGGGCAGGCCGACGTAGCCGAGGCCGACCACACCCGCCCGGGCACGGCGGGTCCGAATCGACTCCAGGAGCGCGGCCCCGGTGACCGTCGTCATCATTGCGGTGGGTTCCTTGTCCATGAGCCAACGGCCTGAGATGCTTCGCAAGATACTCGCCAGCAGGGGCGACGACGTTCGCGCGCCAGATCAATCATTGTCTGCCTCGGAGCGATCTTTTGTCGGCCGTAGGGCGCAGCCGGTGATCTTTCTCACGGGGCACGTCCGGGCCGAGTGTGAGAATTCCCGGATGTTTACACCGATTCGCCGTCGAGGCCCCGACCGGCGCGGCGGGCAACGCGATTGCAGATTCGTTACAGCCCGTCATCCAGAGGTGCGAGGAGACTATGGCGAATTCCACGTCCGACGCCGGCGTCGTGGGTCGCGCGGCCAGCGTCGTACATGCGTTCCTTCGTGAGCAGGTGCTGACGATGTGTGCGCCCGTGTATCTCTTACGATACCGCCGCACGACCACGGAGACGGCCGGCAAGGCTGCGGATCTGCCGACATGTGGCCCAACCCGAGCGATCGATCTGCAGCCGACCGGCATTCGACGTTCATGAACGTCCGCCGTCAGGCCCTCGTCGTGGTCACCGATCCGGCCCTTGGGGAGACCCTGGTCGATTGGCTGGCACAGGGGGGCTACGGCGCGCGGGTCGTGCGGACGTTCGCGGCCGCGCGCGCCGAGCTCGACGCGGCGCCGCCCGATCTCCTCGTGGCCCAGGTGAAGCTGGAGGCGTATAACGGGCTGCACCTCGCGATTCGCTGGCGCAGCCGCGGCGCCAAAACCCCCGTCATCCTGATCGGCGATCCCGATCCCGTGCTCCAGGCCGAAGCCGACCGCCATCACGCCTCGTATCTCACGCTGCCGCTCGACGAAGCGCTGCTCCTGGAGACGGTGCGGCTGGCCGAAGCCGAGTACCGCCCGACACGGCGCTCGCCGCGCAAGCGCGTGCCGATGCTCGACGCGCTCGTCAACGACGTGCGGGCGCGCATCCTCGACGTGAGCTACGAAGGGCTGCGGCTGCATGTGGCGGAGCCGCAGCCGTCGATCATTCCGCCGTACTTCATGCTGCAGATTCCGGTGTTCAACGTGAGCTGCCGCGCCCAGCGGGTGTGGACGCTCGACCCGCCCGACAAGAGCGGCCTCTGGTGCGGCGCCACGATCGTCGGCGTCGACCCGGCCGGCGCGGTGGCCTGGCGCGCCCTCGTGGACTCGGTCCCGGGCTGGACGCTGCTGGCGCACTGAAGTACCCGCGATCCGCACTCCGCGATCCGCACTCCGCAAAGACCCGCGATCCGCACTCCGCTTCCCGCTCTCGCTTCCTCCGCGACCGGCACTCCGCGATCCGCGCGCAACGAGCCGATAGCCAAGAGCGGAGCGCGGACCGCGGATAGCGGATTGCGGGAGAGCGGATCGCGCGTACGTCAGACCGACGCCACGGTGCGGCCGACGTCGGACCGCGCGAGGGGCGCCGTCAGCATGCGGAAGCGCTGAAACGGGACGTGGCACTCGTATTTCCGGAGGAAGTTGAGGAAGCGCTTGTAGTCCTCCGGTGGCATGTTGAAGCCGCTGACGAGCAGCTTGTAATTGCCGCGCGTGTGCTCGAGCCCCATCCGGACGAGCTCGCGCACGTCGGCCCGCGTGAGATCGCGCGCCATGAACGGCTCGTACACCACCGACCAGAACGAGTCACCGTCCTTGAGGAGGCGATCGAACAGCGTCTCGCACACCCGCGGCCCCTGCGGCTCGTCACGCCGCGCCTCGGTCGCCGTGGGCGCGACGCGGCTCCGCCACACCTCGGGCGGCAGCGCCTCTTCGGTGATGCGTCCGGTGCGACAGCGCAGCACCAGACGCTCGGCGACGTTCTTCAGCTCGCGGATGTTCCCCGGCCACTGGTACGCCGTCATGCTCTTCAGCGCCTCGCTCGTCACGTCGGGCACCAGCACCTGGTGTGCCTCGGAAAACGAGCGCAGGAAGTGCGTGAGGAGGACGGGCACGTCCTCACGACGGTCGCGCAGCGGCGGCACCTCGATGTGGATCACATTCAGGCGATAGTAGAGGTCCTCGCGGAACGACTGATCGGCGATGCGCTCGAGCAGACGACGGTGCGTTGCGGTGATCACGCGCACGTCGAGCGCGGGCAGATGGCGATCCGACCCGACGCGCTGAATCTCGCCGGTCTCGAGGAAACGGAGGAGCAGCGCCTGCATCCGCAGGCTCATCTCGCCGACTTCGTCCATGAAGATCGTGCCGCCGTGCGCCATCTCGAGCCAGCCGCGCTTGTCCCGGTACGCGTCGGTGAAGCTGCCCTTCACGTGTCCGAACAGCTCCGACTCGAGGAGGGAATCGGGAAACCCCGCGCAGTTGATCGTGACGAGTGGCCCGCGCCCGCGGTTGCTGCGCTGGTGAATCAGCCGCGCGACAATCTCCTTGCCCACGCCGCTTTCGCCCGTGATGAGCACCTTCGCGTCGGTGCGCGCGGCGTGGTGAATTTCTTCTTCAATACCCCGGACGGCGGGACTGACCCCCACCATGACGACTGGCTTGTCCATCTCGAGCCTCAGCTCACCGAATACCGACCACGCCAAGGCCTGGGTACCTTGGCGAGGGGACCCAACTCTCACAACGTGGGTTCTGAAATGGGTACGAGAGCCGATCTTGTGGGTCACGTAGACGAAAGTCAACGGAGATCGGCAAAATTTTCCCTCAAAACGGGAGATTTTACTCGCCCGAATCACAATCTTGCACACTGTGCACACGGTTGCACAGCAGGCAGATGACAGAAAACGTGCGACACCGACAACGGCGGAGTCAGGGCGTGTCGCCGGCGTTCTTTGCCGGCGTCAGGCGTCGGATCAATTCAATGAGACGGGAAGGCTGCAGCGGTTTCTCAACGAACTCGGCGCCGTGCCGCCGGGCTTCGGCTTCGAGCACGGGATCGGCGTGGCCGGTCATCACGATCACCGGGCGCCCCGGATGATTCACGCGCTCGCGCACGGCGAGCTGGAGCCCGTTGTAATCGCCGAGCCGGATATCGATGAGCATGAGGTCAGGGTCGCCGGAGTCGGCCAGGTGCCGGCCTTCGTCGAACGTGGCCGCGCTCATTACCTCGAACCCCGCTTCGGTGAGGAGCTCCTGCAACATGCGCCTCACCGACGGCGCGTCGTCGACGACAAGGATCCGTGGCTTCATCGCGTCCCCTATCGTAGCGCGAGGCGTCGGCGCTCCGCGTGAGATTGTCAGCCTCGGGGAAGACTATTTTCGCGCGCAGAGGGGACCAGCCGCCACGGCTGCACGCCCTGTCGCCCCCCTCGATCGGCCTCGGTACGCGGTGTCGTGAAGCCCGCAACTCACTCAATCCCTGGAGGTTGTATCGTCGCGACACGGCCGATCCCGGAGTGGCGACCTCCTTGCACAACGGGGAGTTCGCCGGCGCGTTGCGCGCCTTTTCAAAGTCACTACCGATGCGAAGCAATCGACAGAACTCCCTCGTCGGTGAAAGTCCCGCGATGGTCGATCTCACGCTGGAGATCGAGCGTGTGGCGCGTTCGGACGCGAAGGTGCTGATCACCGGCGAGAGCGGCGTGGGCAAGGAGCTGGTGGCCCACGCCATTCACACGCACAGCACGCGCGTGGCGCGGCCGTTCGTGGCGGTGAACTGCGCCGGCCTTCCCGAGACGCTGCTCGAGTCCGAGCTCTTCGGACACGTGAAGGGCAGCTTCACGGGCGCGTACCGTGACAAGCAGGGCAAGCTCGAGCTGGCCGATCGGGGAACGATGTTCCTCGACGAGATCGGCGAAATGACGCTGCGCATGCAGGGTCTGCTGCTGCGGTTCCTCGAGACCGGTGAGCTGCAGAAGGTCGGCGCGGATCGCGTGCTCGGGCGGGTCGACGTGCGCGTCATCGCCGCCACCAACCGGAACCTGCGCGAGATGATCGATCAGGGGACGTTCCGCGAGGATCTCTTCTACCGGCTCAACGTGATCCACCTGCTCGTGCCGCCGCTGCGCGAGCGGCCGGAGGACGTGCCGGTCCTCATCGACCATTTCATGCAGTACTTCACCCGCAGCGACATGTACGTGGCACGCGAGCTGTCGTCGGAGGCGACGGCGCTCCTGCGCGCCTACACCTGGCCGGGCAACGTGCGCGAGCTCGAGAACGTCATCGAGCGGCTCGTCGTCACCGGCCGCACGCCGCTCATCCGTCCCGAGGATCTGCCGCCCGAGGTCCGTACGCACCAGGGCGGCCCGCGCCGCATGAACGGCGACCGGCGCGGCGCGATGGTCACCGTGGCCGACGACCTGTACAAGCGGCTCACCGAGGATCGCGAATCGTTCTGGGCCGTCGTCTATCCGCTCTACATGCAGCGCGAGATCACGCGGGCGAACGTGCGCGACGTCGTGCGCAAGGGGCTCGAAGAGGCCCGCGGCAACTACAAGATCGTCGCCAGGCTCTTCAACCTGGATCCCGGCGACTACAAACGGTTCCTGAACTTCCTGCGGAAGCACGAATGCCAGCTTCCGTTCAAAGAGTACCGGCAGTAGCCCGATGTACGAGAGCTTTTTCGGGCTGAAAGAACGCCCCTTCGATCTCGCGCCGAATCCCCGGTTCCTCTACGTCACCGGGCCGCAGCGCGAAGCGCTGAGCAACCTGCGCTACGGGCTGACGACGCCGCGCGGGCTCACGCTGCTCGTCGGCGACGCCGGCACCGGCAAGACGACGCTCGTGCAGGCGGCGCTGGCCGAGCTCGAGCCGGGCAAGGTGGAGTACGTGCTCGTCAGCAACCCGACGCTGACGCGTGACGAGTTCTACGAGTATCTCAGCAAGGCGTTTCACCTCGACGAGGACACCGCCTCGTCGAAGACGCGCTTTCTCTTCGCGTTCCGCAAGCACCTCGAGGATCGGTTCCGGGGCGGCCGGCTGAGCGCGCTCATCATCGACGAGGCGCAGAGCGTCCCGTACGAGCTGCTCGAGGAAGTCCGGCTGCTCAGCAACATCGAGACGCCGGCGGCGAAGCTGCTGAACGTCGTGCTCGCCGGGCAGCCGGAGCTGGCGGAGCGGCTGAACGAGTCGAGCCTCCGGCAGTTGAAGCAGCGCATCTCGCTCCGCTGCGAGCTGCGGCCGCTCGACTTCCCGGAGACCGCCGCCTACATCGCCGGCCGGATCCGGATCGCCGGCGGCAAGCCGGCGGACATCTTCAGCCGCGAGGCGGTCGCGGCCATTCACGACGCCTCGGCCGGCGTGCCGCGCACGATCAACGTCGTCTGCGACAACACGCTCATCGGCGGGTTCGCGGCCGAGGTGAAGCCGGTGACGCGCGCGCTCGTGCAGGACGTCATGCGCGACTTCGATCTCAGGGGTGGGGACGGCGACGCGCCGGCCGTGCGGCCGTCCGCCAACGCGACGGGTCCGGAGCGCTGGCACCCGGAGTCGGCGGACGCCCGGTC
>JBOGIW010000005.1:0-4166 GCA_050748045.1 Vicinamibacterales bacterium | reverse complement strand
CGTCCGCGGCGATCCCGCGCGGCGTGCCCTGCCGCTCGACGAGCTCACGCGCGACGTGCGCGGCGTCATGGAGCGCGGCCGGTGAGCGCCGTCCGCGCCCGCGTGGTCCTAGCCGTCGTGCTCGTGGTCGCGATGGTCGGTCCCCGGGAGGCGTTCGCGTACCTGAAGTTCAGCACGCGCACGCTCGGCGGCGCGATCGTCAACCTGCGCTGCGCGGAGCTGCCGGTGCGCTGGTTCGCGACCGAGCGCGGCGTGCCCGGTGTATCGGCCGCCGAGTTCCAGGCGGTGATGGCACGCGCGTTCGCGACGTGGGAAGCCGTGCCGACCGCGGAGATCGCCTTTCAGTTCGGCGGCTTTACCCGCGCCGAGCCGTTCGAAGACGACGACCGGAACGTCGTGGGCTTCCAGGACGAGCCCGCGCTCGAGCGCGTGCTCGCCGCGACGGGCTTAGTCATCGACATCACGACCGGCGAGATCGTCGAGTCGGACATCTTCTTCAACTCCACCTTCGCGTGGTCCACTGCCACGCCCGGCGTGGCCGGCCGTTTCGATCTCGAGTCCGTGGCGCTTCACGAGGTGGGCCATCTCCTCGGCCTCGGGCACTCGGCGCTCGGCGAGACCGAGCTCATGTCCGCCGGCCGCCGCCGCGTGATCGCATCGGGCGCGGTGATGTTCCCGATCTCGTTCGGGCCGGCCAATACCGCCGACCGCGAGCTTCAGCCCGACGACATTGCCGGCGTGTCCGACCTGTACCCGTCGCCGACGTACCGGGCGCGCACCGGAGGCGCGCGCGGGCGCGTTACGATGAACGGCCAGCCGATCCTCGGAGCGCACGTCGTCGCTTTCAACCTGGAGACCCGCGCCGTCATCGCCGGATTCACGGTGAACGCCGATGGAGAGGTCGAGATCGCGGGGCTCGCTCCAGGGCCGCACGTCCTCCGGGTGGAGCCGCTGGACGATGCGGACATCGAGAGCTTCTTCGGCGAGGACGAAGACATCGAGATCGATTTCCAGGTCACGTATCTTGATCGGCTCTTCGTAGCGCCGCGCGGCGGGGTGGGCGAGCGCTTCGAGATCGCGGTGAGGCCGAAGTGATCCGGGTGTGGCGCGCGGCGCTCGCCGCCTCGATCGTGGCGCAGGCGGCGGTGGCGCGTCCGGCCTTGGCGCAGGTGCCCGCCGCCGCCGGCCAGCGCCACCGTTTCGAGATTGCCGTCGGGGGTCTGTGGATAGGAAGCGCCGCGCTGGGCTCCGGCGACGCTGAGCTGAGGGCCAACCAGACGCCCGCGGCGCCGTTCCGCCTCTTCAGCACCGACACGCGCGCCGCATCGGCGCCCGGGTTCGACGGCCGGCTCGGGTACTGGTTGACCCGCGCGATCGCCATCGAAGGCGGCTTCGTGCGCGTGCAGCCCGAGCTGCAGACGCGGATCAGCGCCGACGCCGAAGACGGCGCGCCCATCACGGTTGCCGAGCGTCTCGACCAGTATTTCGTCGACGCCAACGTGCTCTGGCTGCTGGAGAGGTTTCGCTTCCTCGGGAGGACGGTCCCCTTCGTGTCGGGCGGCGGCGGGTACCTGCGCCAGCTCCACGACGGGCGCACGTTGATCGAGACCGGGCAGGTGTACAACGCCGGCGGCGGTCTCCGCCATTGGCTGCGCGTGCGCGACACGACCTGGATTCGCGCCATCGGCGTCCGGCTGGACGGACGGGTGTACGTGCTGGTCGGCGGCGTGCAGCTCGAGGAACGCCCGAGAACGCACGGCGCGCTCTCGGGCTCTCTCTTCCTGACGTTCTAAGGACCCTGATCGGAATAAGGTGGTCACCTTGGGCGTCGAGGCGCCCGCCCGGCCAAGGCGCGAGGAGCGCGCATACCGGGAGTATGTAAGCGACGAGCAACGCAGCCCGGCGGGATGCATCGGCGGCCAAGGGCCACCTTTCGTCGAGCGTGAGGACGTTGTGACGCGTAGATTCCGACCAGGGTCCTCAGCCGACAATCGATGCACGATGAGCTGATGCACGAATCAGCGCTCTTCGTCTCCGTGCTCGTCCGGCCGGTTGCGAGGCCCGCCGCCCGGCTGTCCCGGCGTCTGGCCTGGCTGTTGCTGGCCGCCGCGCACGGTCTCGCGCGAGCCTTCCGCCTGATCGCGGCTGGGACCCTGGCCCTGCTGACCCTGGCCCTGCTGACCCTGGCCCTGCTGACCTTGACCCTGCTGACCCTGTCCTTGCTGACCCTGACCTTGCTGACCTTGACCTTGCTGACCCTGTCCTTGCTGACCCTGACCTTGCTGACCCTGACCTTGGTTCTTGTGCTGGTCCATTGAAAACCTCCCAGATCGACCGTCAGTCGCAAGGCATGTGCCCATCGGAGCTCTGGACGTGCGCCCGAGCATCCCGCCGGAGCGCAATGCTAGAGTTGCGCTGATGTGATCGCCTTCGACGACGTGAGCTTCGCGCGCAATGGGACGTGTCCGCGGATGATCATCGATCGCGTGACGTTCAGCATCGAGCGCGGCGAAACGATGGCGCTCGTCGGCCGGAGCGGCGCCGGCGAGCGACCCGATCGTGCGGCGACCTCGTGGCGCTCGCCGACGATCGCCGCTATTTCCCACCGTACGACGCCGTGCCGCTCGTGCACGCGGCGACGCTGCTGCGCCACCAGGAGCTCGGCGATGCGCTCGATCGCCTCGCCGGACGCGTCGACGCGGCCGCGATGCGCCGCATGAATCACGCCGTCGACGGCCGCCGCCGGAACCCCGCCGACATCGCGCGCGAGTTTCTCGATGAGCTGGATCGGGGAGTATGATCGAAGCTCGGGTCTCCGGTCTTGGGTCTCTGATCCTTGAGTGTCTCTAGTCCTTATGCCTGGTCTCAACAGCTTCGGAACACGCACCGCGCTCAGCGTTCGCGGGCGTGATGTGCAGATCTACAGCCTTCCAGCACTCGAGAAGGCCGGGTTCCCGGCCGTCTCGCGCCTGCCGTACTCGATGAAGATCCTGCTCGAGAACCTTCTGCGGCGCGAAGACGACGCGTTCGTGAAGGCTGAGGACATCGAGGCCCTGGCTGACTGGAAGGCGACCGCCGGCGTCGAGCAGGAAATCTCGTTCATGCCGGCGCGCGTCCTGCTGCAGGACTTCACCGGCGTCCCGTGCCTGGTGGACCTGGCGGCCATGCGCGACGCGATCGTCTCGCTCGGCGGCAACCCCGACCGCGTGAACCCACGGCAGCCCGTCGAGCTGGTGATCGACCACTCCGTCCAGGTCGACCACTTCGGACAGCCGAACGCCTTCGCGCTGAATGCCGGGCTCGAGTTCTCCCGCAACCGGGAACGCTATGCGTTCCTGCGCTGGGGCCAGCGCGCCTTCCGCAACTTCGAGGTCGTTCCGCCCGACACCGGCATCGTTCATCAGGTCAACATCGAGTACCTGGCGCGCGTGATCGTCTCCGAGGAGCGCGACGGCACGTCCGTCGCGTACCCCGACACGCTCGTCGGCACCGACTCGCACACGACGATGGTGAACGGCCTCGGCGTGGTGGGCTGGGGCGTCGGTGGCATCGAGGCGGAAGCGGCGATGCTCGGCCAGCCGATCTCGATGCTGATCCCGAAAGTGCTCGGCGTGCGCCTCACGGGCGCGCTGCCACAGGGCACCACCGCCACCGACCTCGTCCTGACCATCACCGAGATGCTCCGGAAGCACGGCGTCGTCGGCAAGTTCGTCGAGTTCTTCGGCGACGGCCTCAGCCACCTGACGATTGCCGATCGCGCGACGCTCGGCAACATGTGCCCCGAGTACGGCGCCACCGTCGCCATCTTCCCGATTGACGAGATGACGCTCGACTACCTGCTCCTCACCGGCCGCGACGAGTCGCGCGTGCACCTGGTCGACGCGTACGCGCGCGCCCAGGGGCTGTTCCGTGAAACCGGCGCGCCGGAAGCCGTGTACTCCGAGACGCTGCAGCTCGATCTGCGGACGGTCGAGCCGAGCCTGGCAGGGCCGAAGCGGCCGCAGGACCGCGTGTCGCTCGGCAAGGCGAAGATCTCCTTTCAGGCGGCGTTGCCGTCGATGCAGGTGCCGTCCAGGCCGGGGGCGGGGACGAGCGATCCCGGGCAGCGGCGGGCGGCCGCGGGCGGGAGCGCGGCCGCGCAGACGGGCGTCGCCATCGCCGACGCC
>JBOGIW010000004.1:0-11792 GCA_050748045.1 Vicinamibacterales bacterium | reverse complement strand
GCTAGATGATTCTGAGCTGCGACAAGCGAATCCATCGATGGCGCACAGAAGGGGCGGCCTGACCAGACAGTCCGCGCGTCGCTTGTCGCGACAAAATGTGGGCTGAATAGAGGGTTCAGAGCTGCGTTGCCTAACGTAAATTGCTGTAACTAAAGTGTTTGGCGTCGTCGGTTGGCGGAGGGAGAGGGATTCGAACCCCCGGTACCCTTTCGGGCACAACGGTTTTCAAGACCGCCGCCTTCAACCGCTCGGCCATCCCTCCGGGGCGTGCCGCGCTTCGATTGTACGGCCGGAGGCCGCGGATTCCTACCGCGGCCGGATCAGCTCGAGGCCGTCCATGAACGGGCGCAGCGCCTCGGGGACGACGACGGAGCCGTCTTCCTGCTGGTAGTTCTCCAGAATCGCGATGAGCGTGCGGCCGACGGCCAGGCCGGAGCCGTTGAGCGTGTGCACGAGCTCAGCCTTGCCCGTTCCGGCCGGGCGATACTTCACGTTCGCGCGGCGCGCCTGGAAGGCCTCCGTATTGCTGCACGACGAGATCTCGCGATACGCGCCCTGACCCGGCAGCCACACCTCGACGTCATAGGTCTTCGCGGCCGCGAAGCCCATGTCGCCCGCCGACAGCAGCACGGTCCGGTACGGCAGGCCGAGCCGCTTCAACACTTCCTCGGCGTTCGCCGTCAGCCGTTCCAGCTCGCCATAGGACTCCTCGGGCGTCGTGAACGTCATCAACTCGACCTTGTCGAACTGGTGCTGCCGGATGAGCCCGCGCACGTCCTGGCCGTACGAGCCGGCCTCGCTTCGAAAGCACGGCGTGTACGCCGCGTAGCGAAGCGGCAGGTCGCGGCCGTCGAGAATCTCGCCGCGATACAGGTTCGTGAGCGGCACTTCGGCGGTCGGGACCAGGAAGAGGTCCCAGTCGCCGGCGATCTTGAACAGGTCGGCTTCGAACTTCGGCAGATTGCCCGTGGCCGTCAGCGACGCCGTGTTCACGAGGAAGGGCGGCTCGACCTCGGTGTAGCCGTGCTCGCGCGTGTGCAGCGCGAGCATGAAGTTGATCAGGGCGCGCGACAGCCGGGCGCCCGCATCCATCAGCACCGTGAAGCGCGCGCCGGCGATCTTCGTGCCGCGCTCGAAGTCGATGATCCCGAGCGCCGGCCCGAGCTCCCAGTGCGCCTTCGGCGCGAACGCGAACGCCGGCGGCTCGCCGTGCCGGCGGATCTCCCGGTTGTCCGCCGCGCTCCTGCCGTCGGGCACCGACTCGTGCGGGATGTTCGGAACGGCGAGCAGCCCGCGGTTGCGGCGCTGCTCCACGGCGTCGAGCTCGACGCCGAGCTGCTTGATCTGTGCTGCGCGCTCGCGGCTCGCGTGCTGAATCTTCGCCACGTCAAGCCTTTGCCGCTTCGCGCGCGCCACCTCGTCGCCGGCGGTGTTCTGCTCGCGCTTCAGCCCTTCGAGCTCCGGCAGGATCCGCCTGCGGCGCGCCTCGAGCGTCGCGAGCGCCTCGAGCTCGGTCGTGAGGTCGAGGCCGCGCCGCGCGAGGCCGGCGCGGACGCGCTCGAGATTGTCACGGAGCAGCAGGGGATCGAGCATCAGGGGTGATTCTATCTGAGGTAGGATCGCGGCCATGCCGACCGCCATCCGCAAAGCCGTCTTCCCTGCCGCGGGCCTGGGGACGCGCTTCCTGCCGGCAACGAAGGCCCAGCCGAAAGAGATGCTCGTCCTCGTCGACAAGCCGGTGATCCAATACGGCGTCGAAGAGGCCGTCGCCTCGGGAGTGAACCACATCGTCATCGTCACCGGCCGCGGCAAGAACGCGATCGAGGATCACTTCGACATCGCCTACGAGCTGGAGAGCTTCCTGGAACAGCGCGGCAAGACGCAGCAGCTTGAGGAGATCCGCAAGATCACGCGGATGCTGCAGGTCTCGTACGTCCGGCAGGGTGAGCCGCTCGGCCTCGGGCACGCGGTGCTCGTGACCCGGATGCTCGTCGGAGACGAGCCGTTCGCCGTCATCCTGGGCGACGACGTCATCGACGCGAATCCCCCGGCGCTGAGGCAGATGCTGGACGTGTACGAGTGCGTCGACGGTCCGGTGCTCGCCGTCGAGCGCGTGCCCGTCGAGGAGGTCTCGAGCTACGGGATCGTGGCGGTGGACGAGAGCGAGGACCTGGGCCGCGGCGTCCACAAGATCCGCGACCTCGTCGAGAAGCCGCCTCGCGAAGAAGCGCCATCGAACCTGGCGATCATCGGACGATACATCCTCACACCTGATATCTTCCCCGCGCTCGAGGCGACGACCAACGATCGCACGGGCGAGATTCAGCTCACCAACGGCCTGCGCCGGCTCCTCGCGTCGCGCCCGATCTATGCGTGCGAGATCGCGGGCGTCCGCCACGACACGGGCAACAAGCTGGGGTTCCTGAAGGCGGTCGTCTACTTCGCGCTGCGACGGCCGGAGCTCGCCGAGCCGTTCCGCCGCTACCTGGAGTCGCTCGATCTGCGGATCGGCGTCGGGGGCGGCCGCTAGGTCTTCGCCGCGGACGACGGCGGGGGGGGCGCGGCCGGTGCGGCGTCTGCTTTCGCCGCCGGTTTGGTCTCGGTCTTCGTGTCCCCTTTCGTCCCGGTCTTCTCGGCGCCGTCGGATTTGCCCGCCGCGCCGTCGGACTCGGACCTGCCCTTCTGCGCGTAGTCGGTGATGTACCAGCCAGAGCCCTTGAACTGGATGGCCGGCGACGAGAGCAGGCGCTGTACCGGTCCCTTGCCGCACCGCGCGCACACATCCGGCGGCGGATCGGAGAACTTCTGGATGATCTCGAAGCGCTGCCCGCAGGCGTCGCACTCGTATTCGTACAATGGCATGGCTACTCGAGCACCGCGCCTGTCGCGTCCTCCAGGAGCAGCCGGCGATGCGCCCAGAAAGGCGCGGTGCCCTGTCCGAGCACCGTGTCGTGGAAGGTCCGCAGCGAGAATTTCCCGCCCTGCTGTTCCTTGTAGTCGTTCCTGAGCTTCAGCATCATCAGCTTGCCCACCGAGTAGACCAGATACGTGGGATCGAAGGTGCCCCGCTCGGCCTCGCGGCGGGCGGTCGCCTCCTCGAGAAACGCCTCGTCCCTGAAGAACCGCATCCCCTGCTCGACCGAGAGATCCTCGGTGTGCAACCGGATCGAGACGATGAAGCGGGCGAGGCGGACGAGCGATTCCGCGAGCTGCCCGAGCTTGAGGCGCACGTCGCCGCGCCTGAACCCCGCTTCGATCATCATCTGCTCGCAGTAGTGCGCCCAGCCCTCGACGAAGGAGGCCGGCGAGAAGAACGTCGACTTCCGCACCTTGGACTCGACCTGCCGCAGCCGCTGATAGTGCAGGAAGTGGCCGGGGTACACCTCGTGAATCGAGATGTTCCAGAGCGTCGGGTAGTTGAAGTCGCGCAGGTGTTCCTCCTGGCGCTCGGGTGGCCATCCGCGATCGACGTCCGTGATGTAGTAGTACGCGCGGCTCGGCTTGCTTTCGAATGGGCCCGGGGTCCACATGCTCGCGAACGCCCACCGGTAGAACTCCGGCGAGGGCGCCACCACGACGGGTTCCGCCTGGGGCACCGACACGAGCGCGCTGCGCTCCAGGAACGTCAGCAGCTCGGCGATCTGTTCGCGAGCGACATCGAGCAGCTCGCCGGCCGAGGGATGCTCGCCCTTGGCTTCACGCCACGCCGCCAGCGGATCGCCTCCGTTGAGACGGCCGGCCACGGCGCGGAACTCTTCCTGCGTGTCGCGCAGCTCGCGCTGGGCGATGGCCAGCAGGCGTTCCACGCTGGTGTCGATGCCTTCGTCGAGCTTCAGCTTCTGCTCGAAGCGGTCGCGCCCGAGACGGAACGAGGCTTTCGCCCGCGGCGCGACGTCGCGCTCGAGAGACCCGATGTAGCTCGTGACCGCGTTCGAGGCTTCCGTGGAGGCATCCGCCAGATCGGCGAGCAGGTGCAGGTCGTCGAGCGTGGAGAAGGCCCGTGGGAGATCGCGCTCGATGAACGAGAGCACGCCACGCCACGTCTCGAGGCCCGTCTTGACAAAGATGCCGGCGGCGTCCTTGACGTTGTCGCGCGCGGCCTGCACGAGCCGCGGGGTCTGGTGGAGCTTCGAGACGACGCGGCGGGCGCGCTCCGGCTCCGGCGCATAGGCGAACAGCGTCTGGCTCGCGAGGCTCGCGCCGAGCAGGTCGGCGTAGTACTGCGGGTTCCGCTCCCACGTGCGCACCTGCTCCAGATCGAACATCCGGCCCTCGATGTTCGCGGCCACGACCGGGTGCTCGATCTGCTCGATGGGAGGCAGCATCGCCGGGTCGATCTGATGGAGCCGGCGACTGAAGCCCGCCAGCGCACGCAGGTGCGCATCGATCCCGGAGCGGCTCAGGTCCTCCAGCAGATCGTCGTGCAGGTGAACCCCATCCAAACTGGCCTGGCCGGGATAGATCTCCTGCAGGTACGCGAGGTAGTCGTCGACGAAATGAGGAAAGGGCTCCGATGGATACATGCCAGGTTCGGCGACAGGCTCTGTGCGGCGGGGCGCGAAGCGCCCATCCCCGCAATGGTACAATAAACGCCCCTTGCGATGTCCGGGACTCTCTACGTGGTCGCCACGCCATCGGCAACCTCGAGGACATCATGCTGCGGGCCCTGCGTGTTCTCCGCGACGTGGACATCATCGCAGCCGAGGACACCCGGCGCACCGCCAGACTTCTGCATCATGACTCGATTGCGACGCCGACGATCAGTTTTCACGAGCACAATACGCGGAGGCGCGTCGCGGAACTGCTGAGCCGGCTTCGGCGCGGTGAATCCGTGGCCCTCGTATCGGATGCGGGGACGCCGGTGTTGTCAAATCCGAGCCTCGACCTGATTCGCGAGTGCCTCGACTGTGGAGTTCCGGTCGACCCGGTACGCTCGGCCAAGCGCCCACCTGACAGCCCTGGTCGCGTCGGGATTCCCCGCCGGGCCGGTGACGTTACTGGGGTTCGCCACAATAGGTCAATAGACCGTGTTACGTGGTTGGCTGAGATTGACGGTATACCTCATACGGTAGTCTTCTTTGAAGCACCTCACCGGATTCACGCGTCGCTGACTGATGCGGGGATGATATTGGGCGAACGACAGATGCAGGGCGGTCGAACTCACTAAGATCCATCAGGAAGGCCGCCGCGGAACAGCCCGAAATTTGGGCGAACGACTAATAATGACATGGTGAATTCGCCGTCGTTGTCGGTCCGAGGCTGCAAATGGCTGCAAATACGTTTGATGTGGCCGAGGCATCGAGTATCGTCAAAGAATTCAGGCATTTAACAGAAATTGGCGGTTTTACACGAAGACAGGCCATCGCGGCTCTCCCGCAAACATGGCCGGCCGTCGAGGGAGATCTACGCGACGCTGGAAAAGCGCGAAGAGGGCGCTTCCTTGACCGGCTCTCAGTGCTTCTGTTAAGTTAACGCCTCTTCGGTCCTCGGTTGAGGCGCCATGCCCAAACCACACCAGGGTCGATCCCGCCATTCCCAGAGCGTCCCGGCGAATTCACCCGCCGAATTGGCTCCCGGGTCAGTGCCCGCCTCCAGCTCCGCCCGGGGAACAGGGCCCTCGCGCCGCCCGACCTATCCGGAGGCGGTTGCCCGCTACGAGAGCGGCATGCGGGCGCTCCAGGAACACCGTTTTCAGGAAGCCGCCGATGCCTTCCGCGCCGTACTTCTACAGTATCCTGAGGAGAAGGAACTGAACGACAGGGTAAAGCTATACTTGGCACTTTGCGAGCGGCATCTCCAGAGCGCCCCGGAGCCGAAGACACTCGAGGAGCGCCTGTATGCCGCGACGCTGGCGCTCAACGCCGGCGACGGCCAGACAGCGATGCGTCACCTCTCCGAGGTCGTAGCCCAGAATCCCGACCACGACGGGGCCTTGTACATGCTTGGTGTCGCCCACGCATTGAGCGACGATCCGCAGGGGGCGCTCAAGTACCTTCAGCAAGCCATCCAGCGGAACCCCGACAACCGAGCGCTGGCCCTGCAGGATGGCGACCTGGAGCGGCTCATGCAGGACGAGTCGATTCGGGCCGCTGTCGAGGCCACCGCGAGTCGGCCGTCAGACGTGCGTACTCCGTCGCGTCAACGCCCGATACACTAATCAGACCGCAGGCGAACCCATCGGGATTCGTGGTTCGTCCATTTGACCTAAGCGTGGATGCCTGATACGCACGTCGTGATCCTTGCAGCCGGCCAGGGAACCCGGATGAAGTCGGCCATCCCAAAAGTGCTGCACGGCATCGCTGGCCGTCCGATGGTCGAATACGTCCTGCGCGCAGCCAGATCCCTGTCACCGAAGACAATAACTCTGATCATTGGTCATCAGACCGAAGCGATGCGCACGCGCCTGGCGCATCATGCCGATCTTCTGTTCGCCGTCCAGGAACCGCAGCTCGGAACCGGTCACGCCTTACAGCAGGCCGAGAAGGTCCTCAAGGGGAGGACCGGGACACTTGTGCTGCTCTCAGGGGATGTCCCTCTCCTCAGCGTCGCCACCCTGGCGCGGCTGGTAAATACGCACACTGCGGCGAAAGCCGCGGCGACTGTCGTCACAGCATTGGTCGTTCGACCTTATGGATACGGACGCGTCATTCGATCACGCGGCCAAATTGTGCGAATCGTCGAAGAGCGCGACGCCTCGCCGGTCGAACGGAGCGTGAAGGAAATCAATAGCGGCATTTATGCCTTCGAGCTCGAGCCGCTCTGGGAGGCGCTGCGCAGCATCGCCTCGACGAACGCGCAGGGGGAGTTCTACCTGACCGACCTCGTGGGGATCTACAACCGCCGCAAGCTGCCGGTCGAAACGCTGCTCCTCGACGACGTGCATGAGACGCGGGGAATCAACAGCCGCTCTGAACTGGCGGAAGTGAGCAGGATCGTGCGACAGACGAAGAACGAAGAGCTGATGGCGGCCGGCGTCACGATCGTCGACCCGGCGACGACGTACATCGACGACGACGTGCAGGTCGGTCCGGATACAGTGATCCATCCGGGCGTCATCCTCGAGGGACAGACGCGCATCGGGTCGGCGTGCGAGATCCACGCGCACGTGCGGATCGCCGACTCGGAGCTTGCCGATCGCGTCACGGTGAACAACTTCTGCCTCATCACGGGCACGACGATTGCGGGCGGGGCGTCGGTGGGGCCGTTTGCGCACCTTCGGCCGGCGACGGTGCTCGGCGAGGGGGCCAAGGTCGGCAATTTCGTGGAGCTCAAAAAGACAACGCTCGGCGCGGGGTCCAAGGCGAATCACCTGTCCTACCTCGGGGATGCGACGATCGGCGCGGACGTGAACGTCGGGGCCGGAACGATCACCTGCAATTACGATGGCGAGCGCAAGCACGTCACGGTCATCGAAGACGGCGCCTTCATCGGCAGCGACACGCAGTTGATTGCGCCCGTGAAGGTCGGTAAGGGCGCGTACGTCGGCGCCGGCTCGTCGATCACCGACGACGTGCCGCCGGGGGCGCTGGGGATCGCCCGGGGCAGGCAAACGAACGTCGCGGGCTGGGTGGAACGCAAGAGGACGGTCAAGACCTGAGGGCGATATGTGCGGAATCATCGGCTACATCGGCTCGAAACCCGTGGTGCCCGTGCTCATCGAGGGGCTTCGCCGGATGGAGTACCGGGGCTACGACTCGGCGGGCGTGGCCGTGGTCAGTCCCGAGGGCATTGCGCTGCGGCGTTCCGCGGGCAAGCTGGCCAACCTTGAAAGCGCGATCAGGAGCGAGCCGGTCGACGGGCTGTACGGCGTGGGTCACACACGGTGGGCCACCCACGGCCGCCCGACCGAGGAGAACGCACACCCGCATCGGGACTGCACTGGCCGCATTGTCGTGGTGCACAACGGGATCATCGAGAACTACCTCGATCTGAAGCACGAGCTGCAGCATCAGGGACACGAGTTCACCACGGAAACCGACACCGAGATCGTCGCCCACCTGGTGGAGCGCGAGATGCGGCAGGACGGGCTCGAGAACGCCGTCCGCCGCGCGCTGACGCACATGCGCGGCATGTTCGCGATCGTGCTGGTGTCGGTGGACGACCCGGAGAAGATCGTCGCGGTGCGCAACGGGCCGCCGATCGTGATTGGCCTGGGCGACAGCGAGTTCTTCGTCGCCTCCGACATCCCCGCGATCCTGAGCCACACGCGCGACGTGGTGTTCCTGGCCGACGAGGAGATGGCCATCATCACGCGCTCCGGCGTCGAGTTCACCGACTACACGGGGCGCGCGGTGTCGAAGACGACGCAGCGCGTGCTGTGGGACCCGATCGCCGCGGAGAAGGGCGGCCACAAGCACTTCATGCTCAAGGAGATCTTCGAGCAGCCCACCGCCGCGCTCGACACCATCCTCGGGCGCGTGTCGCTCGAGCGCGGGCAGATCTTCCTCGAGGACCTGCACATCGGCGAGGACGCCTTCCGCGCGCTCGAGAAAGTGAGCATCGTCGCGTGCGGCACGTCGTGGCACGCGGGGCTGGTGGGGAAGTACTTGATCGAGGCGCTGGCCCAGGTACCGGTGGAAGTCGACTACGGCTCCGAGTACCGCTATCGCGATCCGATCATCGGCCGGAACACGCTGGCGATCGTGATCACGCAGTCCGGAGAAACGGCCGATACGCTCGCGGCGCTCAGAGAAGGGAAGCGCAAGGGCGCCCGGTCGATTGCCATCTGCAACGTCGTCGGCAGCATGGCGACGCGCGAGGCCGACGGTACGGTGTACACGCACGCAGGGCCGGAGATTGGCGTCGCCTCGACGAAAGCGTTCACATCGCAGCTCGTCGCGCCGCACCTGCTCGCCCTGTACATGGCGCAAGTGCGCGGCACGCTCGACGCCGCAGCCATCCGGCGGCACATCGAGGAGCTGCTGATGCTGCCGAACGCCATCGAGCGCGCCGTGAAGGCGTCGGCGCCGATGGAGAAGGTCGCGGAGCGATTCTACAACCGCACCGACTTCCTCTTCCTGGGGCGGGGCATCAACTACCCGATCGCGCTCGAGGGCGCCCTGAAGCTGAAGGAAATCTCGTACATCCACGCCGAGGGCTATCCGGCCGGCGAGATGAAGCACGGGCCCATTGCGCTCATCGACGAGCGGATGCCCGTGGTGGCGATCGCGCCGAGCGATCACGTGTTCGAGAAGATGATCGGCAACGTGCAGGAGGCAAAGGCCCGCGGCGGCTCCGTCATCGCCATCACGACCGACGGCGATCCGCGCATGGCGGCCGTGCTCGAGCCGGGCAAGGACATGATGGTGGCGATGCCGGGCACGACGCCGATGCTGACGCCGATCGTCATGACGATCCCGCTTCAGCTCCTCGCCTACCACATCGCGGTACGGCGCGGCTGTGATGTCGATCAGCCGCGCAACCTCGCCAAGTCCGTCACGGTCGAATAGACGACGATACAATGGAGGCTTGGACTTCCTTTCGAGCCTCAACCCGGAACAGCGGGAGGCGGTCCTTCATACCGAAGGACCGCTGTTGATTCTCGCGGGCGCTGGGTCTGGCAAGACCCGCGTCATCGCGCACCGGATCGCGCACCTGGTCGGCAACTGCCACGTGGCGCCCGACAGGGTTCTTGCGGTCACCTTCACGAACAAGGCGGCAGAGGAGATGCGGACGCGCGTCGAGACGCTGCTCGGCCGAGATTGCCGGCAGATGTGGATCTCGACGTTTCACGCGCTCTGCGCGAGGCTGCTCCGGCGCGAGGGGCCCCACATCGGGCTATCGCGCGATTTCGTGATCTACGACTCCGCCGATCAGCTCACGGTGATGAAGCAGTCGCTGCGCGAGCTCGGGATGGACGACGGCGCGCTCCAGCCTCGGATGGCGCTGGCGCGGATCAGCCACGCGAAGAATCGAATGGAGACGCCGGACAGCCTCGCGGGCAACGCGTCGAACCCCCGAGAGCAGCAGATGGGCCAGCTCTATGCAGCCTACGCCCGTGCGCTCAAGGATGCGAACGCTCTCGACTTCGACGACCTGCTGCTCAAGACGGTCGACCTGTTCGAGCAGTCCGAAGCGGTCCGCGAGCGATACAGCGAGAAGTTCCAGCACCTCATGGTGGACGAGTACCAGGACACCAATCGGCCGCAGTACCTGCTCGTCCAGCGTCTTGCCGCCAGGCGCCGCAACCTGTGCGTCGTCGGGGACCCGGACCAGTCGATCTACAAATGGCGTGGCGCGGATCTCAAGAACATCCTCGACTTCGAGCGCGACTTCCCCGAGGCGACGATCGTCCGGCTGGAGCGGAACTATCGGTCCACGCAGGTGATCCTGGACGCCGCGTCGGCGATCATCGCCCGGAACACGAACCGCAAGGAGAAGCGGCTGTATACGGATCGGCGGGGTGGCGCGAAGATTGTCTATTACCGGGCCGGCGACGACATCGACGAGGCCGAGTTCATCGCGCGCACGGCGCGCGCGGCCTTGCACGACGACGTGGAGACGACCGTGGCCGTGCTGTATCGCACGAACGCGCAGTCGCGAACCGTGGAGGACGCGCTCCGCCGGTCGGATGTCGCCTACCGCATCATCGGCGGCGTGCGTGTCTACGAGCGCAAGGAGATCAAGGACGCGCTCGCCTACATGAAGCTCGTGCTGAACCCGCATGATGACGTCGCCATGCGACGCGTGATCAACGTCCCGGCGCGGGGCATCGGAAAGGGCGTGATGGACTCGCTCGCCGCCCTGGATCTGCCGGCCGATCCCGACACGCCCCCATTACTCGCCGGCCTGCAGCCGGTCGCATCGTCGAGCTCGCTCTGGGTCCGGCTGGCACACGCCGTAGACGGACGCCTGCTCGCTCCGCGCGCCGCGGCCTCGCTGGCGGCCTTCCGCGATCTGCTGGCGGGAATGACGCAGATGGCGGCCAGCGAGCCGGTTTCAATCGCGCTCGGCAAGATCCTCGACCAGAGCGGCTATCTGAGGGATCTGCGGGAGGAGCGAAGCGAGGAGGCCCGGAGCCGCATCGAGAATCTCATGGAGCTGGTGTCGGCTGCGCGCGAGTACGAGACGCGCAATCCCGAGCCGTCGATCGCGGGCTTCGTCGACCAGCTCTCGCTCCTGTCCGATGTGGACGAGGAGGCGGGCTCGCGCGACGCGCGCGTCCTCATGATGACGCTGCACAGCGCCAAGGGGCTCGAGTTCCCGGTGGTCGTCATCACGGGGCTCGAGGAGGGCCTGTTCCCGCACTCGCGCTCGACCGAAGACGAGGCGGAACTGGAAGAGGAGCGGCGGCTCTGTTACGTCGGCATCACGCGGGCACAACGGCGCCTCGCGCTGACCTCAGCGGCACGCCGCCGCACGTTCGGCGAGTACCAGGCCACGGTGCCGTCGCGGTTCATCGACGAGATCCCGCGCGCGCTGCTCGACGAGGTGCCGTCCGCGTTCATCTCGCCGTATCAGTCGAGCTTCTCGCAGTTCCGGGCGTCGGGCTCGGGGCAGGCGGGGCGATACGGCCGCGGCGGCGGGTATCGCGGCCGCGTGCGGGAAGAGAGCACCGCCTACGCGTACGAAGACGAAAACCAGTCGGTGCTGTTCGAGCTGAAGCCAGGGCTCCGCGTCCGCCATCCGCATTTCGGCGTGGGAACGGTCGTCAGCGTTGAACCGCTCGAGGACGACACGAAGCTCGTCGTGCGGTTCGGCACCGTCGGCCAGAAGACGCTTCGCGCCAAATTCGCCAAGCTCGAGGTCGCGTAATCCGCGATCCGCAATCCGCACTCGGCTGTCCGCGAACC
>JBOGIW010000003.1:0-5620 GCA_050748045.1 Vicinamibacterales bacterium | reverse complement strand
GCACGCGCGCCGAGATGTGCGTGTAGGTGAGATCGGTCCACCCGTAGTGGACAAACAGGCGGTACAGCGCCGCCAGGTCGACGCGCGTCTGCCACGGATCGATGCAAGGCCCTTGAGCCGCGGCGGCTCGGACCGGCGCGTCGTCCGGGTTCGTCTTCGGTCCCGAGAGTGTCGTCACGAGCGCCTCAGATGCGCCGTCCGGCCTGCGCCCAGTACGGCTCGCGAAGGAGACGTTTGAAAATCTTCCCCGAATCGTCGCGCGGCAGCGATTCCCGGATCTCGACGACGCGCGGAACCTTGAACCGGGCAAGCCGGGCGCCTACGAACGCACGCAGCTCCTCCGCCGAAGCCGAGTGGCCGTTCAGGAACTGCACCACGGCCGCCGGAACCTCTCCATACTCGTCGTCAGGAATGCCGAAGACCGCGCAGTCCGCAACGGCCGGATGCTCCGCCATCACAGCCTCGATCTCGGCCGGCCAGATGTTCGCGCCACCCAGGATCACGACATCCTGCTTGCGATCACGCAGGAACAGATAGCCGTCCTCGTCCTGGTACCCGATGTCCCCGTTGGTGATCAGCCCGTCGCGCTCGATCTCCTCGCGTCCACGCTCGTTGTTGTGGTACGTGAAGTCGGGCACGGGTCCGAGGCTCATGTAGATCACGCCCTCGCAATCGGGCGGCAGCCGGCGGCCATCGTCGCCATAGATCGCCACGCGCCGCCCGGGCCAGGGTTTGCCGACCGTTCCCGGTTTGCGTAGCCACTCGTGCGCGCTCGACCGCGACACCATCCCGGCTTCCGACGTCCCGTAGTACTCGTGGACGATGGGCAACGTTGGATGGAAGATTCATTGAACGTCCGGCGGAAATTACATCGATGAGGTGCGGCGGGTTTAGCAGCCCGTGGTGCAAGTCCGGCTGCATAGCGGGCCGGCACGAACGCCTCCCGCGCGGCCGACCACGCCTCCCAGCCCAGGCAGCGGCTCCGGCGGCGCGTAATCGTCAGCGCGTCGCCCACGGCCGTTGCGTCCGCCCGCCAGCGTGTGGAGATCGGGAGCCCATGGCTTTACACTACGTGGGCCGATGCACGCGCTCGTGGCACTCCAACGACGGTTGAACAGCGAGCGGCAGCAGTTCGCCTACAACCGGCAGTGGCTCGATTCGATCGGAAAGCCCGTCGTCTTCCAGATCGAGCTGACCAATCACTGCCCGATGACGTGCGCCATGTGCCCGCGAACGGAACAGATGAGCCGCCCGCTCGGGTACATGAGCAGAGATCTCTACCGCCGCATCATCGAGCAGGCAGCCGGCACCACGTCGCGCGTCCTGCTTCACCATTTCGGCGATTCGCTTCTGCACCGGGATATCGGGACCTTCATCCGGTGGGCGCACGAGAAGCGCATCCGCACGTACCTGTCGGCGAATCCGATTCTGCTCACGGCGCCGCGGATTCAAGCCGTGGTGGACAACGCACTTCACGAGCTCGTGCTGTCCGTGGATGGCGCGACCGACGCCACGTCGGCGCTCGTGCGTGGGCCAGCCGCCCGGAATCTCGCGCTCGCCGAGGAGCGGCTGCTGGCGCTCATCGACTATCGCCGCCGGTCGAGGAAGAAGAAGCCGGAGATCGTTCTCCAGATCGTCAGGCAGAAGCAGAACGCTCACGAGATTGACGCGTGGCTCCGCAAGTGGCGCGGCGTACCAGGCTTGAAGCGGCTGAAGGTCAAATCGTACGTCACGTGGGACGGCGCGAGCGAGGCGATCGCCAGTCTCCGGGTTGAAGCTCCACCCGACGCGTCGACCCTCGTCTGTGACAAACCGTGGACGTCGCTGACGATCCTCTGGGACGGACGCGTGGTGCCGTGCTGTTTCGACTACGACGGCCTCATGACGCTGGGGCACGCCGGCACCCAATCGCTCGACGAGATCTGGAAGGGCGAGCGCCTTCGACAGCTCAGGTCCTGCCATCGTGACGGGAAGCTCGGCGGCGTGCGCTTGTGCGCGAACTGCACGGACAAGGAGGGATATGCGGTCGGCAAGTGGTACTACCCCCTCAACCGAGCTCTCGGACGCCGCACGCCGCTCGGTGCGGAGTGGCACCCTGCCGGTTCGAGTGCTTCCTGATGGACGCTCGGTGGTACCCTTTCCGCTGATTGTGACCCCCTCCAGACCTCGAGCCATGCGGCCGCCCCCCCATCGTCCCGGGCGACGGGGGGCCGAGACCCACGCGCCACCTCGACCGGGACACACGTCGAGACTGGAGCGAGTCTTCGGGAAGCATCCCGTTCGAGCGGTCCTGCGGACTCGGCCGACGGACGTGCGCCGGGTCGTCGTGCTGCCCGGCACGGATCCGGTCATCGACGAGATCCGGCACCTGGCGCTCTCGGCTGGCGTCACGCCCGACGTGCTGCCGATGGACGAATTCCTGCGCCTGGCGCGGTTCACGAGCGATGAGCGGCAGTTCAGGCATCAAGGGGTCTTCGCCTTCGCCGATCCGCGCACGATCTACGGCGAGCAGGACCTGGATCTGCTCGCGGATGGCCGCATCGTGCTGGCGCTCGACCAGGTGTCCAATCCGCACAACCTGGCGGCGATTCTGCGCAACGCCGCCTTTTTTGGCGCCGACGCCATTCTCCTGCTCAAGAACCGGTCCGCCGACGTCACGCCAAGCGTCGTCCGCGTCGCCGTCGGCGGCGCCGAGTACGTGAAGATCTTCAAGGTGATCAACCTCGCACGAAGCCTGGACATGCTGAAGGAGCTGGGGTTCTCGGTCTACGGGCTCGACGAGCGGGGCGAGCGGACGCTGGACGAGATAGAATTCGGCGGCAAGAACGTGCTCGTGCTCGGTGCCGAGGGCGAAGGGCTTCGACAGCGGACGAAAAAGTTCTCGGACGTCCTCGTGCGGATTCCGGCGGGCCGGCCGGGCGTCGAGAGCCTGAACGTCGCCGTCGCAGCGGCCGTCGCGCTGTCGCGGCTCCCTGGTCCCGGCCACGCGTAGTCCCCGGACGCGGACTTCCGATGGCCACTTCGCGAACGCGCTACCTGTTCATCAGGATTCTCGAAGCGTGCAACGCCGACTGCTTCATGTGCCGGTTCGCGCTCTCGCAGGATCGGTACCGGTTCACGCTGGAGGAATTCGAAGGCCTCCTTCCCGACGCTCGCACGCTCGGTGTCGGGATCGTGCGGTTCACAGGCGGCGAGCCGCTGCTGCACGCCGATGTCGTGGCGCTCGTTCGTGCCGGCACCGATGCGGGGATGAAGATGTCGGTGATTACCAATGGCGCGCTCCTGCCGGCGATGATCCGCGCGCTGTCGCAGGCGGGCCTCGCGCAGGTCATTGTCAGCGTCGACGGCGCGTCCGCCGAGACGCACGATTACTATCGCAACACGCCGGGCCTCTTCGACAAGTGCGCCGCGGGCCTGGCGCTCGCGCGCGACCACGGCGTGCTGACCCGCGTCAACACGGTCGTCGGCCCGCACAACTACGAAGAGATGCCGCGGCTGCAGCGCCGGCTGACCGACCTCGGGGTGAGCCAATGGGAGCTCTCCGCGATCAAGCTCGAGGGGCCGATCGCCTATCGCGATCCGGAACACGTCCGCGCCGTGTGCGAGGCGATGTACGACGGCGGCCCCCGCGCGGCGCTCATCCCGATGGGAAAGCGCTTCTACGGCGACACCGAGGAGGAACGCAGGCTCTTCTTCGAGTCCGGCGTGACGCCCCGACCCGGCCCGCCAGCGTGCCATCTCGTCGGGGACGTGATCTACCTCGATGCGAAAGGTGGGCGCGGCTTCGGCTGCAGCCTGCTGCCCCACCGCAGCGCGGATGAATCAGGCGGCGGCGTGCTGATGAGAACCGACCGGCGGTGGACCCTGGACGGCGCGGACTTCGACGAGCATGTGCGCGTCTTCCGTGCCGCCGGGCCCACGGTGTGCCGCGGCTGTTCGACGACGGCGGCGGGGTACAGTGACGACGTCGCGCGGTCGAGACTTGTGGCGGCATGGCATTTCTGATTCGATCTCAGCCATCATGCGACCAGGCCAGGCCCGAACTGACGACCCGCGCGGGGCGGACCTTGCCGTCCTCGGCGGCTCCCCCGCACGACCGCATCCGGTCGACACGAGCGTCGCGATATCCGAGCAGGCTCGCCGGCGCGTCATGGCGCTCCTCGAAACAGGCAGGCTGTCGGACTACTACAACGGCCCCTGCGCGAGGCAGCTCGAAGAGGCCTTCGCCCGCTACCATGGACCCGACCTCCGGGGAGTAGCGGTCAACTCCGGAACGAGCGCCCTGCATACGGCCGTGACGGCGGCAGGCATCGGGCCCGGCGACGAAGTGATCGTGCCGGCGCTCTGTTTCGTGGCGGCGGCGACGGCCGTCGTGCAGAACGGCGGCGTCCCCATCATCTGCGACGCCGAGCCCGAGAGCCTGACCCTCGACGTGGCGCACGCCGCGCGGCTCGTCGGGCCCCGGACCAGAGCCATCCTCCCGGTGCATTTCTGGGGATATCCTTCGAACGCCGCCGCGCTGCGCGAGGTGTGCGACGCTCACGGCCTGGCGCTCATCGAAGACTGTGCGCAAGCGCTCGGCGCGCGGATTCACGACCGCGTCGTGGGTACCTTCGGCGACTACGCGACATACGCCTTCTCGGTGAGAAAGCACATCGCCTGCGGCGAAGGGGGCATGGTCCTGTGCCGGGGCGAGGAGAAGCACCACCAACTCCGCACCCTCTCGAACTACGGCAAGGGTCCCGGCTGGGACGACTATCGGTCGCTCGGCTACAACTATCGGCTGGCGGAGCTCCCGTCGATCATCGCGCTCGACGGGTTGGACCGGCTGGACGACGAGATTCGCGCCAGGCAGCAGGCCGCCACCTGCTACGCGCGTCTCTTTCGCGACACGGAGATGACCATCGTGCCGGAGCCGGCGTGGGGCACGAGTGTGTATTTCAAATGCCCGGTGCTGTTGCCGGCGCACACCATCGACAGGCGGCGTCAGATGGTCGACGCCATCAACGCCGAGAACGTCAGTTGCCGGATTCCCCATCGCCCGCTCTACAGTGTTCCGTGGCTGGCGGAATACCTGAGGGAGCGGGGCGCGTATCGTGGTCCGGAGGGATGCCCGGTCGTCGCAGCCAGTTATCCGAGGCTCATCGAAATCGAAACGGGCCCGCATCTGCCTCTGGAGGAAGCCGAGATCTCCGCCGCCGCGGTGCTGAAGGTCTGGCGCCACGTCTCGGCGTCCTGAGCGCGCGAGCCCGGCGATGGCTGCTGGCCACCAATACACGTTACTCGCCGCGGTCTGTGATTTCGGCTGGGGCAGCCTCGGCAAGCTCCGGCTCATTCTCGACAGGTTGCGCGCAACGGAGGTGAGCCTGTACGGCGATGGCGGCATTAACCGCACGGCCGTCGACCTGCTGGGCGCGCGACACACGTTCGTGCAGCGGTCCCCGAGGCACGCGGACATCGCCCTCGTCATCAACGATCCGGCAGCGGCGAACCGGATTGCCGATCTCGGCGTGCCCGTCATCTACGTGGACAGCCTGCCGTATTTGTGGGCGACGGAAGCAGAGATTCCCGATCGAGGGAAGGCCGCCTGCTACTGTGCGCAGAAGTTTCCGTTCGATCG
>JBOGIW010000002.1:0-3780 GCA_050748045.1 Vicinamibacterales bacterium | reverse complement strand
CGGCGCCAACACCGCCATCTTCAGCGCCGTCAACGGCGTGCTGCTCCGGCCGCTGCCGTACGCGGGAGAGGAGCGCCTCGTGCGCGTGCTCCAGCGCGAGGCCACCTCCCGCGACGAGATCGGCTTTTCTCCGCTGGAGGTGCGCGACTACCGCGCGCAGAACGCCGGCTTCTCGGACCTGGTCGAGTACCACTCGATGGCGTTCAACCTCCTCGGCGGGCAGGAGCCGCAGCGCGTGCAGACGGCCGTCGTGTCGGCGGCCTTCTTCGACGTCATGGGACTCCAGCCGCTCCTCGGCCGCACCTTCCGCCCCGGCGAGGATGCCGCCGGCGCGGAGCCGATGATCGTGCTCAGCCACGCGTTCTGGCAGCGCGCGTTCCTCGGCGATGCCCACATCGTCGGACGCACGGTCGAGATGAACGATCGGCTCCACACCGTCGTCGGCGTGCTCCCGCCCGCGCCGCTCGCGTATCCGAACCCGGACGACGTGTACATGCCGGTGTCGTCGTGCCCCTTCCGCACCGGCAATCACTGGCGGGACGATCGGGAGGCACGCGGTCTCTCGCTGTTCGGCCGCATCCGGGACGGAGCCTCCGAGCACGACGCGCTGGCGGATCTGCAGGCGATCGCCTCGCGGCTGCGGCGGGCGTACCCCGAGGCGTACTCGCCGGGCACGAGCGCACGCCTCGAGACGCTCCCGCTGCGCGAAGAGCTGACGCGCGATGCACGGCCCGTGGTTCTCCTCCTCGTCGGCACGGCGGCCTTCGTCCTGCTGATTGCGTGCGCCAACGTGGCGAACCTGATGCTGGCGGCGCTCATCCGCCGCGACCGCGAGCTCGCCCTGCGCACGGCGCTCGGCGCCGGGCGCGGGCGGCTCGTGCGGCAGTTGCTCACCGAGAGCACGCTCCTTGCGCTCATCGGGGGCGCCGTCGGCCTGGCGCTCGCCTCGCTCGGCCTCGACATGCTCGTCGCCTTCGCGGCACGGTTCACGCCGCGGGCCCACGAGATCACGATCGACGGCACCGTGCTCGCCTTCACGCTGGGGCTCTCCATCGTGACGGGGCTCCTGTTCGGCACGCTGCCGGCACTCAGCCGCCAGGACCTCGTCACGGCGCTCAAGGACGGCGGCGATCGCGCCACGTCCGGGCTCGCGGGCCGGCGCACGCGGGCGGCGCTCATCGTCGGCCAGCTTGCGATCTCGGTCATGCTGCTCATCGGCGCCGGGCTGACGCTGCGCAGCCTGCTGCGCCTGGAGCAGGTCGATCCCGGCTTCAATCCCGAGAACGTCGTCACGGCGCGGCTCGACCTCAACTGGTCGAAGTACAACAACGACCGGACCATCCTGCGCTTCTCCGGCGATCTGCTCGCCAGGGTCCGGGCACTGCCGGGTGTCACGCGGGCGGCCGTGGCGAATACCTTTCCATTCAATGGCTCTCCTCCCGGCTACCACGCGTTCCAGATTCGCGGCCGCCGTCAGGCCCCCGGCCATCCCGAGCCGCTGGCACAGGTTCGCAGCGCAAGCCCCGACTACTTCGCGGCCGTCGGCATCCGGCTCGTCCGGGGACGGCTGTTCGGCGATGACGAGGCGGATCGGGAGGTGGCAGTCATCAACCAGTCGCTCGCGCGCCGGTACTGGGGATCGGGCGATCCGATCGGACAGGAGGTCTCGGGCAACGGCGGCCGCTCCTGGGCCACCATCATCGGCATCGTCTCGGACGTGAGGCACGCTGGTCTCGATCGCGCCCCGGCCGACGAGGCGTACGTGCCCTGGTCGGGCGAGCCGTGGCGGGACCTGCGGCTGGTTGTTCGCCTGGAGGGCGATCCAACCACCGCCGCGGCGTCGCTGCGCGCCATCGTGAAGGCCATCGATGCCGAACAGCCGGTCACCGAGATCCAGACGCTCCTCGATTTCCGTCGCGAGTCGCTGGCGTCGCCGCGGCTCACGGCGCTGCTGTTGGCCGCGTTCGCGGCCCTGGCGCTCGGCATCGCCGTGACGGGCCTCGCCGGCGTCGTCTCATGCTCGGTCAGCCAGCGCACGCGCGAGTTCGGCCTTCGCCTCGTGCTCGGCGCCGACCCGCGCGACGTGCTGCGCATGGTCGTGAGAGAGGGGATGGTGGTCGTCGCCGTCGGCCTGGCGGTAGGTGTCGCCGGCGCGCTCCTCTGCGCGCGGCTGCTCTCGGGGCTCCTCTTCGAGATCGAGCCGAGCGACCCGCTGACGTTCCTCGGCGTGTCGGTCGTGCTGCTGGGTGTCGCGCTTGGCGCCTGCGTGGTTCCGGCTCGACGCGCCACCAAGGTCCAGCCCGTCGCCGCTTTGCGCTCGGTGTAAACGCTGATGAGCATCAGGGCGGTACAGACGTGTAGTCGAGGCGTACGGAGGGGCGAAAATTTGTGGGCTGTTGCACCGGCGACGGCGTGCCGAAAATAGAAGAGCACGCTGTACTCCGGCGAATCACCCACATGGTCTTCTTCTTCGAGCGTCAGGGACAGTTCATCCGGTGCGAGTCGTGCCCGGCCGATGGCCGCTCCGGGTACGAGCTGGTGATTCTCTATCCCGATGGACGCGAGGAAATCGAGCATTTCGACGACACCGTGGAATTGAACCAGCGCCAGATGCAGCTCGAAGCGAGTCTTACCTCATCCGGATGGTTCGGGCCCCACGGCCGCGTGATCTGACGTCGTTCCAAACTCGAGCGTAGTTCAGCGGACGGCACATCCTTTGAACGGATGAAGCCGTCCATGCGGGCCAGGAAGGTCATCCCGGTCGGGGCGCAGCCCGAATCGCGGTCCGATCTCCATCAGTGGGTACGGGACCGCCTGCACCTGCCTGCGTTGCAGGAGCAGGCGCTCCTCGAGGCGATCGACAACGTCTTCCAGCAGCACGAACGCCTCTGGCAGCAATCCAAACAGGAAGCAATCCAGGCTGTGTCGGCAGGCTTCGGCGAGCGGATGAGCCGGCTGCGCGACGAACTCCAGGCGCGCGACGCCACGGTAAGCAGCATCGCCCGCTACTTCGAGGACCTCGTCGCGGATCTGACCGATCGTGTGCACCGCGATCCGAAGACGCGACTGATGAACTTCCGCCGTTTCATCGAACAGCTCGAGGCGTTCCTGGCGCTCGAACAGCGCGGCACGTGGTGCGCCGTGGGCCTGGTCGACATCACCTCGTTCAAGTGGTACAACGACACGCTCGGTCATGCGCTCGGCGACCGCATCATCGAGCGGGTCGCCCGGCTGTTGCGCGAGCAGGTCCGCTCCGACGACTTGATCGCCCAAGAGGCGCCGGACCTGCGCGGCTCACAGGAGCTGCACGCGCGCTTCGGCGGCGACGAGTTCTGCTTCCTCATTCCCGACCTGGATCACTCATCGGCGGCCCGGGTGATCGCCGAGCGCTTCCGCGAAGCCGTCGAACGCTTCGACTGGACGATCGAGGACACGCGGCTCGCGGCGCGGCCCGTCCGAGTCGATGTCGGCGTGGTCTGCCTCATGCTGGGGCCGGTCGCCGAGCGGCGGCACCTCGCCCGCCAGCTTGCCCACGATCTCCTCGAGCTGGCGGACAAGCTGATGTACGAGGCCAAGGGCGGGCACGCCACGCAGATCTATCCCGTCCGCATGCGCATCGATGAAGGCCGGCTCGTCGCGCTGGCCGGCGACGGCAACCCGGACTGACCCGACTCGACGCGCGATCCGCCACACCGCATCCCGATGCCCACGATCCGTGCGGTACTCTTCGACATCGACGGCACGCTCGTCGACAGCAACGACGCGCACGCGCGCGCGTGG
>JBOGIW010000001.1:0-8361 GCA_050748045.1 Vicinamibacterales bacterium | reverse complement strand
AGTTCTCCGCCGCCGCGGACGGATCGACCAGCGACGCCAGCGCCGTGGCGTAGGGGGCGATGACGAGATCGTTGGCCAGCCCACGTTTGAGCCCGAGGCCGGGGACGCCGAAGGCGCGGTATTGATAGTTGCCGGCGCGATCCGTGAACGCGTACGCCGACTCCGAGATCCCCCACGGCACGCCGCGCTGCCGCCCGTAGTCAATCTGGCGCCGGACACTCGCGCGGCAGCTCTGATCGAGCAGCGTTCCGGGGAAGTTCCGCATCAGCAGCTGCGGCATCAGGTACTCGAACATCGTGCCGCCCCAGGACATCAGCGTGGCGCGGCCGTCCACGTTGGTGACGAGGCGTCCGAGGTGAAACCAGTGGTGCTGCGGGACGTCCCCCTTCGCGATGGCGACGAAGCTGGCCAGCCGCGCTTCCGACGCCAGCAGATCGTAGAAGGCGGCGTCGAGTCGTCCCGGACCGTCGGCATCGGCGAGGCGGTACCCGACTGAGAAGATGCGCCGCCGGCGGTCGTACAGGAAGTCGAACCGCATGGCGTCGGCGAGCGCGGACAGCCGGCTGGCGAGCGTCCGCAGCGAGCCCGCCGACACCGGCTGCTCCACCGTCGCTGTCTCCACCGCCTCGAGCACCGCCCGACACCAGTAGGTGATGTCGTGCCCCGGATCGAGCGGCTCCGGGTGGTCGAGCCCGGCGACCGTGCTGGCGAGCCGTGCCCCGAGCGCCTGGATCGCCGCGAGGGTGTCTTCAGGTGCAGCGGCGCGTGCCGCCGCGGCAATGGCGCGAGCCAGACGATTGATGTCAGTGACGGTCTGCCGAGGCCCGAATCGAGCGTCGCTCGACGAGGACGCTGCGGCGAGCAGGTCCGCCGTGTCGGCCAGTCCGGCCCGCCGCTGCGCGAGCGTCTGCGGGTGCTCGTCGAGCTGGAGGAGCCCCTGGGCGAGCGCGACCAGCGCGCCGGCGAGGTTGCCGCTGTCGACCGTCGAGACGTACCGGGGATGCAGCGGCGCCAGGCTCGCCGTGTCGTACCAGTTCAGAAAGTGTCCCTGATACCGCTCGAGACTCTCCAGCGTCGTCACTGTCGCGTTCAGGCGGCGGCGGAGGTCGTCTGTTGACAGATAGCCGAGGTCGTGCGCGGCCAGCGTCGAGAGCAGGCCCATGCCGATGTTGGTCGGCGACGTGCGGCGCGCCAGCTTCGGGGCTGCGCCGTCGTCCTGATAATTGTCGGGCGCCAGCCAGGCCTCCGCTTCGGTGACGAAGTTGTCGAAGTAGCGCCACGTCCGGCGTGCTGTCCTCCGCAACACGGTTCGCTCGCGATCGCTGAGCGGCCGGACGCGGGCGCCCATCGGCACGCTGAGCCAGTAGGCCACGACCGGCGCGATCGTCCAGAGGACGAGAAACGGCGCCGCGGCAGGAAGCGCATCCGGTTGCAGCATGACGATGGCGAGGGCGACGGCGACCGCGATGATGGGGCTGGCCGCCATCTCGGCCACGAACCGGCGCAGCCGCTGCCCCACCAGTCCCGCCGCCCGTGCGGCCGTGGTGGCCGCCGTTTCCCATTCCAGCATCCGGCGCTTCGTGACCACGAGGCGCACGAGCGTGACGCCGATCGCATGGGCGGTATCGAACGCGTGGAAGGCCAGGAACGTCAGGCTGAGGAGGATCTGCGCCAGCGCGGTGGCGGCATCGCGGCGCAGGTTGCCGAAGAAGACCGGAATCGACTGCGATCGGCTGGGGCCGATCAGCAGGCGCGCGATGACCGGGAGGAGCTGCGACGCAGCCACTCCCATCACCGTCAGGGTCCAGAACCAGCGCGGGCCGGGCAGCGCCGTCCACCCGGCCATGAGCAGGGCCAGCAGCGTGGGCGCGACGAGGCTGCGACGCAGGTTGTCCAGGATCTTCCACCGCCCGATCAGCGGCAGGGTGTTCCGCTTGAGGCCGCGCTGCGAGGGCACGAACGGGAAGACCCAGAAGAGGATCTGCCAGTCGCCGCGGATCCAGCGGTGCTGTCGCCGTGCGTGGGACAGCACGCTCGACGGGTACTCGTCGACCAGCTCCACGTCCGACGCGAGCGCGACCCGCGCGTGGAGCCCCTCGAACAGATCGTGGGACAGGAGCGCGTTCTCCGGCACCGAGCCTTCGAGCGCCGCCATGAAGGCCTCGACGTCGTACAGCCCCTTGCCGGTGAAGATGCCTTCGTTGAAGAGGTCCTGATACGTGTCGGAGACCGCTGTCGTGTACGGATCGACGCCCGTGTGTCCCGAATAGAGCCGCGCGAAGAACGACCCGGCGGCGCTCGTGAACGTGACGCTGATGCGCGGTTGCAGGATGCCGTACCCTTCGGTGACGCGGCCGGCGCGCGCGTTGAACGTGGCGCGATTGAGCGGGTGCGTGATGATCCCGACGAGCTCACGCGCCACGCCTCGTGGAAGCCGTGTATCGCTGTCGAGCGTGATGCAGTACCTGATGTGCGGCAGCACCGCCAGGTCGCCGACGGACACGGCAAAGCTCGTATCCGTGGCGCCGCGCAGCAGGCGGTTGAATTCCTCGATCTTCCCGCGCTTGCGTTCCCATCCCATCCAGAGCCCCTCGCGCTCGTTCCACTGGCGCAGGCGATGGAACAGGAAGAAGCGGTCCCCGCCTCCACTCGCGTACTTGGCGTTGAGTGCGGCGATACCCGCGCGCGCCGCCTCGAGAATCTCCGCGTCGCGCGGCTGCGTCTCGGTCGGCGCGTCCCGGAAGTCGCTGAGCAGCGCGAAATGAATGTGCGGGTCGATGTTGCCGACCGCCTGTATTTCGAGGTGCGCCATCAAGTCGGCGACGCGCTCCACACTATCGAGCATGGTCGGCACGATCACCATCGTCTGGGCGGACGGGGGGACCTGCTCGAGCTCGAGCCGCGGAAGCCGGCGTGGCGGAATGAGATAGCCGATGATCCGCTGGAGCACCTGGATGGTCAGCTCGCTTGCGGGCACGACCGTCAGGAGCGCCACGACATACAGCGAGGCGCCGCGCCAGCCGTGCCACCAGGCGTACAGGACAGCCAGGCCGACGAGCAGGGCGGTTCCGGCCGCGATGCTTCCGAGGTATCCCGGTGTGGCATACGCGAAGAAGAGCCGCCGGGCGCGCTGCGCGACAGTGGGCTGCCAGGCGACGCTGCGCTCGAACTGACACCGCCCCGGGCCAATGAGGTGGTAGCCGACGTGCGCGTCGCGCGCGTCGGGGGTCCGCACGTGAATCTGCCGTGCGCGCTCGACGCTCTTCAGCGCGAGCAGCAACTGTCCTTCGCCCGTCGGCACCGCCAGCTCCTCGACGGCGTGGCGATACCGGTCGCGGCTGCGGAAGTCCATCTGGCCGTAGACGCCCGCCGGGTCGCGTTGGAGCACCTGCTCGACGAGGCTCACCCGTTCGAAGAACTCACTCCAGTCGAAGGTCGAGATCAGGCGGAGGCTGCCAATCAGGTTGGCCATGCCGGCCTGTTCGGCCGCCTGGTGCTGTCCTTCAGCTCGGATCGCGTCTTCGATCGTCTGCCCTCGCGCGGCCAGCGCCGCTTCGAGCTGGTGGTGCAGGCCCGACGCCAGCGCCCCGAGGGCGCGGGAGCGCTGAAGCAGCCGCGTGACAAACGCATGATGGACGTGCGCCGGCCACTCGTCGAACCGGGCCGGTGCGGCTTCGAATACGGTCGCCAGCCGGTCCGCAGCCCGTCGCTGGGCGCGCGTGGCGGCGAGCACGTCGCCTCTCGCGCGCAGATGGTCGAGCAGCGCGAGCTTCAGCGCGCTCGGCCATGCCCAGAGCTCGCCCATGGTGAGCGGCGTGACCGATTGGAAGGCGCTGATGAACCGGTGAAGCCGCTGCGCGTCGAGCCGGCCCCCGCTCGATCCGATCAGCTCGAGCGCCAGCGCGTAGATGCGGGGCAGCCCGGCGAGCTCGTCGGCCGCGATGCGGGGGAGGCGCCTGAAGAACGAGGGTGGGAGATCGTGATGGATGTCGCGTGCGGCGGCCGAGATGATGTGGAAGTTGTCGAGCAGCCATTCGGCGGCCGGGGACATCGCCTCGTGCCGGGCGTCCTCCGCGAGCGCCGTGTAAACGTCGCGCAGCGCGCGCGTGTGGTGCTGGAGCTGCCGCAGGTGACCGCGGCCGAGCCAGCGGTGCGCCGGCGCAATCGAGAGCAGCGCCGCCAGGCGCCTGGCGTGCTCCTCCAGCGACTCGATGCTCAGCAGTTCTTCGCCACCCCCCAACGCGCGAGGTCCCGTGAATGCAGGTTGCCGCATCCGCTACGACCCGTGCCCCGGTGGCTCACGCCAGGCTGACAGTGCTGTACGGCAACGCACGGAGCATCGTACATCGGAGGGAACTGGCGCACCCGACGGCCGTGACCCAGCGGCCTGTACAGGATCTGCTGAGCTAGGACGGGCTGGTCTGGTTGGACTCACGCGTCTGGTGTGCTTGCGCGAGCGAAGGTTGGTGCGGAAGGCGCCCGGCGCGGTCTTTCATCAGGACGGCTGTATCGCCTGTCTCTTCGGACGTACTCCTGCGCTCTAGTGAAGCGGCGATCGAGCCACGCGAGCACACGCCCGCGGACCGTGCGCGGATAGATCGAAACGGTGATCTGCGGTCGCATCATGTCGGTCCACTGACCTTCCCAGTCGTACGGGTTACCGGGCATGTCGAGCCGGGTGATGCCTTGTGCGATCAGACCCTCGATCAATCGCAGGCGGAGAAACGTGGCCGGACTGAGCGGCCGATGCGCGGCTGCGTAACTGGTTTTCAGATAGTAGTAGCAGCCGCCCGTGACGTAGCCGATGTTGTGGGCGATCGGCTCGCCATCGAGCATGAGCAGCTGGACGTGCAGACGTCCGGCGGCCGCCGCCGCGGGGCCCCACTCCCGATAGAACGCCGTCCGGTGCGAGACCCCGTGGATGGAGATGCCCCGTGACGCCTTCCAGCTCGCCCGCTCGACCTGGAGGAGGGCGTCGTACGAGGCTTCGAACGCCGCGCGGTCGGAAATCTCGATGACCCGCACGGCGCCGGCCGCGCGCAGCTTCTTCTCCATACGCCGTGCGTGATTGCGGAACTTGGCGCTCCGGGCCGCGAAGTACTCGTCGAACGTGGCGGGCAGCGGGAGGTGATACGCGGGTCGGCGCTGCCTCGTCCGGCAGATCCAGCCGCCGGCGCGCGCCCGTTCGTTCAGTTGCGGTCCGATCGGATTCTCCTGCAGCAGCCTCGACATGCGAAAGCCATCCCAGCGGACATCGAGCCGTCGCAGCGCATCGAGCAGGGCGTCGATCGCGTGCGTGCCGCCCTCGAGCAGCAGCAGATCGCTGTGCGTGTTGAAGACCTCGGACATGGGGGTCAGCCGGATGCAGCGCTGACGGAGGACGCGGAACGGCCGCGCCAGCAGTGGCACGAACCCGACGGCCCGCCCGCCGCGCTCGAGTCGGACGACAAAGGCGCGATCGTCCGGCCGCACGTAGTTGTGCACCAGGGCGCGCGTCCACTCGAGTGACGTGGTCGGCTCGCTCGCCGCCGCCTCGAAGAGACGCTCCCATTCCTCGGCAAACGCGGCAATGCCTTCGGCTGCGCCGACGATCTGTGCGGTGATGTCGGACAACGGCGAATTGTCACCCCTCGCGAGGTCCACAGCGTCATTCTTTGCGATGTTCAGCAGGGAAGTGAAGCCGGGCATCCCCGGCCTTCGCGTAGCGTTTTCGGAGGATGCGATAAACCCGGGTCAACTCACGCCGCCGAAGGCGATGCGACCGAGGACATTCTCGACGGCCCGCGCTCCGATCCCGGTGTCGATGACGGCGAGCGGCGCCTTGCCGCCGAGCGCGCGATTCGGGCGCTTGAGCGTAGCGCCAAATGGCGCCACGTCACCATAGGGGGACTGGGGAACCTTTCGTCAAGCGAAGAGGCGCGCCACGGGCGTCTACGCGCTTTCGTTGTCGCGGATCTGTCGATCGATCTCGTCCCGGTGGGAACGCACGTACGCCCAGGCGCTGGCAAGGTCTTCCGGCCGCACCCCAGGATAGAGGCGCAGCAAGTCGGGTTCGGTGGATCCGACCCGCCGGGCCTGCTCCAAGACCCACACTGGAACGCGAGTGCCAACGATGACGGGCTCACCGCCGCAGACGCCGTCGATCGTGTCGATGCCCGGATAGGCGTCCCTGGACTCCTGGGCGACTCGCTGGAGCAGTTGGGCCTTTTCGGCCGGCGTCATCCTGGATAGTAGTGCCTGGGCTTCTTCGACGGTACTCATGTTCAACCACCGCGATTGTAACCCTGCCGGTTTCGCTGTGACCTTTGCCTCGGAAACGCGCACCGACTGCACACGAGAATTCTGCTCTGGAATCCAGCTTCTGGGTCGTGGCTCCGTTCGACCGAACGCTGATTCGCGAACGTGTGCCCGCTGATGTCCATATCGCTCAGCGGCTTCGATCTCGTCGTCGCCGGTTGCATCGCGTCTCACTCACGAGGCACACTGCCGAACGGAGAGTCCATCCGTTGTTCGACCACGCTTGGCGGTGACCCTGGCGAAGCTCCTGCCTTCGGGTGATTGCAAACCCTACGCGGATATGGTTCGCTAGTTCTTTCTGCGCCGGCTGGAGATCTGTGACCCCGCAGTTGCTTCATCCGGACATGCTGGCGCGCGCGAACACGGATTCGGCCTTGCGCTGCATCATTTTCCAGGGAGATCGGCATGTGTGGACTTGTGGCCTGCGTGAGGCCTGAGGCGGCCATACAGGTGGGACGCGGCATCAGCCTGGTCTCCGCCGCCGTGGAACGTCTACGTCATCGGGGGCCGGATGGCTCGGGTCTCCGCGCCGTCGGACACGCGGTTCTGGGTCATCGGCGCCTGTCCATCATCGACGTCGCGCGCGGGGGCCAGCCGCTGCTCAGCGAGGACGGCCGCATCGCCCTTGTCTGCAACGGCGAGATCTACAACCACGAGAGCCTGCGGGCGCGCCTGGAGGAACGACACCGCTTCAGCTCGCGGAGTGACTCCGAAGTGATCGTGCACCTGTACGAGGAAACGGGCGCCGACTGCGTGACGGCCCTCGATGGCATGTTCGCATTCGTCCTCACCGATGGCGTCAGCCTGCTCGCGGCGCGCGATCCTCTCGGCATCAAGCCGTTGTACCTGGGGCGCGACGGGGACGGCGGGCTCTGGTTCGCGTCGGAGATCAAGGCTCTTGTGGGGCCATGCTCCGAGATCGAGGAGTTCCCCCCGGGCCACCTGTTCACGCTGGACGGCGGCCTGCGACGATGGTTCGATCCGCCGTGGAAGCAGCCGCTCGACAATCCCGCCTCGTTCGATGCGCCGGCCCTCGCCCTGGGATTGGGGCGAGCCGTGGAGAAACGGCTCATGAGCGACGTGCCGTTCGGCGTATCGCTCTCGGGCGGGCTCGACTCGAGCCTGATCGCCGCGCTCATGAGGCCGTACGTCGACGAGCTGCACAGCTTTTCCGTGGGACTCGAGGGCGCACCGGATCTCGCCGCGGCGAGGCACGTGGCCAACCACCTCGGTACACGCCATCACGAATACATCTACACGCCGGCCGCGGTGGTCGCCGCTCTGGAAACCGTAATCTGGCATCTGGAGTCGTACGACCCAGCGCTGCTGCGGAGCGCCGTTCCCAGCTTCTTCGTGTCACGGCTCGCTGCGGAGCACGTCAAGATGGTGCTCAACGGCGAAGGGGCTGACGAAATCTTCGCGGGGTACGGGCATTTCTCGGCAATTGACGACGCGGCCGCGCTTCACCGTGAATCGGTCAGGCTTCTGTCCGGCCTTCACAACCTGAATCTCCAGCGGGTCGACCGGATGACCATGGCCCACGGTCTCGAGGGTCGTGTCCCGTTTCTCGATATAGACTTCGTCGACCGCGCCACCGCGTTCGATCCGCGATTGAAGCTGCACAGTCAGGACCGTCCGGAGAAGTGGCCGCTCCGAGCGGCGTTCGAGGGCGTGCTCCCTGACACGATCCTGTGGCGCGAGAAACAGGAGTTCGCGCAGGGCTGCGGCTCAGAGTGGACGCTGAGGGAGCACTGCGAGGCGATCGTCAGCGATGCCGAGCTCGCGGACGCGAGCCGCCGTTTCCCGATCGACACGCCCGACAGCAAGGAGGCGTACCACTATCGGCGGATTTTCGAGGAGATGTTTCCCGGCGAGCCGTTGCGGCGGACCGTAGGCCGGTGGCGCGGCGCCTTCTCCAGCGAGGAGCGTGAGCACGATGCATGAACCGACGAGATCCTTCGGACCTGATACCACAGCGTTCTGGACGTATTCGGATACGGTTGCCCGAGGTCTGTACGATCGGCCGGTAGGAGGGCTCTGGGGCAAGTACGACAACGTGCGGAC